>CATPCJ010000144.1 GCA_955652915.1 uncultured Bryobacteraceae bacterium
CCCATGCGCCCGTATATCGTCATGATCGATTGCTATTCCGCCGATCCCGTAGCTCGGCATCCCCGCAGCCACCGTGTAAATGCTGTCGGACGCGCCATTTTCCATGTCCGGGACCACCGGTACTCCCGGCCACATTTCATCAACAACTTTTTCGAGTGGCCGGAAGACGTCTGCGCGCGGCGGAGTCGCGGGAATCGCCTGCGTGTCCGGCGCGCGATCCGATATCTTATTCGTCGCGCCATCGATGTGGCGGACCACCACCTTCGGATCGCCGAACACGCGAATCAGATTCTGGCGCACCTCTTCGGCCGAATGTCCCGGCAGAATCCTACAGTTCACCACCGCTTGAGCGGTCTGGGGCAGGGCGTTGTTGGCGTGTCCGGCATTTAGCCTGGTGGCTACGCAAGTGGTCCGCATGGTGGAGTTGTAATGCGGGTCGGCGGAGAGACGAGCAATGGCCGCCTGGTCCGGCGGCGTCCGCAGAATGCCCTTCATATCGGCGGCATTCTGTTTCGATTCGACCGCCGACAACCGTTCGAAATAAGTTCGCGTGATCGCGTTCAACTCGAAAGGAAATGGCGTGCGCTCCAGACGTGTCAGGGCGTTCGCAATGTGATAAATGGCGTTGTCGGGCACCGGTAGCGAGCTGTGCCCGCCAGGATTCGTCGCCGTCAACTGGAAATCCGCGTACAGTTTCTCGGTCGCTTCTACTTCGACGTCGATCGGCTTGCCGCGCTCTGTGAATACGCCGCCGGCATCGGCATTCAACACGAATTCGGCGTCAATCAAAGGACGGCGATTCTTGAGAAGCCAATCCACGCCGTTGAAAATTCCGCCCTCTTCGTCCGCGGTCAACGCCAGGATGATATCGCGCTTGGGCACGTACCCTTCTCGCTTGAAGCGAATCAGCGTGGTGATGAGAACGGCATCGTTCACCTTCATGTCCTGGGTGCCGCGCCCATAGAAGTAGCCGTCCTTCTCAACGAACTGAAACGGATCGGTGCTCCAATCGGCGCGCAAAGCCTCGACAACATCCAGATGGCCGATGATCAGGATGGGCTTTAGCGCGCCCGCGCCACTCCGGCGCAATCGCGCCACCAGGTTGCCTTTCCGTTCGTTTGGACCCAGCACACTTACATCGTTCGCCGGAAATCCCGCATCCAACAAACGCTTTGCCATGGCTTGGGCCGCGATGGTGGTGTTGCCTACTGAATCGGTGGTGTTGATCTCGATGAGCTGCTGAAAAATATCACGGGCAAGCTGGCGAGTCGCATCGTCCAGCCGATCCGCGGACAAATACGAGCAGCATATCAAGAGCCCAGCCAAAACCAATCGCGAACAGAACATGGACTTATCCTGGCAGAGCGACGCTCTTAAAGTAAAGACGAAACGGTCCAGGCTATAATTGAATGGCCGCGTCCGGAGGAATGCATGAGAGCCTTCATCGCCGCAATTCTGTCACTCATTTCGCTGGCTGCGTTCGGACAGCAAGCTCTTCCGGTCTTTTTCGGTCCCGTCATCAGCTTCTATCCGCCCGCATTGAACTCCACTGGAAGCGTGGTGGTCTTTGGATCGACGGTGACACCGCAAGGCAATTTGCAAATCGGCAATGATCTATATGTCGGCGGCCGGAGGCTGGTAACAAATATCACCTCCACGGGAATTTTCACCGACGGGTCTCGCGCCTTCTTCACCGCCATCGAGCCGAAGGGTGAAAGTATTGGAATCGTCGACATCGCCAGCGGAACAACCAGCCGCCTGAACCTCGATACACGGGGATGTATCCAACCGCTGGTTGTTTGCCCGGCGTGTTTTTTCTCATGCGTCGTGACGCCCCATTCCACGGTGGATGGCAGCAGGATTTTGTACGCGGTGCGCCGCACCCAGCCGTTCTACACGGTAAGTACGGACGGAACCACGGTGACGCAATTACCGGTTTACAGCGGCTCACTCGCGCCCTCGCCCCAGCGCGTCATCAGTGCCAACGGGCTGGTGGTCTTCACATCGTCCGCGCCGTTCGGTCCGACATTCGCCGCATCCGCGACCGATGTGTACGTGATGAACCTGGATGGCACGAATATCCGCAACCTGACGAATTTCGGAGTCCTCAGCGCTATCTTTTCCTCGAATGCCACCATCAGCGCCGATGGAAACACCATCCTCTTCGAGACTAACAATGCCTTCAACAACTCCGGGGTTACCATGGACCCGCAGATCTGGGTGGTGCAGCCTGGCGGTCAGCCGCGGCAATTGACTTTCGGCAGCCCGCGAGCAAGCAACCCGTCCATATCGGCGGACGGAAAGACCGGTGTGTACCTGCAAGCGGGCGCCATCTATTCTCTGCTGCCGCTCTCTCCTCCTCCCCCTGGCAGCAAGCGAGTCCCCATCGCTGCGTTTCAATACTCCGTCGCGCAATCGCCGGTGATCAGCGATGACGGCCAGCGCGTCGCATTTTTGCTGGGGCCCTCAAGCTTTGCATCAGGGGCCGTGTACCAAGTCAACATCGACGGTACTGCGCTGCATGCTGTCTATGCGCCTCGCGCGATCAGCTCCCGCGGCGTTGCGGCAGCGGCAGGTTCCGGGGTCCCACCGTCGCCGGGATCGCTGGTGTCCGTCTATGGAATCAATTTTTCGGGCGATTCGATCACGGGCGCCGCTGGATTTCCCCTGCCGCTCGCGTTGGGCGGCGCGTCTGTTCTGGTGGATGCGAAGCCGGTGCCGATGTTGAGTGTTTCGCCCTGGCAGATCAATATTGAGTTGCCTCAGGAAACTCCGGTGACGAACTCGAGTTTTCAGGCTTCCTTCGACAATGGAGCCGTCACGCCGGCAGAAGTTGCCGCCATTCAAGCAACCGGACCCGCCGTGTTCGTAACCGACACGCAGCAAGCAGCGGTGCTGCATGCGGGCACCTCGATTTTGGCCGACGACGCTCACCCCGCGAAGCCCGGGGAGACGTTGGAGATGTTCGGAACAGGTTTGGGGGTTACCGATCCCGCGATTCCCGCTGGTCAACCGGCTCCGGCAAATCCGCCGGCAATAGCCAAGGTCACGCCCGTGGTTTCGATCAACAATGTTGAAGCACAGGTGCTATTCGCCGGCCTTGCGCCGGGCTTCGCCGGTGTCTATCAAGTGAACTTCGTGGTGCCCGCCGGATTGAGGGCAGGCCGCAATACCTTGACGGTAAGGAATGCTCAGCGGTTCGGCAGTTCAGGCACGATCACAATCCAGTAGTGTTAAACGTCCAGATTCCGGACGTCCAGCGCATTCTCTTCGATAAATTTGCGGCGGCTTTCCACATCTTCGCCCATTAGCGTCGAGAAAATGTTTTCGGTCTCGGCCAGATCCTGTAGATCCACCTTCAAAAGGGTGCGCGTCTCGGCGTTCATGGTAGTCGACCAGAGTTGGTCCGCATTCATTTCGCCCAGTCCTTTGTAGCGCTGTATGGAAACCTCGCGCATGCCCTCGCTCTTGACATGCTCCAGCAACTCGCGCCAGTTGGGCAGCGTTTCCGTCTTGGCTTCCTTGGCCACGGTGAACGGCGGCTGATTGTACTTCGCCACCTGCCGCGCGATGGTCCGCAGCCGGCGGTATTCCGGCTGAACCACCAGATCGACGCCGATTTTACGGGCCCCTTTAGTGGGATCGAGATATTCCACCATCCAGGAGCCATGCTCTTCTTCAAATTTCAGCTCGGCCTGCACCTTGGCTTCCTTCAGTGCGGCGACCACCGGCTCCAGGTTGGCTTTCTCATGGAAGTCCGCTTTGGCGTCCAGATGAAAGTCGATGTTCCCTACGATTTCGACCACGCGGGCATCGCGCAAGCGGCGCTCCAGGCGCCGGAAAATCTGCTGGAATTCGTCCAGCGACATCAGGAAGCTTCGCAGCTCGCTGCCTTCCAGCTTTGTTGCAGCCTGCGTCGACACTGTCAGATTCTCAGTGGCGCGGCGCAGGATTTCGCGCGTGAACTCCTTGTCGTCCTTGATGTACTTCTCGCTCTTGCCCTTCTTGATGCGGTACAGCGGAGGCTGCGCCACAAAAACATTACCGCGCTTGATCAACTCCTGCATGTGGCGGAAGAAAAACGTGAGCAGCAGCGTACGGATGTGCGATCCGTCCACGTCGGCGTCCGTCATGATGATGATCTTGTGATAGCGCAGCTTGGTGACATCGAAGTCGGTCAAGCCGATACCGGTTCCGATAGCGGTGATCATCGAGCGGATTTCCTCATGCCCCAGCATCTTGTCGTAGCGGGCCTTTTCCACGTTCAGGATCTTGCCCTTGAGCGGCAGTATGGCCTGATACCGCCGATCTCGCCCGGACTTCGCCGTCCCACCGGCCGATTCGCCCTCCACCAGAAACAGCTCGCAGCGCTCCGGATCCTTCTCCTGGCAATCCGAAAGCTTGCCAGGTAGTCCGCCGGAATCCAGCGCGCCCTTGCGGCGCGTCAGATCGCGCGCCTTACGCGCCGCCTCCCGCGCGCGCGAGGCCTCGATCGCCTTGCCGACAATCTTCCGCATCACCGCCGGATTCTTGTCGAAAAACTCGCCCAGCCTCTCGTTGACGAACTGCACCACATACCCGCCGATATCGCTATTCAGTTTGCCCTTGGTCTGTCCTTCGAATTGCGGCTGCGGCAGCTTCACGCTGATCACCGCCGTCAATCCCTCGCGAACGTCGTCGCCCGAGAGGTTCTCTTTCACGTCTTTGAACAAACCGCCTGCCTGGCCGTAAGCGTTGATGGTGCGCGTCAGCGCGCTGCGGAATCCGCTGAGATGCGCTCCGCCATCCACGGTGTTGATGTTGTTGGCGAAACTGAAAACGCTCTCCGAATACGCGTCGTTATACTGCAGCGCCACTTCCATCGTCAGCAAGCCGAGGTTCGGCATCTCGCGCTCGCCTTCGAAGTGGATCGGCTTCTCATGCAGCACCGCTTTGCCGCGATTCAGGTGCTTGATGAACTCGGCGATTCCGCCGCTGTAATGAAACTCGTGCGTCTTGGCCGGCTCCACGCGCTCATCCAGCAGCGTGATGGTCAGGCCTTTGTTGAGAAATGCCAATTCGCGCAGCCGCTGCGCCAAGGTGTCATAGTTGAACTCCACCACCGCCATGATGGAGGTGTCCGGCTTGAACGTGATCTTGGTCCCGGTCTTTTTTCCAGCCTTGCCCGCCTTCGCCAGACGTGCCTTGGGAATGCCTTTCTGGTATTCCTGCTCCCAGGTATAGCCTTCGCGCCAGATCTCGAGCTGCAGCAGCTCCGAGAGTGCATTCACGCAGCTCACGCCGACGCCGTGCAGTCCGCCCGAGACTTTATAGCTCTTCGAATCGAACTTGCCGCCGGCGTGCAGCTTGGTCATCACCACTTCGGCAGCCGACACGCCCTCTTCCTCGTGCAGGTCCACGGGAATTCCTCGGCCGTTATCGATTACCGTGACGGAATTGTCGATGTGAATGGTAACGCTGATGGTGTCGCAATGCCCGGCCAGCGCTTCGTCAACCGAGTTATCCACCACTTCATAAACCAAGTGATGTAATCCGGATTCAGTGGTGGAGCCGATATACATCGCCGGCCGCAAACGCACCGCCTCCAAGCCTTCCAGCACCTTGATACTTGTGGAATCGTAAACACCCGCGGGAGAAACTTCTTTTGTTGCCATGAATCTTTCAGTCCTTCGAGAAGCTAGAGGCCGGAGTCAGGAGGCTCCTTTTCAAATCCTCATCGGCATCACTACATACCGGTATTTGTAATTCGCTGCTGCCTCGCCGGCCGGCCGCAACTCCCCGGCGCTGTGCGCGTCCTTGAAATGAAAGGCAACTTGCGCTTCGGTGGTGGCGCGCAGGAAATCGAGCAGATAACTCGCATTGAAGCCTATTTCCACCGGGGTCTCCAGGTAGTCCGCCGGCAGGCTCTCCTCACTTTCCCCGGTTTCCGAGAGCGACGAGTGAATGTGCAGCTCGCCCTCCGCCACCTTGACGCGAATGGCGCGCGACCGCTCGTCGGAAAACTGCGCCACGCGCTCTACCGACTTTCGCAGTTCCTCCCGATCTAAAATCACTGAGTGAGGCTGATCCTTCGGCAGCACTCGCTCGAAATCCGGAAAGTTGCCGGTTAGCTTGCGGCTCAGAAGAATGCGTTCTCCCAACTGGAAGAATAAGTGATTTTCATCTCCGGAAAACTGCAGCACAGCGTCCGGAGCAGCGTCCTGCCCCAGCTTTACAAGCTCACCCATGGCCTTGCGCGGCAGCAACGCACGGAACGGAGTGGTTATACTCGCCAGCTCAATCGGATTCTCTACCATCGCCAGGCGGTGACCATCCGTGGCCACCATCGCCAGTCCAGTGCTCTTCAATATCAGCAGCGATCCATTCAGTGTGAAACGCGATTCTTCCGCCGAGATTGCAAAAATGGTTTTCGAGATCATCGACACCAGAACGCTCACCGGAATCTGCGCCAGCACCGCCGGCATTTGCGGCAGTTCCGGGAAACTTTCACGCGACATCCCTGCGATCTTGGTGCGTGAGCGTCCACACACCAGGCTGGCCCACTGGTTCTCTTGCAGCTTCACTTCAAGATCGGCATCCGGCAACAAACGAACGTAATCCAGAAGTCTCTTGGCGGGAATGGTGCCCGCTCCTGCCTTCTTCACGCGCGCCGGGCAGGAGCTCCGAATTCCCAACTCCAGATCCGTGGCTGTCAGGTTAATGCGATCCCCCGCCGTTTCCACCAGCACGTTGGACAGAATTGGGATGGTGGTCTTCTTCTCGACCACGCCTTGCGATAGATTCAACTCACGCACCAGATCGGTCTTGCTGACTGTGAACTCCATCGTCTCCCCTGTTCCTAGCTTCGGTTTCTTGGGTCCTGCGCGCTACTAGTTCTAGTGCCCACAATTACTTATACATTTAAGAACCGTATTAGTAGGCCCTGTCGAAATGTTGATTTCTCTCTAAATTATACAAAATCCAGAAGCTTCCCGCCACTGAAAGCTGTGGATCTTCAGGTGCGTTTCTGTTAAAAAAATGGCTTGTCGCCGATTCCGCACAGTACTGACAGGTCTTCCTGGCTACCATTTGAGGAAAACTCATATAAGCCTATTGAATTGAATCGATTACGCTGTGAAGAAGACTGTTCAAATCTTGGTCCTGGTGCCGCAGGCGATCGATCTTCTGAATGGAGTGCAAAACGGTAGTATGATGTTTGCCGTTGAAGGTGCGCCCGATCTCCGGTAGAGACGCCGGAGTCAGTTCCTTGGCCAGATACATGGCGATCTGTCGCGGATAGGCGATCTTACGCTCATTCGTCTTCTGTTTCAGTTGAGAGGGCTGCAGCGCGAACTTTTCAGCGACAGCCCTGATGATTGTGTCGATGCTGATCCTGCGCTCCTGCCCGTGCGTCAGATGCTTTAGAACTTGTTGCGCCATTGCCAGAGTCACTGGCGAGTCTGTAACCGCTGAGTAGGCTATCAGCTTGATGAGCGCGCCTTCCAGCTCACGAACGTTGGACTTTGCTTTGGTCGCAATGAAGATCCGGACTTCCTCGGGTAGCTTAATGCCTTCCATCTCCGCTTTTTTATCGAGGATAGCCATTTTGGTTTCAAGGTCCGGAGGCTGCACGTCCACCATCAATCCCCACTCGAACCTCGAACGCAGACGTTCCACCAGGCCAGGAGTGTTCTTCGGCGGCGAATCGCTCGAGATCACGATTTGTTTCTGATGCTCGAAGAGATCGTTGAAGGTATGGAAAAATTCTTCCTGTGTACGTTCCTTGCCGCTCAGGAACTGGATGTCGTCAATCAGCAGCACATCGGCGGAGCGGTAGTGCCGGTGAAAGAGCTGCATGCGCTCGTTCTTGATGCACGTGATCATCTCATTCATGAACCGCTCACTCGAGGTGTAAATAATTCGCATGCCGGCATGCTGGTCCACCAGGGAACGGCCGATAGCATGCATCAGATGCGTCTTGCCCATCCCCACGCCGCCGTAGATGAACAGGGGATTGTAGGTTCTGGAGGGGCTGGTCGCCACCGCTTGGGCGGCAGCGTGCGCGAACTGATTGCAGGAGCCCACCACGAAGCTTTCAAACGTAAACTTCGAATTCAAGCTGATGGACGGCGAGAAGACAATCTCGGCTTTGTCTTCACCTCCATGATGACTTCCGCGATATTGCGAGTTTTTTCCGTTCATTGGTTGAGCGGAATCCTGGATCTCATACACTATCTGACGAAGCGGAAGACTCAAGTCGCGGATAGCCGACCAGATGTCGGAGGTGTACTCTTGCAGAATCCAGTCTTTCGTGACCGCATCCGGGACCCCCACCCAGAGCCGCGACCCCTCGCTTCGGATAAGAACCGTTTTCGACAGCCAGTTTTCAAAGGCTTCCGTGCTGATCTTGCTGGCCATCAGGCCCTTTATTTGATCCCAAATATTCATTCGTTTGTCACTATCCCCGCAGCTTTTGCACAAGTTTTCCACATGTTGTGGAAAACCTAAACCTCTAGTCTTCGATTCTTATTGGGAACCGACGTGAACCGCGTCGCAGGCATATCCGTAGATACCCGCACGCGTGCTTGCGGAAAAATCAGTCTAACACAATCCAAGCATGCTTCGGCCACAAAATATTGGACCATTAAAGCAATTGTTGTCAACAAGTTACATAAAACAGTATGGCTTCGAAATGTTAGGGAGAGCGTCTACCGGCACTTGTAACCTATCTGTAAACCACCGTCTTCGCGAGGTTTGTAAGTCAAATTTGACAGCTTTGCGTGCTCCGAGCGACAATTGTAGTCTCGGCGGTTGCGGGAGTAGCTCAGCTGGTAGAGTGCAACCTTGCCAAGGTTGAAGTCGCGGGTTCGAATCCCGTCTCCCGCTCCATTCCTTTGGAACAAGTGAACGCGGCGCGGCGTATCCCCCACAGGAGGGTTACGCGATGATTGGATTCCTGCTGTGGTGCATACTTTTCATCTTGTGCTGGCCGCTCGCTCTCTTCGCGTTGTTCCTCTACCCGATCGTCTGGTTGTTGCTGCTACCATTCCGTTTGGTGGGCATCGCCGTAGGCGGTGTTCTGGAATTAGTCTGGGCGATCATCACGTTACCAGCCCGCGTACTGCGCCGAGTGTAGCGAC
>CATPCJ010000145.1 GCA_955652915.1 uncultured Bryobacteraceae bacterium
ACATCCAGTTGCTGGATTTTGCTCGATCTGATCGCCATCAACACCAGAGGCACGCAGAGCATTGGAGTCTCCGATTTCGAAGACCGCTTTGAAGTGTTCCGAAAATCCATGCCACCCCGCTCTGTCTTCGGTTATGTTTCCGATAACCCGCCGGCTGATGTAAGCGCTCAGGGTGAGTTCTTCCTCACGCAATACACGCTGGTTCCGGCGATCGTCAAGTCCTCCACGGAAGAACCGCTCCTGGTTGGAAATTTCCACACCAATAATCCGGATCAAGCCAAGCTTCGCGCCAAGAACCTGGTGCTGGGGAATCAATTCGGACACGATGTCTTCCTGGTCCACAACACCACCAAATGATCGCCATACTTGTTCTGCTGCTGGTTTGGTTGACGGGGAGCGCCCTGGTGCGCTGGGTGTTCCCGGCGCCACTCGGTTGGTCGCTCCACAACGTATTTATCTGTTCCCTGGGAGGCGGCGCCGGCATCGGAATCGCATCCTGTCTTTACTTTTTGTGCCTGGGGACCATCGGGCCGAACCTGGTCGCGATCGCGCTGGTGGAAGGACTGGCGATGGCTGGAATTCTCGCGGGAGTAATCCTTTCGAAGCGTTCGGGGCCCGCGTTGGAATGGGCCCCCGGACCGCAGACGCCCAAATACTTAACCGGCTTGTTCCTGCTGGCCGTCGCAATCGGCGCCACCGTGTTCGTCGTCTACTCCATGAACAAACCGCATGGCGAGTGGGACGCCTGGTCCATCTGGAACTTGCGCGCGCGGTTCTTCGTTCGCGGCGGCCAATTCTGGAAGGACGCATTCAGCTCCCAACTCTTCTGGTCGCATCCCGACTATCCGCTGCTGCTGCCCGGTATCGTCGCCATGTTGTGGACGCTGGCCCACACCGAATCCACTGCCGCGCCGATCGGGGTCGCTTTTCTCTTCGGGCTGGGAACAACCGGTATCCTTACATCGACGCTTGGAATCCTTCGCGGCAAGGCGCAGGCATTTACCGGCGGCATCCTGCTAATTGGAACGATTTCCTTCACGGAGAACGCCGCCAACCAATACGCCGACATTCCGTTGAGCTTCGCGATCCTAGCCACCCTGGCGCTGCTGTGTCTCCAGGATCGTCATCCCGAAGACCTGCGCTTCAGCGTTCTGGCAGGACTCATGGCGGGTTTCGCAGCCTGGACCAAGAACGAGGGATTGATGTTCCTGGCCGTAATTATCGCCGCCCGCATACTGGCGATTATCCGCTACGGAAATCGCGCTGGCATGCTGCCGCAATTGCTGCGCTTCGCCGCCGGATCTTTGCCGCCTTTGGCCGTGGTTGCGTTCTTCAAGTTTCGTTTCGCCCCGCCGAACGATCTGATGAGCAGGTCCATGCACGACGTGATCGCCCACGCCACCGACTTCAGCCGTTGGGTCACCACCATTGAAGGCTTCATCAAAGCGCTCTTCGTGGTCGGCGGATTCCTGGTTCCGCTGGCCCTGCTCATGGCCGCGTACTGGTTCCTGATACGATTCAAAGTCGAAGCGCGCGACCGGCTCTCGCTCGGGACGCTCCTGATCGCTCTCAGCCTGATGGCCATCGGCGACTTCGCCGTTTACGTCCTGTTAACCGGCGATGTGGCTTGGCAAATGAATACTTCGATGGAACGTCTATTCCTGCAACTCTGGCCATCCGGTCTGTTGGCGTTTTTCCTGGCAGCGAATCCGCCTCAACTCGCGCCCGTGCGCGATGTTCCCGAAAAATCCAAATCGGCGAAACGCAACCCGAAGGCTCCTCGCCGCGCCGCCCCCGGATAGGAAGTTGCCGACGCGCGGCTCGCTCCAACTTTCTCTAAATCAAACCGAGCCGTGACTGTTGGGAACAGGCTTCCTCCCCTGGTGACAAGCTGAGGCGTTGCGAGTGCTCCTCGCCAAGGGAGAACCCATGGGCCCTGCGGCCCACCAAAGGCAATGAAGACGCAGCGGGAGGCTTCCGTGGAATCAATAATCTGGACCGCGTCTTCAACAGAGTGCCCATGGGCCTGCAGCCCACCAAAGGCGATGAAGACACGGGCGGGCCGGCCGAGTGGATTCAATAGTTTGGACCGCGTCTTCAACAGAGCTGAATGCCCCATACATGCGAGACCACCCCCTTGGCGAGGGGCATCCGGAAAGCCTCAGCTTGTCAACGGACAAGGTCGCCTGGGGAGGAAGCCTCTAGCCTAGCCAACGCCACGGCTTGGATCATCCCGGCAGGGAACGTAATTTCCGAGACCGGTGCACCTGTGTTCCTGGCCGTTCTTCTTCACTGAGAATAGGCTTTCTACTTTGCGTTGACACTTTCTACTTTGTACTTTGCAAGATTAGAATTGCCACGGCATGAGAACTTTGATAGCGTTCTCCCACTATTCTCCAAAGGAGACCTGCATGAACAAGCATTTGGGAAACAGACTGGCGATTATTGGATTGGCGGCGCTCACGGCGATGTCCCTCGCCGCCGACGACAAGGATAAGGGCCGAGATGACGACACTCGCCCTGAGGGAAAGGGGGGCGGCACAATGCAACATCAGCTCGCGCCGGACCCGTTCGCGACGAATAACGCGAGATCAGGCTCAAACGGCATCTCTTACCATGGTGGCCCCGTCATGTTGGGCACTACCCACATGCACTTCATTTATTACGGCAACTGGACCGCCAACAGCACTCTCACCGGGGCACAAACGATTCTGGCGGACTACGCGCAGCATTTTGGCGGCAGTCCGTACTACAACATCAACACCACTTATTTTGACGGTTCCGGCAACCACGTGGCCAACAGTGTGACGTTCGCCGGGCAGGTGAGTGTCGGGAGTCCCTTCGGCAACAACATCACCGATGCCAATCTGGTATCCATTGTGGCCTCGACGAATCCGACGGATCCGAACGGCGTGTATTTCGTCCTCACTTCACCGGAGGTGAACGAAACCAGCGGCTTCTGCACGCAGTACTGCGGCTTCCACACGCATGCCGCCATTAATGGCCTGGACATCAAGTATAGCTTCGTTGGCGATGGCGCCCGCTGTCCATCGGCTTGCTCAGTGCAGAGCATCACTCCCAACGGCAACTTTGACGCGGACGAGATGGTCAACGTGATTTCCCATGAATTCGAGGAATCCACCAGCGATCCGGACTTAAACGCCTGGTTCGACCGGCGCGGACAGGAGAACGCCGATAAGTGTAACTTCAACTTCGGCGCGACGTTCACGACCTCGAACGGGGCGCAAGCCAATCAGACGTTCGGTACGCGTAACTATTTGATTCAGCAGAACTGGTTAAACGCCAACGGCGGTTTGTGCGTGCAGCGCTTTCCGTGATCGACAACTCATCGGCTGAAGCTCGCGCTACCTGGTAGCGCGGGTTTAGCCTGTGAATCAGGGTTTCTTGTAGCCCTTCCCCGCTTTCATCACGAACTCGACGTGCTCCAGCCCGCCGGGAAGCTCAGCCCCAATCACGTTCGCCGAGCGAATGGCCTGCATCGGCATCATGCCGTACTTCACGATGTAGCCGAACTCCTTGGCTTCGTTTTCCGGCCAGGAGAATCCACCGGCGTCCCTGTCAAAGCTGATCTTCACACCCTTCTCGACACCGCGGCGAAACGCCTTCTCTCGATTTTCATCATCTCCAGCCAGATGTGTGCTCCCGCATCGGCGCGGCCCTGGGCGACGTAGACGCCGGCATACAGCGCGGGACACCAGTACACGCCGCGACGGGATCATCTGGTCCATCAGTTCTTCGTCCAAGCCGTCGCCATGTTCGATGGCGTCCACCCCAGCGCGCAGGGCCGACGCGATGCCTTCCTCACCCATGGCAGGCGCGGCCACTTTGTGGCCGAGGCGATGCGCTTCGCCGACCAGTGCCGCGGCCTCCTCGTCGCTGAGGTTGGCCCAGGAATGCAGTGCGCCGTCCTTTCTACTTTGCGTTGAAAACTCGAAAACTTAGCCCTTGCTGTCAGACGATCTTATGACCTATAATTTCGTGTAACTGGGGTTGGGTCCGGTTTGACCTCAAATCTGAAGTTTAGGGGAAACGTCATGGCAAGTCTACGTTCGATTTGTATTCTTCTGCTGCTGGCAATGTTGGCCGCCAGCTTGGCTTTTTCACAGGCCGTCAGCGGGTCGCTCGTGGGAACACTTACGGATTCCTCGGGCGCCGTGGTTGTGAATGCCAAAATCACCATTACCGAGCGCGACACGGGCTTTACCCGTATCACCAACACAAACGAGAGCGGCAACTATGCCTTCCCGGACCTGCCGCCTGGCACCTATACGGTGGTTGCAGAGCAGGCCGGCTTCAAGCGAGCTTCGCGCGCCGGCGTGGACGTAATCGTCAACACTTCTGAGCGCGTCGATCTCAGTTTACAGCCAGGACAAGTCAGCGAAACTGTGGACGTGACCGGTGAAGCGCCGATACTTCAGACGGAGCGAGCCGACACAGGCCGTAAGATCGAAACCAAACAACTAAGCGAGCTGCCGCTGGGCGGGAGCCACAATTTCCAAAGCTTGACGATCCTGGTCCCCGGCGCGGCATTGCCGGAAAGTCAACACTCGGCATTCTTTAACCCGCAGGTGAGTTTGGCGACGAGATTCAATGGACAGTCGCGCTTGGGCGACAACCTGCAACTGGAAGGAATCGACGACAACGAGCGTACAGGCCTGCTGCAAGTTCTCATTCCACCCCAGGAAGCGCTGCTCACGGTGGACGTCACCACCAGCAATTTCGAGGCGGAATTGGGACGCGCGACCGGCGGCGTCACCAACGTCATCCTGAAGTCCGGCACCAACCAGATCCACGGATCGGTTTATGAGTTCAATCGTGTCAGCGCGCTCGCGGCCAGGAACTGGTACGATCCCGCGCGCAGCCACTTCACTTACAACTATTTCGGCGGCACGGTCGGTGGTCCGATCCGCAAGAACAAGACATTCTTCTTCGGCGACTATTTGCGCGTCGAGGATCATAGCGCGAACAACGATCGACTGACGGTGCCCTTGGCGGACATGCGGACGGGAAATCTGAACGTTGCCGCTCCGGGAAAACCGGTGGCTGTGATTTATGATCCGAACACCGGCGATCTCTCCACGGGCGCCGGACGAACGCCGTTTGCGGGTAACATCATCCCCAAGGATAGGATCAACCCTATTTCCACAAAAATCCTGAGTATCATCCCACAGCCGAACTTGGGCGGGCTAACCAATCCGTTCAGCCAGAACTACTTCGTCAACAGTCCCTTCTCCCGCACCACGGACCAGTTCGACGTGAAGGTGGATCATAACCAGACCGATAGGGATCGTCTCTCGGTTCGATACAGCTTCTCGCGGCCGGTCACCACCGATGCTTCCGTATACGGGATCTACGGCGGACCGCGTGGTGTGAGCGGAAACGGTTTTGAGGGCACCGGCATCCAAGGAACGCATAGCGGCGCCATCAACTTCACCCACGTGTTCTCTCCCAGCTTGATTACCGAAGTGCGCGCCGGCGTCAACCGCTATCGCAACGATGCCCAGCAGTTCGGGTATGGACAAAACACGTCCGACCAGCTTGGCATTCCGGGCATCAACGGTATTCCCTGGACCAGCGGACCTCCGCAGATCGCTCTCGATAATTTCGGCGATCCGTTTATTGGATTCTCGGCGAGCTTGCCGTGGATTCGGGCGGAGACCAACATTCTGTTTTCGAACACGTGGACCAAGACCAAGGGCAATCACACCTTTAAGTTCGGCTACGAGATGCGTCGCATTCGCGACGATTTGCTTCAGACCCAGACGAAGAATCCCCGCGGACGATATCAGTTCAGCGTGGCCCAGACCTCCATTACCGGGGCGCCGACCAGTTTCGTCAACTCCTTCGCCAGCTTCCTGCTGGATGTTCCGGCGGATGTCGGGCGCGACTATCCGGTTATTTTTCCGGCTTATCGCGCGTGGGAATATTTCGCATTCGCGCAGGACAAGTGGGTAGTCTCTCCGAAATTAACGCTCGATCTTGGCATACGTTGGGAATTCTATCCACCAGCCACTCCAGCCAGTAAAGCTGGTTTTTCGCAGTACAATCCCACCAATAACACTTTGGTGATCGCCGGCATCGGCGGAAATCCGCTGGACCTTGGGCTTGAGAAACACTACAAGGATTTTGCTCCGCGTTTGGGAATCGCTTATCGTTTGAACGACAAAACCGTGATTCGAACCGGTTTCGGCATCAGCTACGCGCCGTTCCCGGACAACACCTATGCCTACAATTACCCGGTGAAACAAAACAACGTGTTTACGCCGAACTGTAGCTTCTGCTCGGTAGCACTACCGAGTGGACAACCTGCCACTTTCCAGAACGGTTTCCCGCCGTTCCTTCCGGTCGCGATTCCATCCAGCGGGATCATTACTAACCCGGATCTGAACTCGACCTATTTCTTCATCAACCCGAAATTCCGCGAGCCTTACACCGAGTCTTGGAACTTTGCGATCCAGCGATCCCTGCCCTTTAATCTCGCACTCGAGGTTGCGTATGTCGGCAATCATGGCGTGGATCAGCCCGCGAACTACAACTTGAACGCGTCCACTACGTTGGGAGCGGACGTTGCCGGCCAGCCTTTGTTCCAACTTTTTGGGAAGAAGGCCAGTGTCGAAGATCGCTACGTGGGCTATAGCTCGATGTACAACGCCCTTCAGGCTAAATTGGACAAGCGTTTTTCGAGTGGATTCGCTCTCACCACGTCCTTTACCTATGCCAAGGCCATGGGCATGCAGTCGGAGGACGCCGGACTCGACTTCTACATCAATCCGAGGCGCAACTGGCGGCGGTTGGACTTCGATCGCAAGTTCACTTTTGCTCAGAGCTACGTGTATGAGCTGCCGTTCGGAAAAAACAAAAAATATCTGACATCCGGCCCCGTTGGAGCGGTCCTGGGTGGTTGGCAGTTGAATGGCATTCTCACCATCTACTCCGGACATCCACTTTCAAACAGCGCGGGAGGCGGCAGCGGCTTCCTCGGGAGTTCCGCTGGGTTGAAGGCGCCGGGCAACAACAACACTCTGAATTACTTTGGACCGGGTGGGATCCAGGTAACCAAGGGCAATGGCCGCGACGCCACGTGGTTCAATCCGACAAGCTGTAATTTCACTGTGGACAAGGACCACCCAGTACTGATAACCACCAATTGCTTCGCGCAACCAGGCGCGGAATTCGGCAATCTGGGAAGGAACGTGATCAGCGGCCCCGGCCAGTGGGGATTAGACGCGTCCGTCTTCCGCAACTTCAACATTACGGAGCGTTTCAAAATCCAGTTCCGTGGTGAAGCCTTCAGCGTGATCAACACGCCGAAGTGGAACGACCCGATCACGGATATCAATAACTCCAACTTCGGCTTCATCACGGGAGCCGCCGGAGCCCGATCGATCCAACTCGGCGCGAAGCTGATTTTCTAATCGAAGGCCCTGTGGCTCTTCGCATCGCATCCGCCACCGAGCGCGATCTTTCGCTGATACTGAGTTTCATAAAGAAGCTCGCGGAGTACGAGAAGCTGTCGCATCAGGTTGTGGCCACTGAAGACCTTTTGCGCGATGCGCTGTTCGGCGCTCGTCCCAGGGCGGAGGTCAGCATCGCCTATTGGAATGATGAACCCGTCGGCTTCGCTCTTTTCTTTCACAATTTCTCTACGTTCCTGGGACGTAGCGGGATTTATCTTGAGGATCTCTTCGTGGATCCTCCGCATCGTAGCAAGGGAATCGGGAAAGCATTGCTGATTCATGTGGCCAGGATTGCCAAAGAGCGCAAGTGCGGCCGATTTGAATGGGCGGTGCTGGATTGGAATAAGCCCTCGATCGATTTCTACAAACGCCTCGGCGCGGCGCCCTTGGATGATTGGACACTGTTCCGCCTGACCGGCGATGCCTTGGATCGCCTGGTGGAGTGACCGGGGCTGGGGACTTGGGGCTCGGGCATGGCCCGCACCTGCCACTTGCCCCAGACCCTAGCTTAACTAGTGCGCGGTGTACTGCGGTTGGGGCGGCTTGAGTTTGATTTCGATGGTTTTCTCCTCGTCATCCACTTCGAAAGTTCCACCGAAGGTCTGATAGTTCTTGGCGATGATCTGAATCAGAATGGATCCTTGCGGGATGGGCGGGATCTTCGCGCGGCCTTCTTGGTTAGTTTGCAGCTCCCACTCGGTCCGGATTTTCTTGCCGAGTTTCACGATGGAATGGCCCTTCACGAATTTCACAATGACGCTGGCGTGTTCCACGGGCTTTCCCGCCGGGGTTTTCACCTCGATCGTCAGAGTCGTCATCGGCGCTCCAATCAGGAGCGGCAGCAATATAGCCAGACACAAAATCAGTCGCCGCATAATATTCATGATACTGTCGATCGCAGCAGGAATTTCTGTTCCTTGCCCGCCGCCCGGGTGACGGCCTCGGCGGCCAGATACCCGCTACGCACCGCGCCCTCCATGGTGGCCGGCCAGCCGGAGCGCGTCCAATCTCCGGCCAGGTAAAAATTTGGAAACTTGGTTTGACTCCTGGGACGCGCCGGCTCAAGCCCCGGAAGCGCTGAAAATGTCGCCCGCACTTCTTTCACAACGTGCGCTTTCTCGATCTTCGCATCCGCCACCCGGGGAAAAAACTCCGCCAGCTCGCGGATCGCCAGGGCGATGACATCGGCGCGGCTCACCTCCACCAGGCCGCGGGAGGCGCTGACTACCAGTTGCACATATCGCCCGCCCGATTTGTTGAACATCCACTGAATGGTGCGGTCGAGCAGCGTGGCATGCGGCAATTGCGTAATGCTGCGGTCGAACCATAGATGGATACCCGTGATCGGCGAGTGCTCAAAGCCGTCTAAGTCGATCTCGAGTTCCGGAATGACCGCAGGGACTCGTTCGAAGGGAAGAGCGCAAACATAGTGGTCCGCCGTGCGCTGCTCGTCACCCATTTGAATGGCGCGGACGGATCCATTCTCGACGATCGCCCGGTCCACTGGCTCGCGCAAATGCAGGTTGACATTCCCGATGCGCTTCCACGCCTCCGGCGCGTACAAATCGCCCAGCGGGACAGCCGGGATACCCATCTGATAGGAATTCGATTGGGCCAGAAATCCAAGCCAAAACACCTGCATCCCCACGCCGGCGGACATACGGTCCAGTTCTTCATTGATCGCGCTGACCAGAATCTGGCGCCAGAAGCGGTTGATGGCCGTTTCAGTCTGCTTTTTTTCTCGGAGCCAAGCGAGCATGGTCATCTGTTCCAGGTCCGTACGCCGCGCGTGCTCACGACGAATGGCCCATAGCCCGCGAGCGATCGCAAATTTGTCGGCCAGGCCCAGGCAGGCAAGTGTCCGGAAACTTCCAGCGAAGTGGAGCGGCGCGGGCAGACGGCCGGCTCGCAAGATCGAGGTCCGGCCACCGGGCTCTATGAAATAAAACTGCTTGTGAAAATGGATTCGGTCCGCTACGCCCAGGCGCTTATAAAAATCCATCAGATTGACGCAGCACCTTAGTAAGATGTGCTGGCAGTTGTCGATGACTTCCTGTGCGCCGCCGTCGCCTGCGATGGGGTAAGATGTCGCGCGTCCACCAAGAAAGCCACGGGCTTCGTAAAGGTCCACTTGGAATCCAGCAGAGCCTAAAGCGGAAGCAGTCGCGAGTCCTGCCAGCCCGCCGCCGATAACGATTGCTGTGGGCATGGCGGTTTAGACAGTTTTGCCAGAGGAAGGATAGTGAGACTTCAATAGACGCGAATGGGAACGCGACGTCCACCGCCGCCGCTGCCGTTGTTAATCAGCATGACAGCAATGGACAGAATTACGGCCAGAAAAATAATGTCGGACGGCTCAAATTGCATTAAGCGCTTCTTCCTGAAATTAAAATGTAACTCTCACTATACCACACCATCGGCGCCAAAAACCACCTTATCGCGCGGAACACGCCAAGGCTTGCGCGACCACGTTCTCAATCAAATGCAAGCCGCAGTCGCCGTCCAGCGTCAGGATGGACTCCGGATGAAACTGTACCGCTTCGATGGGAAGATCGCGATGGCGGACGCCCATGATGATTCCATCTTCAGACTCAGCGGTGATCTCCAGGCACGCCGGAAATGTCTCGCGCCGGGCGAACAGCGAGTGATAGCGTCCAACCTTAAAACGCTTCGGCAATCCTTCGAAAACGCCCTTGCCCTGGTGAATCACAACCGACGGTTTGCCGTGCATCGGATAGTCCAGCACGCCCAATTCGCCGCCAAACGCCTCCACGATTCCCTGTAGACCCAGGCAAACGCCGAACACCGGAATTCCAGCGCGGGCCGCGAATTTCACCAGGCCGGGAACGCCGAAGTCCGACGGACGGCCGGGCCCTGGTGAAATCAGAATCAGGTGCGGGGCTATTTCTGAGATCAGCTCCGGTGGGACTCCCGCGCGATAAGTGGCTACTTCCGCGCCGGTTTGGCGCGCGTAGTTGGAAAGCGTGTGTATGAAGCAGTCGTCGTTATCGATGAGCAATAACTTCACGCCACGCCCGGCTTTCGACGCCGTTGCCACATTCGCGCTCTTCGGCAAAACTGCACGGAGTGCGCGGAAGAATCCAGTGGCCTTTAGACGCGTTTCCTCTTCCTCCAGCGCGGGAACCGAATCGTATAGCAGCGTGGCCCCTACGCCATAACGCGCGATCCCGTCGCGCAAATGCACGGTGCGGATGAGAATCCCCGTATTGATGTCGCCATTCATCGACAGCATTCCCACCGCGCCGCCGTACCAGCCGCGGGCATCCTTCTCCAACTTCTCGATGACCTGCGCGGCCGCTTTTTTCGGGGCGCCGATTACCGTCACCGCCCACATGTGCGTAAGAAACGCATCCAGCGAATCGAAGCCAGGCTGCAGGATTCCCTCCACGTGATCCACCGTGTGGAACACGCCCGCGTACGATTCAATCAACCGGCGGCCGATGACCCGCACCGAGCCTGGCACCGACACTCGGGATTTGTCATTGCGGTCCACGTCGCTGCACATGGTCAACTCGGATTCTTCCTTGGTGGAGTTGAGCAGCTCGCGGATGTTATCGGCGTCGCGGAGAGGATCGCCCGTTCGCCGAGCAGTGCCGGCGATGGGACAGGTTTCTACGCGGTTGCCTTCCACGCGGACGAACATTTCAGGCGAAGCGCCGACTAATTGCTCGTCGCCAAGCTGGAGAAAGAATTCGTACGGGCTGGGGCTCGCCAGTTGGATTCGCTCGAAGAGCTCCGAAGGACTGTCGGAGAAAGTGGCCTGGAAGGTCTGCCGCAGGACCACCTCATAGTATTCGCCCAGCCGCATTCCTTCACGCACGGTTTCCACCATGGCCATGTATTCTTCCGGCTGATGGTCGGCGACGATGTCGGCGTTAGACGGGGCAATCTCTCCCTTGCCAAGGGGCTGCCGTAAAGCCTCAGCTTGTCCGCGGACAAGGTCACCAGCGGAGGAAGCCTCTTGCCAACGGTCGCGGTTCTGAAGCGGCGCTACGGAACCGCGCGCGTCAACAAGCGGTACGCGGGACGACGCTTCCGAACCGCGCGCGTTAGCAAGCGTTAGACGCTTCGGCCCCGCATGAATGGCGCTGCCGTTGCGCCCCAGGCCCGCGGTCGTGACCCCGTCGCGCGCGAAGTCGTAGCGGTAGCGTTCGACACGTTCCTTCTTGCGATCCATGT
Organism: uncultured Bryobacteraceae bacterium; assembly: GCA_955652915.1. Lineage (GTDB taxonomy): Bacteria > Acidobacteriota > Terriglobia > Bryobacterales > Bryobacteraceae > Palsa-89. Next base: position 11,679 of record CATPCJ010000145.1, read on the forward strand.
AGTAAATGTCGTCGCAAAGAAATAAGTGCAAATCCTTCTGTCCGGCGCGGGGGAGTTTAAGCTCGATGGGATCGAATTGAAACAGCAGATCGTATCCGAAAGCGCCCACCAATGCCAGGCGCGCGTCTTCCTTGCCGCGAAATTCTTCCATCAACGTCCGCAAGATGGAAAAAGCCGACGGTTGTTTGCTGCGTTCTTCTTCAGGAAACAACTTGGGCAAAGGCTTCAAGCGGCCACGCAAGGCGGCGCCTTGAAATCCAAACTCGTCCCAGTGTGGATGATGTTCCAAGACCGGAAAAAGAAACCGCAGGAGAGCCTCGCCGCGTCTATTGAGCGGACGGAAGTCGATAGCCCGGCCGGCGGCAACAATTTCCAAGGGCGGGCAGATGGATGCAATATCCCAGCGCGAATATCGCTCCGGGTACTCATAACCGGAAGAGAGATAAATTCCCCGGAACCTGTCCAGCTTGCGCAAGAGGTGTTTTAGTCCCTTTTTGTAGTCCGTTTGAGAGTCGGAGCGAGTTACGGCGATCCCGCTGGGTGTTGTGTAACTCAACTTGGGCATAAAACAGAAGCCAGAGAAGCTTCCAGAATAGCACCACCGGACAGTGCGTGTTAGTTACAAACCGCTCTGAGAATGTGCATTTCGTCAGCCGACAGCAACATATCGAGATTCAGCAGATTGTTGACTTTGCTCTTGACCTTGACGCTGCCGTTCCGGAAGTCGCCGGCTCTCAATGTCAGGACTTCAGCCACGCTATCCACGATCATTCCCATCGTTAGTTTTCCCGAGATGGAGTCTTCGATTTGCACAATGACGATGCACGTTCGCCGCTGGCATGCGCGCTCGAAAAATCCGAACTTCAGGCGAAGATCCACGACGGGGAGGAGCTTACCTCGCAGATTGATGACGCCCTTCAAGAAAACGGCAGCCCCTGGCACGGCTTTAATTTCCTGCATGCCCATGATCTCTCGCACGTGGCGGAATGGAACCACATACGTGTCACTTCCCAGGCGCAAGGTTAAGTATTTCTCGGCGTTTTGTTCCACTTCTTGCGAACGGGAGCTAACCGAAGTTGTTGCGCCGGCGGCCCGCACTTCTCTCTGCATGGATAGATGAGGGACTCCGCCCTGATCCCCATATCGGTTCAAACCGCCGTTTTTGAGAAAAAGATGAACTACGAGGCAGCCACGCCGATGAGGATGATGGCGATAGGTGTATCGTCGAACTTGGTCTGCAGAACCCAGTCGCTCTCGCCCTGCTTGCTGAATCCGGGTTTGTCCGCGTCCGCTTTCCAAAAACTCAGCACCGCCGGATGGGGCGTCCCGGAAGCCTTGCGGCTCATCGCCACCAGCGCCTCGAAGTTGGGAGTGGAGTTGAGATCCTTATCGTCAGCGGCGGGAGTCATCAGCAGGAAATCGCGCTGAGGGGCGGCTCCCTGATGATCGCCATTCACCGGCATGATGCCATAGCGTAGAGTATAGACGCCGGCCTTGATGGTTTGCCCGCGGCGATCCGCGCTGTTGCCGGCGAAACGGATCACGCCCAGCAGCGCTCCTTGTGGAAGAGAAAGAGTAATGTTTTCCTCGGTCGACTTCGGCCCCGAAGGCTTGTCCGTACGAAACCAAATCTCGCAATAAGTGGCGCCGCTATTGGTGATCTTGGTGCCGCTCTTTTGCAGCACTTGTGCGATGGCGGGCGCCACTTCCGCTGGTGGCGCACCAGCCGGCTCGGCCTTTTGCGCAAAAATAGCCAGCGGACAGAAAAACAGTGGAACAAGCGCACGCATCCCAAACCACTTCATCATATTTTCCATGCTACCTCGTTAGACGCACGATGCCGGGTCAATGGTTCAGTAATGGAAGCAAGACGCGGTCGATCTCCGCGTCAGTCCAAGAAGAAATTTTAACGTTCCGGTGCAGGCTCCAGTGCTCCGTATGCTCCACACTGGCGCCCGGCCGGACGTTTGCCAACTGCCCTAAAGTCTCCAATTCGAGAAACTGCTCGTTGGTGAACGTTTCAAACGAACAGCCGAAATCGGGCTGCTTGCGGGGATCCCGCGCCGTGGTGGTCTTGATGAAGAGATTGGAGCCCGACAAATAAGCACCGGCGGTTTCCTTGTTGAACAATCCGGTTTTCTGCGGATTCGCGTTCTTCGGATCCTGCCGAAGCAGCAGGTATTTCTTGGTGAATTGCCAGCGCTTGTCGGTGAAATCGGTGAAGGCCCACATCACTAGCGGATTCGTGGGCAACAGGTCCCGCGGATGGGTCCCGCGCGGCGGGAAAGTCACAATCGCCGTGCCGCCTTGCGCCATCATGGTGAGCGTCCAGGGTGCGAATTCGCGCGGTTTGCCGGTTTTATTCGCGATCCGGTGTACCACTTCCACGTTGCTGCCGGTGGGGGCCAGTTTCACCGTCATCCGCTTTTCGAGACCCGTCTCTTTTTCCACTTTGCCCGTAAGTTCGATGACGTCGCCCTTTATCACCGCCGATATCGTCGAATTGTCGAGTGCGTAAGAGAGCACCGGATCTTCGGGCGCAATCCATATCCGATGGCCGCCACGAGCCTGCCAGGTGGCCTCCCCGCTCTTGCCGATCTGCTCGTCAAACTCCTTAAACATGTTCGGGCCGCCGGAAAATCCGTACCGGATGATACGGGGTCCGACGTCTGTAGTTACGATGAGATCGACGTCGCCGTTGGAGATGCGGTAGCAATTGGGCCACCCTCGATATTGAGTTTTTTCAATCTTCACGGCAGCAGAGGCCGATAGAATCATGGTAAGAGTGAGCAGTAAGGTGCGCGGCATCGAAGTCATTATATAGAAGCTCCGCCGGATGGATGTGGCTTAATGTTGGGACTGAGGAGGAACGTGTACATGCGACAGTCGAGTCGAGTTCTCTTGTTCGCGATTGCGTCTGCTGTTCTGGTATCGGCGCAGACCGACCCGCCGGGCCGAGTAGGCCGGGTGAGTTACATGAACGGTGCGGTGTCGTTTCGACCGGGCGATATTGAGGATTGGGTGGCGGCCGACGTCAACCGGCCCCTGACCACCGGTGACCATCTTTGGATTGACGAAGGAGCGCGCGCGGAACTGAATATCGGCACGGCGGCCCTTCGGCTCAATTCCAGAACCGCATTCGAATTTCTGAATCTGGATGACGGCAACACTCAGATCCGGCTCACCGAGGGCTCGTTGAACATTCGCGTGCGCTCGCTCGATCAGTACGAGACGTTCGAGATCGACACGCCGAATCTTGCATTTTCAGTGCTCCGCCCCGGCGAGTATCGTATCGACGTAAATCCGGATGCGCAAACAACCCGGATCACGGTGCGAGGCGGCCAAGGCGAGGTCACCGGTGGAGGACAGGCGTTCACCGTGCATGCGCGCGAACAAGCAGAAGTTTCCGGTGAGGATTCACTGTCATACAACGTGCTGAATGCGCCTCGTCCGGATGAATGGGACAACTGGTGCGACGCGCGCGACCGGCGCGAGGATCAATCGCAATCGGCCCGCTATGTATCGCGCGAGATGGTTGGTTATCAAGACCTGGACGACAACGGCGATTGGCGGAATGAGCCGGATTATGGACCCGTATGGGTGCCGCGCGCGGTGCCCGTGGGTTGGGCGCCTTACCACTATGGACATTGGGTTTGGGTTGAGCCGTGGGGCTGGACCTGGGTGGACGATGCACCCTGGGGATTCGCTCCCTTCCACTACGGCCGCTGGGCCTACGTCAGGGGCTATTGGGGTTGGATTCCAGGCCCGGTGGCGGTGCGGCCGGTTTATGCTCCGGCGCTGGTCGCGTGGGTCGGTGGATCGCGCTTCAGTCTGGCGATTTCAGTGGGCGGCGGGCCGGGGATTGGCTGGTTCGCGCTAGGGCCGCGGGAAGTCTATGTTCCGAGTTATCGCGCGAGTCCCAGATATGTAAACCGCGTGAACGTCACGAATACGACGATCACGAATATCAATGTCACGAACATCTACAACACCACCAACGTCCGCTACGTGAACCGGGAAGCGCCGGGAGCCGTAATGGCGGTACGGCAGAGCGCCTTTGGTGGAAGACGCGTGCAGGATGGGGCGATTCAGGTGCGTCCCGATGCGCTTCGCTCGGCGGAAGTGATGAACAACGCGCCTATCGCGCCGAGGCGTGAAAACGTGCTGGGCAATTCCGGGAACGGTGGACGTGTAGCGCAGCCCCCACCGGCTGCGTTGACCAGGACAGTGGTTGCGAAGACGGCTCCGCCGCCGCCTGCGGTGCCCTTTGCCCAAAGACAGCAGGCGCTATCGGCCAATCCGGGCCGTCCGCTGGATGCCGTGCAGGTGGAGCAGATGCGCGGGCGCCAGGACAATCCGCGTCCTTTCGTGCGGTCGGCGCAAGGGATGCAGAACAATGGCGGCGGGGGCAATGGACGGCCGGCGGGACAACCGAATCAGGGACAACCGCCGCAGAACAGTCTTCCGCCGGTGCGGAACGACCGTAATTTCCAGACGGGTCGAGAGAACCCGGGACAGCAGCCTCCACCACAGCAGAACGTTCCGCCGGTGCGCGATAGCAGGCAAGGCGGGCAACAGGGACAACCACCGGCGCAGAACAATCCTCCGCCGGTGCGGAACGACCGGCCGGGCCGCGATGTGAATTCGGGTGGACAGCCGAACCCGGGACAGCAGCCGCCTAATAGTCTTCCGCCCGCGCGGAACGATCGTAATTTCCAACCGGGCCGAGAGAATCCAGGTGGGCAGCCACCTCCGCAGAACAATGTTCCGCCAGTGCGGAATGACCGGCCGAACCGCGATGTACAGCCGCCGCAGACCCCGCCCCAGGCCCCACCACAGACCCCGCCACAGACTAATGTTCCGCCGCCTCGCGTGCAGCGTGATGTGCCGCAGAGAGTGGAGCGGCCAGTGGAGCCTGCCCGTCAGGAGCGGCCAGCGGAACAGCCACGTCCACCGCAGCGCCAAGTGGAGCAACCACCGCAGCGCCAGGTGGAGCAACCCCGGCCTCCCGAGCGGCAAGTGGAGCAACAGCGTCCACCACAGCGCCAGGTGGAGCAGGCCCGGCCTCCCGAGCGGCAAGTTGAGAAGCCAGCTCCACAAGTTGAGAAGCAAGCTCCAAAGGAAGAAAAGAAGAACGATAAGAAGCAGTAAAACCCTGGGAGCTTTCGCTCGTTTACGTCCGCGCCGCTTCGGTGGCGCGGACTTTTCTATAGCATCAACGCTTTCAACTGCTGGAACATCATCATGCAGGCGGGTCCAAGCGTCACCAATAATACGGACGGGAAAATCAGGAAGAATACGGGGAAGATCAGCTTTACCCCGACTTTTCGCGCCGCTTCCTGGGCTTGCTGCCGGAACCGCGTCCTCAGATATTTCGCGTGAGTGCGGATAGCGGGGCCAAGGCTGGTCCCAAAGCGATCGCTATCGATCAGCAGATTTGCCAGCTTACGTAACTCGGGCTCTTTGGTGCGGGCGCCGAAATTTCTGAAGCTATCGGCGCGGCTGGTGTTGGTCCGAAGCTCCAGGTACAGTTGTGCCAGTTCGCCACTCAAATCCGGGTGAGTGTGCTTCAGTCCTCGGCTCGCGTCGGCGATCGATTGATCCAGCGATTGTCCGGCCTCAATCCCGAGCACCATCAAGTCCAACGCGGCTGGAACGGCGCTGCGCAGTCGCTGCCGCCGGGCGTTTATTCTGGAGCCCAGGATACGATCGGGCAACAGGAATCCAAAGCCCGCCCCGGCTGCCATGGGGATCAGCGTCGCGGAAGCCTCCCCCCGGTATATCAGCGCTCCAATGCCCAGCAGGCCGGCCACGAACAAGGCACTCCCGCATTTGATCCCGTAAAAGACCGGAAGCGCGGAAGGCCACCGGTAGCCGGCCGAGGCCAGCCTTATTCTATAGGGATTCCGTTCGTCCTTGGATCCAGGAAAATTCTCGCCAATGGAGCGGAACAAATCGAAGAACACCGCCCGCGATGGAGGCAGAGCAGGTTCGGTGGTGAGACCTGCGGGAATGTCCGTGCGCCGCGCCCCGCTGCGTTGCATAAAGACGTACCCGGCCAGCACGACGGCCGTCATGACGAATCCGAAGAAAGCCGCTCCCACCCAGATTTCACTCATACTTTGATATCCACGATCCTGCGAATTATGAAGTGCGCCAGAACCAGACAGCTCGCGGCCGCAACGATCAGATACTTGCCGTACGGATGGTGAAACAATACGGCCATGAACGAAGGATTCACGAAAGTCATGACCACGGCGATTGCGATCGGCAGCACCGTCAGGACGGCGCCGGTGAGTTTGCCATGCGCCGCCAACGCCCGGACCTCGCCTTTGAGCGCGATGGACTCGCGCATATTCTCCGCCAAGCCGGCCAGCACCTCGTTCAATTTGCCGCCGGTGCGCGTCTGCATTTGGACCGCGGAGACAAACATATTCACTTCCAGCAGCGGCACGCGTTCGGCCAGGTTCGCCAGGGCTTGTGCCCATGAAGTTCCGAAGTTTCCGTCCACCGCCGCCTGGCGCATTTCGGCGGCAACCGGCTGCTCGGCTTCTTCGGCCACGATCTCCATGGCCGCCGCGAAGGGATGCCCGGCGCGCAACGCCCGCGCCAACGAATCCAGCGCATCCGGAAAATTCTCTTCAAACTTGCGGAAGCGTTTGGCGCGGCGCCGGAGTATGTAGAGATATGGCAGCACTCCGACAGCGCAGGCGATCAGCAGCGCAACCAGGCCAGGGATAATATCAAACCGCATGGCGATAGCCAGCGCCACACTTGCCGACAGCAACATCAGCAGGGTGACGCGTCCCACGGACCAGTTCAGCCCCGCCTGCGCGAGATGCCGGCGCATGACCTTGATGAAGTCGGAGCGCTCCAGCAGCTTTCCCCAGAGTGAGATGCTGCTGAGCGATTCGTCCTTTAACTGGCGCGGCGATTCATCCAGGAGATTTTCGGACAGACGTTCGGCGACGGCTTCCGCGCTCATGCGCTGAAGCGCAAACCACCCCACCAGCACGGCCAGCCCGGCCGCGAGGAAGGTGGTGAGAAACACCAGGATGGCGGTTAGCCCCAGCACTTACTGTCCCCGATTGGTTTGAGCGCATGCGGAGCCCGCGGCCGGCCTGAGCACGCGCGAGGTGACCAGAATTACGAGGTCCCGCCCGGCCCAGGAATGTCCCGGGAAGAGCACGTCCAGGCACTTGCGATCGTTCTCATCCTGCAGGATACCTTTCACCAGGAAACTCCCGCCATCCGGCAGGTCCCCGGCGTATTTGCGGGTGACGGCGGCATCGCCATGCTGCAGCGTGATTTCGGGGCGCACTCGTAAGCTAAGTTTGCCGCCCGCATCCGTCTCCGGTGCGAATTGGACGCGGATGAGATTTGGCGAAGTTCCGGCGCGATAGCTTATGGGCCTGCCGACCCCCGCCATCAGATGCCAGGCCGACACGATCTCCAATTCCTGTTTCTGCTGCAGCTTCTGTAGCAGTTCGTTCAGATCGGATTCCGCGCGAAAGGCTGCCACCCGCAAAGCATCGCTAGCGGGCGGCCCGGCCAGTCGTGAATTAAGCTCCACCAGCGCGGCCGGGGTTACACCCAAGACCTGTACGTGGAGATTGACCGGGTGATCCCATGCAGCAGGCGATATCGAAGCGGTGGAAGCGTTGGAAGGTTGGGCGTGGCCCGAGTGCGCCGCCGCGGATGAAACGCCGTGGGATTGAAAAACCGACGCCAGAGCCAGCGCGTTCCGCGGACCAACTCCTTCGTCCAGCGGGTTACGAAGCGCCAACCGAATGCGCGCTCCCGAATCCGCCACCGCGATCACATCCACATCCTGAGCGTGAGCCAGCAGTGTTACAACCGGCGACGGCGGACGATTTGCTCCGGGAGTTTCGAGTTGCGGACTCACCGCCAGCACTTCCACATTCTGCTGAATGGTCCGAAGCTCGGTTGTGCCGTTGCGGTCCGACACGGCCTGGACGTCGACGCGGGAGCCGGCGTGCATCAAACCAATGATGCCGCTCGAGTCCGACACGTGAACCGATATGGCGCGCATTCCGGTGAGTAGGCCGTTGCCGCCGCCGTTCACGTTGGGGTCGTGCGAGGCGACGCGGTCTTGCAACAGTGGCGCATTTTCCTGCACGGCTTCGAGCAGAGTAGCGCCTACAGCGTCCTTCGCGTGCGCGAAGGAGCCTTTCAGCGAGCCCCCGATTCGCGACTCGCGAATGTCGCCAGGCTTCACCACTGCACCACGTTCGAGGTCCCGCGCAGCTACGACAATCGATTGTCCGGTCGTCTCCGGCGATGAACTCTTGAGCTTGCCTGCGAAGAGCCCATAGAACACGCCCGTTGAAACGATAGCCACCACGAATGCTATGCCCAGTAATGGAACTATATTCCTTTTCATCCGCTTATTCCGCTCCCCGTTCACGGCCACGGGCAGACACCTGTGGCTCAAGACCTACAAACGGCTGAATCGACAGCGGTGGATATGGAGTGTTGTCCTAAGGTTCCGGCCTTAATTGCCTTAGCGCGGCTGTAGTCCGTTGAGACTACTGTCAGCCGACAGGTTTCGTCGAATGTGAGCCCTTTTTG
>CATPCJ010000146.1 GCA_955652915.1 uncultured Bryobacteraceae bacterium
ATACCGCGCCGGCCATCGGGCTCGCCGCGCACATTTTGCAATCCATCGATCCCGGCGCGGTGATGGGCGTCTTCCCGGCCGATCACATGATCTCGAAGCCCGCGCCTTATCTGCGAATCGTGCGGTCCGCCTACCGCGCCGCCGCCGAGGGCAAGATCGTGGTGCTGGGAATTCAGCCCCGCTGGCCGGAAACCGGGTACGGTTACATCGAATTTCCAAAGGGTGTGGAGGCCGGGTCGACAGAGGCTTGGCCCGTGCGCCGGTTCCGTGAAAAGCCGGATCTGAAAACCGCCAAGCGTTACGTCAGGGCCGGAAACTTCTACTGGAACGCGGGCATGTTTTTCTGGAAGACGTCGGTGCTGCTGGATGCGTTGCGCGAGTTTCTGCCCAAGACCGCAACTCTGCTGGCGGGCTTGCCGCAATTTTCGAAGCGGAATTTTTCCACCGCGGTGAAGGAAGCCTTTCCACACTGTGAAAACATTTCAATTGATTATGCAGTGCTTGAAAAGGCGAGCGAGGTCGTGGGATTCGCGACCGGTGATTTTGGCTGGAACGACGTCGGAAGTTGGAACGCCCTCTACGAAATTCTTCCCCGCGATGGCAACGGCAACGTAGTGCGTGGAGAGATGCTGGCGGCGGACAGTACCGGAAACTACGTGGATGCCGAGCGCAAACTGGTGGCGCTGTTGGGCGTGAATGATCTGGTAATCGTGGACACTCCCGATGCGCTTCTAATCGCGGACCGCTCGCTTTCCCAGAAAGTGGGCGAGTTGGTAAAGAAGCTGGAAAAGCTGCGCCGGGACGAACTGCTCTGAAAACCTACACGGGGAAGTTTGGATGCTTCCGAACGTCCCACGCCTGTCGCAGATGCCGCCGGTCGTGAGCGGCCAATAGAGCAAAGCGTTGGCCTAAACTCAACTTGATCCAGGAGATGAAGGTCGGCACCTTGATGCGTGCCAGATCCAGCCCATTCGACTGCGAGATCAGCTCCAGCAACCGATCGTGGATGGAGATAAACTCCGCGACGACTTTGTCCTTTGGCTGATCAGGAGAAGGCTTATATACTTTGGGCGCCTTCATCTTGAACCCGGCGCCGGGTTCCATGGATCGGACAAAGAGGCGGCTTAGAAAGCCGTATCGAAATGGCCCCTTACCAGTTAACCCGGCGGCACGGCCGCGTTCGATTTGTTCAGTAATGCCCGGCACATCCAATCCGTTCGTCAGATTCAGATGGCTCAGACACTCGGAAATGGACCACCGCGTAGGCGCGGGCCGCCAGTTGAACTGCGCGTCCTGGAGCGGGGCAGTTAGCTCCAGCGCGTCCTCTTTGATGTTTTCGAGCTGCTCGTAATAGTCGCGCAGCTCTTCCACCAAATCCGGCTTCATCGTAGCGGATATTCTATCGGAATGAGAGGCAGGTTGTCTTGCCGGCGCTTAGCAAAATGTCAGTTTGGAGAAACCTGGAAATAGTAGTAAGCCACTACCTCGGGCCATCTTCCGGATGTCGCGCTCAGCGCCAGTTCATAGCTCCCCGATTTGAAGACGCCCGCGGGAACGCGGCATAGGATGGATCCATCCGGCCGTGACGTTAGAGCGGATTGCTCCCAAACTTGTGTGCCCGCGGTAGTCTTCAATGTTGCCGCATAGCCCGGATGACGGTCTCCTTCGAGGTCCAATTGTAGCTGAAGAAAATCCGTACCCGGCGGGATCGTGAGACGCTTGATCTGTCCGCCGCCGCGTGTCGTGCCAGGCGTCAGCAGAACCGAGAACATCACTGGCGCAGTGGACGGCCGAGCTTGTGGTGCAGCGATGCCAGGTGTCTCGCGAGTAACGACAACATTGTGGTCTTTTCTAATTGTGAGCAGCAGACCAATCGCAGTCGCGACCACAACCGTGGCGGCGATCAGTAAGTAAGGCGCGCGATGCTTCTCACCACGTTTCTGGACAGCGGACAACGCCCGCGCCAGGTTCAGCATCCGGCGTCCCTCCGCTGAAGCGAGCAACGACTTTTCCACTAAGGCCCGCTCGGAGGCCGGCATTGCCCCGCGGCTGTAGGCATCCAGCAACTCATACTCCGTCGCACGAATCCGATTGAAGTAATCCTCGTCCTGGAAAAGCCGCTCCAGGATGGCCGACCGCTCTTCGTCCGTGGATAGCCCGAACAGATATCGGACTATCGCGCCGTCATCGTCGATATTGTGGTCATGAGCGTCTGCCATCTATCGTCTCTAGTTACTGTGAAAAGAATCCCCGATCCATCTCGCTCTATCCCGCCTGACGGCCTTTTTCGACGCAATCTTCCAACCGCTCCCGAAGGCGTAGGGCCCTATTCCTAAGGGCATTGAGCGGAATCCCCAGTTCCTCCGACATGGCCTGGCGGTTTCGAATTCGCACCTGTTTGTCGCCTTCGTAGTACCGCAGGATAAACGTGCGGGTATCCGGCGGCAGGCTTCGTAGACAATCCCACAAAACCGACGCGAGGGCAACTTCGTCGGCGTCAACCTGCGGAGCCGGGATATGCTTCATTTCTTCCACGGCGGTCTTGTGCCGGAGCCGCCGCTGGGCAACCTCGTGCGAAATCATGCGCGCGACTCCGAAAATATAGCGCTCCACGTCAATGATCTGCTCACCACCGGCGAGTTTCCTGGCTACGCGGTTCAGCGTTTCATCGGCGTGTTCTTCGGGAAACTCGGCTCTTTCCCAACGGAAGAATTGAAGCAGCTTCCGGCGTATTCTTTCATACCGTTCGCCAGCCTCGGAACGCTCTGAATGGAGTCGGTCCAATAGCTTGTTGAGCGCTTCTTCAGTTAATTCTTTAGTATTTTGCAGAGACACGCTATTCAGTCTGTACCGCTCCCTTGGCGAGGTGCATGTGGCGTGGGCACTCGTATCCGCGGCCTCGATATTCGTATCGAGGCTCTTTCGCCCCGGAGCATCGAGACGAGTCTCGATGCAGCAGCCTGAAGGCCGCGCCACATGCCCTCTAGCGCCCCTCCCCCTGCAGCGTGAACGCCCCCCAGTAGTACGGACTCCTCCATTGCTTATCGTGCCACATGGCAAGCTGGGCTGCTCGAAGGGCGGAAGCGGGAGACAGTTTATCTCTGAGAATCCCGGAGTAGAATCGGCGCATCAGCTCCGACGTCGCCTTATCCTCGACGCTCCACAAAGTAGCCAGCACCCGCGACGCGCCGGCGTAGAGGAAGCCACGCGTCAGTCCCACTAATCCTTCGCCGGCGATGTCCTTGCCTAGAGCGGTACGGCAAGCGCTGAGTGTCACCAGGCCGGCGTTTAGTTTGAGATTGTAAATATCGAGCATCCGCAGAAAGCCATCTTCGGAACGCCCGCGGCGATCCACCAGCGACAGTACGATTCCCGATAATTCCGGATGCTCGCTATCGATTACGGCGTGCGTGGCAAAGTGGACGTAGCCGTAACCCGCCAAACGTCCGCTCTGGACCAATGCGCGGCTGGCGTCGAAATCAAGGGCCAGCAGATTCTTGCGCCCGGCTGCCAGCGCCGTGATTTGATCGGCTTCCTGGCGTGAAAACCTGAGGCGGGTGAATTCAGCGGGTGCGGCGTTGACACGCGGGGCATTGACCCGAGGATCGACGGGTTCGTAGACGGGGTCGGCCAAAACGGCAAGCGTACCGGCGGGCTTCGAACGCTGGGCAAGCTCACGCCGCAGAACCGCCAACGCGGACGCGGAAGGAAGACTGACGATTTCGTGATTTGCAATTAGGGGTGTGCTGAATCCGGGCTCAGGCAGGGCTCCAAACGGAACGTACTGCAATGCGCCGCCGCACACGATCAGCAGCCGGCGCCGGCCTGGGATCTCTTTTGCAACCGGGGCCAAAAGAATACGGCTTAGCGAAGCGGCCAACCTTTCGAATTCCCCATCCATTTGCGCCAGACGAATCCGGCGTTGCGGCAACGTCTCGGCATCCGGATGACGGTTGCGCGCAAGCAGTACGTCATACAAGCGGCGCGCGATTTTTTCGATTTCGGCGCGGGCAGGCAGCTCGAAGCCGCGCACTGAGGCAGGTCCAGCCACCCAACCATAGCTGCGCTCCTCGCCGAGCGAAAATTCCAGCAGCATGGTATCGGCGTCCAACACCTGTTTCTGAATTGCATCCAGCGCGAGAGGTTCGGGTTGCGTCAACGCCGCGTAATGTGGACTGGCTGCGCGAATAGTGGCCTGCGCATCCTCGTAGCGCGAGATGAGATCGTCCAAGCGCCGGCGCGATTGCGCGATTGTCTTGCCATTGTTCGGGGAGCTTTCCAGTTGGGAAAGCCTCTGGGCTTCCGCATTGATGCTTCCATGCAACGACCGCTCGCGTTCCAGCAACGCTGCGTCCACTCCCTGGCGGATATCGGCGCTGATCTCTCCCAGGCTGTCCAGCAGACTGCGTGCACGTGCGCGCTCACTGGCCTGGAGTGCGAGCGCCGGGGCATCGAGGCGCATCAATAAATCAATGTAGAAATCGTAGTACACACGTCTGGAGGCAAAATACGAAACGCGCAGCCCAGGACTAATCAAACTAGTCCGCAAAGCCTCGATCTCCTGGAGCGCCGTTTCAATTTCATTCCGGGCGGCGCTGAGATCGCCTCGGTCTCGATGAACCCGCGCCATCGCGGCATGGGTGAGGGCTTCACCCGCGCGATCGCCGGTAGTTTGCCGGATGGCGAGAGCATCGCGGTAGTACTCGGCGGCTTTCTCAAGATCGCCCATCGCGCGGTAATTGTCCCCGAGATTATGCAGCGTATACGATTCGCCGGGCCGATCGCCGATGGCACGCTTCAACTTCAGCGATTTTTCGTAATACTCGAGCGCTAGCCGGTGGTCGCCCAAGTCCGCCTGCGCGTCTCCGATATTTTGCAGCGCGTACGCTTGCGACCGGCGATCGTTCAAAGCTTCAAAGGTCGCCAGCGCACGTTGGTACTGCGTCAAAGCCTGCGCGGGCTGGTGCATTCCGGCGTATGCTAATCCGACATTGTTTGCCGTCATCGCCTCGCCGGCATCCGACTTCAATTGCCGCCACATTTCGACAGCCCGGCCGTAATAGTCGAGGGCTTTTTTTAGGTCACCGAGTCCAGCGTATATGTAGCCGATATTGTTCAGCGCGTTCGCTTCGCCTGTTTTGTTGTTTTGAGCTTGCCAGATGGGCAAAGCCCGAGCGTAAGAATCCAGCGCTTTTTGCGGATCGCCCATGGACGAATACACGATGCCGAGGGTTTGCAGCGTGTAGGCGATTCCCAGTTGATCCGATATTTCCTTGCGAATCTTCAACGCTAGATCGAGCGAGTCCAGCGCCTTCCGTTCTTCGCCTGTCACCCAATAGGAGTTCCCCAAATTGTTACGGAGAATTCCCTCTTCAAATTTTTGTCCGATGCGGTGCGCCACTTCGACGGCTTGGAGTTGGTAATCGATAGACTGCTCGTACTCCTGCAAGCTGTCGTACGCCAGCCCGAGACCGCGCAATACGTCGAGCTGCGCGCGAAGATTTCCAGCGGCTTTTTCGAGTGGTAGAGCTTGCTGGTGGAACTCGACGGCTTTTTTCGGCTCGCGCAGAATTACATAGTCGCGGCCGATGGCGGTTAAGGCGTTACCTTCTCCTTCGGTATCGCCCGCATCGCGCCAAAGCTGGAGAGTAGCTTCATAACGCGGGACCGCCTGGCGGCGGAGTTCGGGCGTTCCCGGCTTTTCCATTTGCTGCGCTTCCGTAAAGAGCGCAAGGGCCTGCATGCGTTGCCGGTCCTGCGCGGTGGCCTGGCGCGGACCCTCCGTTCGAAGGGTGTACGTACCGATTGCAGGCCCCTTGCCGACTGCTGCGATCTCGAGTCGAAATGATCCGGAGAATTCCGCCACGGTGAACACGCGGTGAGAATCCCGCGCGAGTAGCTGGCCACCGGGAGCGTAAAGCGCGGCGGAAAACTCGGCGCCTTGCGGCTCGACGATCGCGGCATAGAATTGACCGGATTCCAGGGGGACGATGCGTTGGTCCGCGGTCAAGCAGGGAGTAAGAAATGTTACGGCGAATAGTGCCGACAGGTATTGCGCTAGCTGGAACGTGGCGCGGACACTCGTGTCTGCCGCCTCGAGGCTCATTCGCCTCCGGAGCATCGAGACCAGTCTCGATGCAGCAGCCTGAAGGCCGCGCCACACGGTCATGGGGTAGAACCGGCGGGCATGTTTTCCTGGAACCACTTCAAGACGCGGTCGAACAAGTCGCGCACGTGTTCCGGATCGTGAAAACCGTGGCCCTCGCCGGGATAAATCACGAATTCTGTTTTCACTCCGAAGGTCTTGAGCGCGTGCCAAAACTCGTACGATTGCGGCGGCGGACATTCTCCGTCGCGCTCACCCACCACAACCAGCGTCGGTGTCTTCACGTTCTTGATGAAACTGATGGGCGCGCTTTTCGCATACACCGCCGGATCGTCGTAGACCGACGCGCCAAAATATGGAAGCATCCACTGATCGATAGAGTTTTGGCCATAGTAGCTTTGCCAATTTGCGATACCCGCGCCGGCAAACGCCGCACGGAACCGATTCGTCTGCGTGACGGTCCACATGGTCATGTATCCGCCGTAACTCCAGCCTGCAATCCCGATACGCTTCTCATCCACGGGGTAGCTCCTGGTCACCGTATCCACACCTTTCAGGACATCGCGCAGATCGCCGTACCCAAAATCGCGGACGTTGGCGCGAGTGAAGTCCTCACCTTGCCCGTAGCTGCCGCGCGGGTTGGGAAAAAAAAGAAAATATCCGTGGGCCGAGAGCAGGTTCAGCGGTAGACTTGTGCGCGGCCAGGACGGGCGTACTTCGGCCGCTGGTCCGCCATGCACGACGACGATCATGGGATAGCGTTTTGCCGGATCGTACGGTTGCGGGTACAGCAACCAACCTTGCACATGAAAACGATCGCTGGTCCATTCGATGCTTTTTGCCTCGCCCCACATGGGACGAGCATCGTCGTTGGAATGGCTGATCTGTTGCCAGGCGCCGGTTCGGCCCGCCCAAACCTCGGGTGGCTTGGTAAACGAATTGCGGATTATGGCGCTGTTCGATGCGTCGCCCGAAAACGCGATGCTATCGGCGCCTTTCCACAATGTCTCCGAGCTACCGGAAGCCACGTCGAGCGTGGAGATCGCCATCTGCCCGGCCGTGCCTTCGGTCATCAGAATCTGTTTCGAGGACGGCATCCAGCGGAACCAATTCGGCGAAGAAGTCCGTTTCGGAGTAAGATTCTTCAGCGCGCCGCCCGAGGCGCCGACGATATAAATGTCGCCGCCGGTGGAACCTTCATCGCTCATGAGTCCACCGATAAAAGCTATGTTTGTTCCATCCGGCGACCAGCGAACATTGGCCACCTGCATGGCAGGCTTGGCAATCCGCTTCGGGCTGCCGGAAGATGGATCGATGCTGAACAATTCGGCGACGTACCAGTTGTCGTCGCCGGGTCCCGGCGCGGCGAGATACGCGAGATTCTTGCTGTCGGGCGACCAATCGAATTCGTAAACGTACATTCCAGGCGGCGAAATGGCGCGCACTTCACCAGTGGCGGAATTCACCAATGCCAGCCGCTGCAAAACAATCTCTGAGGCGACGACCCCTGTATCGGCGACAGTGGCCTCGGTTGGACCGGGCACGCGAGTCACGCCCTCGATCCACAGCATCGCGATACTACGGCCATCGGGCGACCACCGCGGATCGGCCACGTATCCTTTCAAGCCGGTCAGTTTGCGAGGTGTGCCGGTACCGGGCTTGTCGGCGACATAAAGTTGCAACTGCCCCGGCGTGCCACCGTTCGAAAGGAACGCAAGCTTGCCGTCACGCGACCATGCCAAGCCCTGACCGGACCAGGGATCTTTCAACAAAGGACGAGGCGCCGCGGCGGGATCGCGAAGGTCCTTGATGAAGATCACCGATCGGCGCGGGTCGGAGCCTTCTTTCGCCAGAATCATTTCGGTCCACGCGACCGTTGCGCCATCGGGCGAAAGCGAGACCTCGCGAAACTGGTGAACCGCATTCAGGGCTTCCAGCGATTGACCGAATTGCGATGGAGCGAGGACCGTCGAGATCAGCAGAAAGCTGAGGGATAAAGCGGATTTGGCCACAACGTAATGGTAGCTCGGGGGCGCTGGGCGCTGGGGCTGGGGCTTGCGCATTGGGGTTCAGGGGCGGTGAAAATCGGCTCTTCGGGCTTGGGTGAGCCGATGGTTTTGCTGAATGCAGGTGTCGATTTCGGCGGGTGAAAAAACGAAGCCATCTTGCGCCGGGTCGTAGGGAAGTCCTTTGTCGTGGTGCAGTTCCTTGACGACGGCGGCACCTTTCAGTTGTTCCTTTTCGAGGCTACGACGCTCGGACTGAATTTCGCGGAGCTGCTGGAGGGTCTCCTTGAAGAGTCGAGCGAGTCGATGTTGGTGCAACCCCAGGCTGGCGATTACGTGGCATTGCTCGCGGTAGGTTTTGGCCATGGCCAGCCCGGTGAGGACTTGAGGGTGATCGGTGTCGACGCTGGCTTCGTGCTCAGTAATTCCCAGGGTGAGGAGATTGTTTTCGAGCCCCGAGATGCGATAGAGGCGCCAAGTGGTATCGGCGATGGTTTGGACCAGGAACCTTTCCGTGTCGGCTTTGGGTTGATATTCGAGGAAGAAGCCTTTGCAGTGGCGCTCGTAAGCGATGAGGTCGTCGGAGGGGAGGACGATGGTTTGGCCCGTGAGTCCGTGGCGAAGAGCGTTGAGGGATGAGCGCTGTTTGCCGGCTTCGGTGCGTGGGCCTGTGGAGTGCTGGGCGTTGGCGCGATTGATGGCCGCGCGATCGATGGCCGGTGATTCGTTGTTCGTCTGGTTATCGTCAGTAGTGATATTCATGAGTTTTTCCTTCTGTACATCGAATACCATGCTGATGGTTGGATTCAGCGGGGACTATTTGGGAAAGTGTTGATGGGGAAGGAAAGATAAGTCCGGAGAGTTTGTGACTGAGAAGGGACCGAACTTGAAACTGGTCGAATCAGGGGCGACTCACCGCCGGACCTCCCGCGCCCGACGCAGATTCAGGCCCATCGGCAAAACTCATTCAATTCCGCCAACCGGAATTCCTTCGTTTCTAAATTGCTTGGGAGATCCTATTGTTTCGCGCTGCTGTGCGTTGAACGCTGGGAGACCAAGCGATTGCCACCGCCTTTCGACCGCTGCCCGGAACGGCTGCGGCGACTTGTTAGGAGCGCGTCCGGACCGACCTGCGCCAATGGCCGGTGTGCATAGGGCGCCTCGATGATCGGTGCCCAGGGCAACCAAGCACGCTGAATACTGTGCTGCAACATGCGCCGTAGACTACTATTACCAGCGCATTTCAATGTAGAATTACGCTAATCACCGGATGTTTTTGAGGAGGCAAGTGTGATCTCGACGCTTTTCCGTAGAATATTCCGCGAGCACAGCGGCGCCCATCTGTGGGTGCCCATTGTGGTCGTAATGTTTCTATCGATCATCCTAGATCGGGTACCAGAGATCAAATGGACAATCTCCTTGGATTGGTTGCACGGTAAGGAAAAGTGGCTTCTCGATCGTAGCCGTGAATTGGCAGGAATTTATCTTGCGTTTCTGTGGGTCGTTTGGCGGTCGGTGCGAAAGGCGACTGATGTGCATTGGACTATGATAGGCGAGCTCTCCGACGCGCTGGACGGGGCGGATCGTTATTTTGCGATAGGGACCATTCCCTTAAAGGAATGGTTCGAACCCGATACAGCACTCTATCTGGCGACGATCGTTGAACAGCAGCACAGGGGCCTCCAACAGGCAACCACTGCAACACCGACGGCCAAGCTTCCCTTTCGACACGAGCGAGTACTATTGTTTTCCAAGGATGCAGATCTTAAAGCTATGCAGCTTTCCTATCTAGACCAGCATTACGCAAAAGCGTTTTCCGCCATTCATCGCCGATTTAAAATCCCTCTTGGATACCTAGAGCCAAAAGAGGTCCGCGAGATTCTCAAGGAACTTACGCCGGATGAACGATGGATTTTAGCTCGTTACCGGTGGTACGCGAGGCCTCGCCGGCTGTGGACAACAGCGCCATTCCGTAGGTTGGCAAAAAAACTCGATAGTCCGCAACCGTTCGCGGTCGTTTCCTACACGTCTGACACGGGAAAAAAGCCCGTCATGCTCCGTTTCTTCAAGCAGGGAAACGGTTTGACCGTGGAGACAATTACGCGCAAGTGCGAGATTGGGGCGTGTGAATATCTTGATGCGGGTGAACATCTTATTAAGCTGATTGCAGAAAAAATTTACAAACGCGAGAATGGCGTCTGTGAACTTTATGAGCGTTTCGATTTCGCCAAGTATCTTTACCCATAGGAGCGCCTATGAGCTATGACGCGATTGTTATCGGCATGGGCAGCATGGGAAGTGCTACGGCCTATAATCTGGCGAAGCGCCGTTGCCGCGTGCTTGGACTAGAGCAGTTTAACATCGGCCACGATCTCGGGTCCGGGCACGGAGTGAACAGGATCATCCGGCTTGCCTACGCCGAACACCCGGCATACGTTCCCCTGCTGCGCCGCGCTTACAAACAATGGCGCACACTGGAACGCCTCACCAAAGAGCAGTTGCTGTTTATCACAGGAGGCATCGATGCCGGACCGATAAATGGGTCGATTGTTAAGGGCAGCCTGGAGTCATGTCGCTGCCATGGCCTCATACACGAGGAGTTGAACTCAAAAGAGTTGAGGAGCAGATTTCCCGGATTTTGCTTGCCAAAAGAAATGGTTGCAGTATACCAGCCGGACGGAGGTTTTGTACTCTCGGAGCAGGCTATCATCGCCTATATACGGGCAGCACTGGCTCTGGGCGCTGAAATTCATGCTCGGGAGCCGGTCACACGGTGGGAGGTTGAGCGAAATCGGGTTGTAGTGCAAACCGACCGGGACTCCTATGTGGCGGCAAAGCTTGTCATCACGGCTGGGCCTTGGGCTGCGAACCTTGTTCCGTGCTTAGGGACGCACAAGCTGGCTGTTCCCGAACGACAAGTGATGATTTGGACGCAACCGCGGCGACCGGAAATGTTTCGTCTTGGCGCCTTTCCAGTGTTCAACATGGAGGCCGCTGAAGGAAGCATCATGAATCGCTATTATGGATTTCCGGTCTACGGAATCCCGGGTTTCAAGTTCGGCAAGTATCATCACAGGCACGAACAGGTCAATGCCGACGGAATGGATCGAGAGTGCCATCCTGAAGATGAAAGGGTGCTGCGCGAAGCGATTCGCCGTTATTTTCCGGATGCAGAGGGCCCAACCATGGCGATGAAAACTTGCCTCTTCACCAACAGTCCCGATGAAAACTTCGTCCTCGATCTGCACCCGAATTTCCCGGAGGTTTCAATCGCAGCGGGATTCTCTGGGCACGGATTCAAGTTTGCAAGCGTGGTAGGAGAGATCATGGCCGATTTTGCACTAAATGGTAAATCCCCTCTTCTTAAAAATCTGGATCTTTTCAGTATCACGCGGCGCCGGACAAAGGTGAATTGAGAATCGGCATTTGGAGTTCGCGGTTGAACATGCGTTGCGCTCGGCACATGTTACTTCCGACATCCGACATCTCGGGGGTCGGCTGGATTCCTCAAGATTCAACAGGCCCAATGCCAGTCCGGCCCCCCGTGCATCCACCCGGCGAATTCATGGCGACCTGGTTACTCGGCCTCGCGCTCCCAAACCTTGCCGTTTTTCGCGAACTTAATGAAGGCGGCAATTTCCTTTGAGCCATTCAGCTCAGAGACCCCCACTACGCCGGCAACTTCGGTTTTCTTGGCAAGAGCGGGCACCCCTGCCAGGGCGATCGATTTGAGATGCCTGCACGCATCCATCAAAAAGCCGACGGCGTCCGGATTTTTCGTTAGTGCGTCATCCCCAGCGGGGCCCGCCAAAACCGCCACAGCATCAAAGAGAACGGAGGGCGAAGCCGCAAGCGCCATGTCCGCCGCGTGCTTCTTTCCGGCTGCATCTTCCACTCCTCCCACCTTGGGCGCGATCAGTGCGGCGGTTGCGTTTTCCTTCTTGATGGCTGCCACCAACGCGTCCCTGAGCGCAACATCGAATCCGGGAGCAAGCAAGACACCGACTTTCCTGCCGCGTAGCGTCGGCTTGTACTTCCCATACAAACGCAAAGCGGGACTCGGCTCCAAATCCACCGGAGGGACTGCCGGAGTAATCTTCTCCGCCTCGCCGGTCATGCCGAGCCCCTCGGCGACCGTACCTCCAAGCGCTTTGTCGATGATGTTTAAATGACCAAGCATGCGCTTCCGAATCTCCGGGATGTCCACTTTCCCCAGTTCGAAGGTCAGCGCCTTGGCGATGTGTTTTTGCTCCTGGGGCGTCACCGAGCGCAAGAAAAGTCTGGCTTGGGAGTAATGATCGGCAAACGATGCCGCGCGGAGGCGGACTTTTGTTCCCTCCATTGGAATCGGCGCTGTACGTAAACCCTGCGCCGGGTTCTCGCGCGGACCATCCGGATTAATGGAATTCGGCTCGTAATTATCGCGGCCTTTTGGAACCAGCATTTGCATGTGGCCGTCTCGTTGCATATTCGCAAAAGGGCATTTCGGGCGATTGATGGGCAGCTCGTGGAAGTTCGGGCCGCCGAGCCGGGAGAGTTGGGTGTCGAGGTAAGAAAAAAGCCGTCCCTGGAGCAAAGGATCTTCGCTGAAGTCGATACCGGGAACAATATGGCTCGGACAGAACGCCACCTGCTCCGTTTCGGCAAAAAAGTTATCCGGATTCCGGTCGAGAACCATCTTGCCTACCATTTCGAGTGGCACGATTTCTTCCGGGATGAGCTTCGTCGCGTCGAGGACGTCGAAATCGTAGGCATCGGCCGTCTTCTGATCGAGGATCTGAAAGCCGAGCTCGAATTCGGGAAAGTTTCCACTCGCGATTGCTTCAAAAAGGTCCCGGCGATGAAAGTCCGGATCGGCGCCGCTGATCTTGCACGCTTCATCCCAGAGCACGGCCGCGGTTCCCAGGACGGGCCGCCAGTGAAACTTTACGAAATTCGTTTCGTCGGCTTCGTTCACCAGACGGAAGGTATTCACGCCGAAACCTTCCATCATCCGCAGGGAACGGGGAATCGCGCGGTCGGACATCGCCCACATGATCATGTGAAGCGACTCGGGCATTAAGGAAATGAAGTCCCAAAATGTGTCGTGCGCGCTGCCCGCTTGCGGATAGCCGCGATCCGCCTCCATCTTGACGGAATGAACCAGGTCCGGAAACTTCATGGCGTCCTGGATGAAGAACACCGGTATGTTGTTTCCCACGAGATCGAAGTTGCCTTGTTGAGTGTAGAACTTGACCGCAAAACCCCGAACATCCCGCGGCAGGTCGACCGATCCCGCTCCGCCGGCGACCGTAGAGAAGCGAGCGAACACCGGAGTCTTCACTTTCGGATCGGCCAGAAAGCCGGCCTTCGTCACGTGGGCCATCGATTTATAAGGCTTAAAGTAACCGTGCGCACCGGAACCTCTGGCGTGGACGATACGCTCGGGAATACGCTCGTGATCGAAATGAGTGATCTTCTCCCGCAGGATGAAATCTTCGAGAAGAGTTGGTCCCCGGCCACCAGCCTTCAAGGAATTCTGGTTGTCGGAAATGGGGAGGCCCAGGTTGGTGGTCAATAGAGTCGTTGATTGCTGGTGAGTCTCGCCGCCTTTCAAAGGGGCGGGTCTTGATTGAGTCGTGTTCTTTTTCGGCACAGCTTACCGTACCATTTGTGCGGCGTGCGGGATGCGCTGGCATAGGCGGAAAATTTGGGTATAATGCAAGGCTACGCATCTCGGAAGCGGCTATGCCGTTCGAAGATCGTTTTGCGCGTCGAATAGCGGCGGTCAGTAAGCTTTCCGGTCGTGCTAGCGGTCAAGCCCGCGAAGAATGGCAGCGTTGACCTGGTAGATGTTGCCCATCCCGTTCAGTGTTGAAGTGAGTCCGCGTTCGAGCTGGGGCCAGGTCATGCGATGTGGGAGGCGGTAGGTGGCGAAGCCGCGGTCGCTGGTGAAAAACAAACCCGTGCCGTCGGCCGAGAAGGCCGGCCAAGACTCGCCTCCGCCGCTGTTGATGGGCGCGCCACAGTTGCGGGCCGTGGTCCACGAGCCGCTCTTTCGAAAGCTGACGTAGAGATCGCCGCGAGCATACGCCTTATGAACACCGACGATCTCGTCGTCGCGGCCGAGAGCGGTGAATACCAATATACTCTCGTCCGGTGAGATCGCCGGATGAAGTTCGGCGCCTTTGGTATTGACCGTCTCGCCCAGGTTCTCGACGGTCTTGTACTCCCCGTTTTCGAGCTTACATCGATAGATGTCGAACGATCCTTTGCCGCCCGCGCGGTTCGATGCGAAGTACAACGTGCCATTGGCGGCCACCGAGACACCGTATTCCCGCGCGGGTGAATTGACCGGTGCGCCGAGGGCTGCCGGTTCGCTCCATCCGGATGCAATGCGGTCGACGTACCAGATATTGAGGTCGTGCTTTTGCGGATCGCCGTTGGGCCGGTCGGAAATGAAGTAGAGCCGCGCGCCGTCGGGCGTGAGGGCTGGACCCATGTCATGGTAGCGGCCGGAAAAAGGAGCAATTTCAGGTGTCGTCCAGCGTCCAGTTTCGTCCCTGCGCGTTACGCAAATCACCCGCATTGGATCGCCGGCAGTAGTGGGCGAAACCTTGCCGAAGAAGGCGGTCTTCCCATCGGAGGTCAGCGCGAAGCCGGACTCATCGTCGGCGGTGGACACGATGCCTTCCGCGAATAGAGAGGGTTCGTCGCCAGGCGCGGCGGCGGCGCACAGCATCGCCAGGATCGCGGCGAATGCCAGAAAGTACTTCATCGCTTGCCTCCCAGGCCGATTGCGCTCAATTCGATCTGGTAAATATTGCCCCAACCATTCAGAGTGTTCCTGGTGCGAACGAACAGGTCGCGATAGTTTTTTGGGGGTTCAAATCCGCGCTCACTCGCCCAGAACAGGTACTTGCCATCAGGCGAGATCCTGGGGCTGTAGTCGCGGGCAGACGTGTTGACCTTCGGTCCCAGATTGCGCGGCGCCGCCCACTCTCCATTTTTCTGCTCGCTGACGTAGATGTCGAAGCTTCCGTAACCGTCTTTCCGCCCGTAGGGAACCAGCAGCAGAAAGCTTTCATCCGGCGCGATTAGAACTTCGAGCGACCAGTTTTCGGGATCGTTCACCGGGCCCTTCAATTTTTCAGGCGTTTGATACGCACCGTCTACCAGCCTGGAGCGATAGATCGCCAGGTGCTCGCGTCCGCCCTCCCGGCCCGAGACGAAGTACAGCGTGCCGTTGGCCGCGGCGGAAGCGAACGTCTCATCCTCGTCACTGTTGATGGCTGCGCTGACGTGCCGCGCTTCGCTCCATCCGCCGGACGTTTTTTCGACCATCCAGATATCGAAATCCTTATCCCGCTTAGATCGTCCGGGCACAGGGCGGTCGGAACCGAAGAAGATCCGCGATCCGCCGGGCGACAACACCGCGTCGAAGTCCCAGTATTGTCCGGAGAACGGGGCCACCTCCGGTTCGCTCCAACTTCCGCCGCGGAACGTGGATGTGCAAATGAAATACAGGTTGCTGCGAGGCACGCTGCGATTGAAGAACGCGGTGCGCCCATCCTGAGAAAAGGCCAGTCCGAATTCGTCGAATGGGGTGGAGATGACTCCTTCGCCGAAGAGCTTCGGCTCGGTGATGGGTTGGTCCGACGCGTATGGGTGAGGATCGCCGCCGCCGGGCACGGACACGATGCAGACCAGCACACAGGCCGCGATGAAGAGCCATCTCACGCGGCTCACCAAACCCGGCAGGCAGGCGCGCGAACCATGGCTTGGCCGGCGGAGCAGCCGAAGGCTTCCTGAAACTCGGTCATATTCTGCACGGTGCCGTTGACGCGCCACCTGCCGAGCGAATGCTCGTTTGTAAGCGTCAGGTTGCGGGCGGCCTCGTCGCGCAGGTTCTGGCACCGGGATTGGCCAAAAGCCATGAAGAAGCGCTGCTCCGGAGTGAATCCGTTGGCGTCTCGCTGTTCACGGGCGTTGGGAGTCCTCGCGAGCAGACGCTGCAAGGTGCGATACGCGATTCGCATGCCGCCATTGTCGGCGATGTTTTCGCCCAGTGTGAGCTGGCCGTTACCCTTCAAGCCGGGAGCGAAATCGAACGACCCGTACTCATCGATAAAACATTGGGCCCGGTCCTGGAATCCCTGGTCGTCAGCCGCGGTCCACCAATCGCGCAGATTGCCGTCCGCATCGAAGCGGCGTCCGTTATTGTCGTAGCCATGGGTGAGCTCGTGCCCGATGACGATGCCGATGCCGCCGAGATTCCGAGCGTCGTCCGCGGTCAGGCTGAAAAGCGGCGGCTGCAGCATGCCGGCCGGGAAGTTGATGCTGTTGGTGGGCGGTTCATAATAGGCGTTGACCGTGGGCGGCGTCATGTCCCACTCGCCCGCGTCCACTGGTTTGCCGATTTTGGCGAGTTCGCGGGCGTCGAGGAATGCGCTCAGACGTTGGGCATTCCCGAGATAGTCGTCACGAGCGATCTTTACGCTGGAATAGTCGATCCAACGCTCGGGATAGCCTATCTTGCGAGTCAACTTCTTCAGCTTGGCGAGCGCCTGTGAGCGAGTGGCATCGCTCATCCAAGACACTTCGCGGATGTCCTGTTCGAGGGAGATTTCCAGTTCATGCACCAGGGCTTTCATCTTTTCCTTGCCCGCGGCTCCAAACGAGCGAGCGGCAAACTCCTGGCCGAGGGCTTCGCCGAGGTGAGCGTCCGCCGACGTCGCGCAACGCCAGGAGCGAGGTTTCAGCACCTCCACGCCGCTCAGCGTCTTGCCATAAAAGTCGAATTCGGCGTTGACAAAATTCTCGGGAAGCGTGTAGGCGGCGTTCGTCAATAACCGCCAGCGAAGATAGGTCTTGAGGTCGTCCAGACTGCTATTGGCCAGCACCCCGTCGACGCCTTGCAGGTATTCCGGAGAGCGGACGTTCAGGTCCCGGAAATCCGGGGATTGCATCGCCTGGAGATATGCCGCCCAATCGAAGTGGGGCATCAACGCGGCGAGCCGGTCGACGGTGAGCTTGTGCGATGTCTTTTTCGGATCGATCTGGTCTTGCCGCTCCAGCGCATTTTGCGCGATTTGCGTTTCCAGCTTGAGGATGACGCCGGCTTGGGCCGAGGCGCGTTCGGGCGGGTCGCCGAGCAGCGCGAACATGACTGAGATATGCTCTTTCAGCTTCCGCCTCAGCATCGCCGAACGCTCGTCCTGGCGGAAGTAGTAAGAGCGTCCCGGCAGCGACAGGCCCGCCTGGCTTACGTCGGCCAGCGCCACCTTCGAGTTTTCAAAGTCGGGTTGGGAGGAGAAGGCCCAGAAAGCGTAGATCGCCTTCCGATGAAGCCTGACAATCGCGGCGAGCATGGACTTGGGTGAATCGACGGCGGCGATGAGCGCCATGTCCTTATCGAGCCCGGAGGCTCCGCGGCGCTCGATAGCAGCCGTATCCATGCACGACGCGTAATAATCGCCGATCTCGCGGTTGATCGCCGAGCGGTCTGGTTTGGGCGCGCGGGCGTTTTCAAGAATATCGCGCAGTGAATTGATGTTGCGCTCGCGGATCTCGTTGAAGCGGCCCCAGCTCGCTTCTTCTTTTGGGATCGGGTTGCCGGCCATCCAGTTCCCACAAGCGTACTGATAGAAGTCCTGGCATGGGCTGATGCCTCCGCCCGAACTATTGGGGGCGGCTTTAGCTCCGACCTGCGCGACCGCCGGGAATGAGAGAAGCAGAAGGAAGGGAAGGTTTTTCGAGATCATTAAAGAATAGAGTGCCGGAGGCCGGCCTCCGAGGTATTGGACAAAATTGCCCTGGGTATCCAACCAAACGTGTGCGTGCGCGTCTCACAACCATGAGGGCGGAATCTCCTTCCGAAAATATCCGGTTTTCCGTCGCGGTGGACGTCGGCAACATCGAATTGATGCACGCCAAATTCCACCGCCGCGGAGTGCCGCCGCACTTGCACAATGAATACAGCATTGGCGTGAGCCTGCGCGGAGGCCTGGCATTCGACCATCGCGGGTCGAAGCACTCAGCGCCGACGGGCGTAATCAGTTGCATTAATCCCGGGGAAGTACATAACGCCTATGCGGCGCGGGGTGAGGAGTGGGCGTTCGTGAGTCTCCTGATTCCGCCGGAGTTGGTGCGGGAGATCCTGAGCCAGCTCGATTGCGCGCTGGAATTGCCCGATGTTCCACAGCGCGTCATTGCAGACCCGAACATGGCGGGACAGTTGATCGCACTGCATGGAAGGCTGGAAGCGTCCGCGGATTTGTTGGAGCGGCAGTCCGCGTGTACGCTGGTGCTGGCGGAGTTTTTTCGGCGCTACTCGACGGTTCGCTGCATTCGCGCGCCGATACGAACGGAACGCGACCCGGCGCGGCGAGCTCGCGAACTGCTACATGAATGTTACGCCGAACGCCTGCCACTCGCCCGGCTGGCCGCTCATGCCGGTCTCAGTCCCTACTACTTTCTTCGGATGTTCCGTGCCGCGGTGGGAATGACTCCGCATCTGTACTTGAACCAGATCCGGGTGAACGAAGCGAAGCGCAAGCTTGCAAGGGGATTGCCGGCGGCGGAAACGGCCCTCATGTGCGGCTTCTGCGATCAGAGTCACATGGCCCGCCAGTTTCGACGCGCCGCCTGCATGACTCCGGGACAATATCAGAACGCCTTCGCCGGACGAACGGAGTCTTCCGGCAAACCGGCTCGCCGTGCTGCGTCCAATATTGGCATTCGCGCCGCCGGGTTCTTATCATAGGACGATCGTGTGTTTGATATGAATACGCTCTTGCAAGATCTTCGCTTCGCCGCCCGATCGTTCCGCCACAACCCGGGATTCAGCGCTACCGCGATCCTTTCTCTTGCATTTGGAATCGGCGCGAACACCGCAATATTCACTATTGCGAACGCGCTCCTG
>CATPCJ010000147.1 GCA_955652915.1 uncultured Bryobacteraceae bacterium
ATCCCAGATGCTATCCCCACCAGCTCTCCCCCGGCGCTAGATGGGCGCGCACGACATCGGGATTGAGCTCGATGCCATAGCCCGGCTTGTCCTGAATGGTCAGGTATCCGTTCTCGATAATCGGTCCATCGTGGAGCACCACGTCCTGCCAGAAATCGATGTACTTCGCGAGTTCATGCACGCGGAAATTGCGCATCGACGCTGCCGCGTGCGCCGACGCAATGGTTCCCACCGGACTCGCCGGGTTGTGGGCCGCGGTCCAGATGCCGTACATGTCGGCGAAATCGGAAATACGCTTCGATTCCAGTAACCCGCCCGACTTCGGAATGTCGATGTGCACTCCATCGCAGGCCTGCAGCTCCAGAAGTTTGCGGAAACCTTGCCGCGTGTAGAGATTCTCGCCGGTACAAATCGGTACCTTGACGGCGTGCGTAACGCGCGCCATCTCTTCCGGGTTATCCGGCGGCACGGGATCTTCCAGCCACATCGGCTGGACGTGCTCTATCGCTTGAGCCAGCTCGATCGCGTCGCGCGCGTCGTAGCGCCAATGTACATCCACGGCGAAGTCTCCGTCCGGGCCGAGCTCCTCGCGGATCACTTCCAAGCCCCGTACGATGCGGCGAATGTCCTTGTGCGTGAGATTCCGCAGATAGGGATCGTGACCGGGTTCCCGAAAATCCGGATCGGCCTGCAGCGGCACTCCATCGCCTTGAAACTTGAACGCCGTCCAGCCGAACTTCTCCGCGCGCGCTTCCCGGACTTTCTCGCGCCAGGAGAGGGGATCGTCCACGCGATCCACCATCTGCATGGTGCGGTAGAAGCGGACGCGGTCGCGGAAGCGTCCGCCCAACAGGTTGCAGACGGGTGTCTGAAGAATGCGTCCCGCAAGATCCCAGAGCGCGATCTCGATGCCGCTGGCCGCGGACACGGTCGCGCCTGCAATGGCGCCCGCGCCGCCGCTCCGCATCAGCATCTTGGTGTACAGTTTGTCGACGTTGAGCGGATCTTCGCCCACCACCAGCGGCTTCATCTGTGTCAGCACCAGGTCCTTCACACCGGGGCCCCAATACGCTTCGCCGAGCCCATGGAGACCGGAGTCCGTCTCGATCTTGATTAGATTCCAATCCCAGGTCCCGCGCACGATCATGCACTTTACGTTGGTGATCTTCACCTTCCGGCGATGCTGGGCGGCCAAACGTTCGAATGCGGCCGGTAGAACCGCGGCGGCGCAGCCAAGTGTGCGGAGAAAGCGTCGGCGAATCATCCTGGAATTCCTCTTAAGCGAATCTTACTATCTTGTGGGGCGGGCAATCCTGCCCGCAGTCTGGCTTTCGGCCGGCATCTGGTAGCGAGCTCCTTTTCACCGAAGAGTACGTTCGACTCAAGAACCTTCTCACGCCGGCTCAATACGCGCGCATCCGGCCAGTTGGAGAGAACCGGATTGGCTCCCCCACCTCATCAACGTCAATACGATCTGCACCATGTACTAGCCTCGATCGAAATCGCCTGTGTGTCCACCATGCACGGCCAATTTGTGCGCGGGCGGCGCTTCCTCAAACACCCTCTACGGACCTTTGAGAACAATCGTTGCGTAATAAGCAGGTTGAGTTCTTTGATTCTGCCGTGTATAGTGGACAAAAGTCTTAGACGTCGGGGATTGAGCCGCGATCTGGGAAATTGCGGCCGCCGGAAGCCGGCGAGAGAGGTTACAATGCCCGCTGACGTACCGGATGACAACGCACCGCGGGAAGGTGACCGCGGATCGCCGGCATCCATTGAATAGGAGAATCTACATGCGACCAAAACGATCGACAAGTAACCAGGTGCGGCATTTCCTGTTAACACTTCTGTTGCCGTCTTTGATGATGTTTTCGTGCCTTGGGTCACTGGCGGCTCAATCGGCAAGTGACCCCACGCCGTTGTTGAAAAGTGGGCAGCCGGTGGACTGGTGGTTTGTGTTTAAGCTCAATGCCGAGACCTTTCCGGAATGCGGCGGCCCCGTAAGAGCATGCCCTTTTGGCGGCACGGTTCAGCCCTACACGCATTTCAGCCAGCAGTTCGCTTTTGCCAGCAGCGCCAACCACACGCTTCAACAAGGCAGCGGATGTGTGGGTGACACAACCCTTGATCCCCTGGGGGCCACCTTCGACCAGGTATACAATGGCGAATTCTTTTATGTGCTTTGGAACGATCAATTCTACGGGGATCCCCTCGCCACCAAGGGGGCGCCCGCAGGCCATTCCAAGGGCATGCTGGCGTGGAACAACGAAGGGAACGGAGTCGTGCTGCAGGTCTCCACGCCGGATTGGCCCGGTGCGGGCAATTCGAAGAGCCCTCGCACAAGGGACGGAAATACGCTCGGGTGCATCCCTAGTGACAACGACGTCATGGTCAGCCAACACTTTTTTTCGCTGAAGCTCAACAAGGACGATGTCGTCGCGGTACTGAAGGCTCTTGAAAACGCGAGTATCGTGACCGACCCGGCGAAACCTCAAGTTGTCAAAAACGGCGGCCCGGCGGACATTCAGGACCTGGTCAAAGGTCTTGGGAAAGTCTCGAAGAGCACGACCGCGATTAAGACCACGCTCTCCAGCAAAGTGGTGTTGATCTCCAAACCCTCTAACCTGAATGTCCCGCCGTGGCAGATGGTCTCCGCGATGTTGGGCGGCGAGCCGCTACGGGCCGCGACGTGGTGGACTAAACCCGAAATTCCGACAACCACCCCAACTACGAAGGTGGGATGTTGGGATACGTCGCTCGGCAAACCGGGTGCAGTCGAAATCGCGACGGGTGGAACGTGGAAGGACACGGCGATTGGGCTCGAAGGCATGGCTGAACCTAACGGCAACCACGCCAAGATCGGTGTTTCAACTCGCACCGGCGCCGGCGCTCACCCGTATGCCATCTTCGGGGATATGAACCAGCAAGGTTCGCTGTCGGGACCGAATTGCAAGAGCAGCCAGAACGGTCGAGGCGGGCTTTTCTACGTTGTCGAGGATCCGCAACTCTTCAGCGGCGTCCGGGATTTGATTAAAGGCGCCAAAGGCGCCACCGCGAAATAGCCCGAGTGGGACAGGCCTCCCAGCCTGTCTGTGCCGGCAATTCTCGGGAATAACACTGAACGCCGCTCGCACTCGCCGGCGAGTCGGCTTTGCAACACGCCTACTGTGTGATACGCTCATCGTCGAATGGGAAGCACGAATCGACGATCCGTCTTGTCGGCTATGATCTCCGCCGCCGCGGCCGCGGCGCTTCCGGTGCGGCTGGCCACCGCTCAGGAAAAGGCCGCGCGCGCCACCCGCGGTATGCCGCCGCCAATCATCAAGGACGTCCAGGTAATTGCCACCGCTCCGGCCGGCTACCGGCTCAGCGTTGTGAAAATAGTCACCGGTCAGGATGGTCTCTACGGTTACGGCTGCGCTACTTTCACTCAGCGCGCTGGATTGGTAAATCTGGCCGTCGAAAAATACCTTCGTCCGTTTCTGCTCGGCAAACCGGCGGACCGCATCGACGATCTATGGCAGGCCATGTACAACAGTTCCTATTGGCGAAACGGACCGGTGCTGAACAACGCCATCAGTGGTGTCGATCAGGCGCTTTGGGATGTCAAGGGACGCCAGGCCGGCATGCCCGTCTATCAACTCGCCGGAGGAAAACATCGTGAGGCCGTCGACTGCTACTCCCACGCGTCGGGCCGCGACATTCCGGAGTTGATCGACAGCGCGAAAAAAATCATGGCTGCGGGCTTCCGCCACGTCCGCGTACAGATTGGCGTCTCCGGAATGGCAGGTTATGGCGCGGCGCGGTCCCAGGCCAAACTCGAGGCCCTGCACGAAGGAGCGATCTTCGAGCCCGCTTACTACATGCGAGCCGCCATCAAGATGTTGGAGACCTGCCGGAAAGAACTGGGCGAAGAAGTGGAACTGATACACGATGTCCACGAACGGGTTTCACCAAACCAGGCCGTTCAGCTCGCCAAGGCGGTGGAGCCTTTTCGGCTCTTTTTCCTGGAAGACGTTCTGTCCCCCGAGGACATCGCTTATTTCCGGCTCATTCGCCAACAGTGCGCCACTCCTCTGGCGATGGGCGAGCTCTTCAACAGCCCGCATGAGTGGACGCCCCTGATCGGCGAGCGCTTGATCGACTACATGCGCATGCACGTCTCCCAAATGGGTGGATTCACGCCCGCCCGCAAAGTCGCCGCGATGGGCGAAATATTTGGAGTGAAGACAGCTTGGCACGGCCCCAGCGACGTCTCGCCGGTCGGACATGCGGCGAACGTCGCGCTCGATCTGGTTTGTCAGAATTTCGGGATTCAGGAGTACTCGCCGTTCAACGACGCCGCGCGTGAAGTGTTCCAGGGATGCCCGGTGATGAAGAACGGATATCTGTACGCCAACGACCAGCCTGGCTGGGGTATCGAAGTGAATGAGAAGGCCGCGGCCAAGTATCCCTATGGCGCCGGCGAAAGCCGCGAGCGCAAGGACCTGAATGGGGGGTGGGGAGAAATCCGCCGCCGCGACGGTACCATTATTAAGCAATGAACGTGTGGCACAGGCATTCTTGCCGGTGTGGATCTTAGAGCGATTTTTTCCCAGCTTTTTAACGGAGCGGTATAACATGTGTGGGCATCCGCTACCTTGGCCAGGGGATGCCGTAAGCAATGAAACGCCGTGAAACGACAACCATGAAACGCAGAGCTCTTCTGAAATCGATGCTGGCCGCGTCCGCCGCCGGAATTGCATCCGCTCCTCGCGCCCAGGCTGCTCTTCCAAAAATGAAGATCATGCGCGTGCGCGCTTATCTGCCTCCCGTGCCCAATCCACTGTTCAACCAGAGCAATATCGTCGTGACGGTTGAGACCGACGCCGGGATTACCGGAATAGGGGAAGGCGGATCGCGAGATACGCTGGAACAGTGCGCCGGAAGATTGATCGGCCAGGACCCGTCGCGCACCGAACATCTGTGGCAAGACATGTACCGGGCGTTTTTCTATCCTCCGGGCCGCGAGAAGATCCACGCGCAGGGAGCGCTCGACATGGCGCTCTGGGACATTCGAGGGAAGGCCCTGAATGCGCCGGTGTACGCGCTGCTCGGCGGGTTGGCGCGTAATCATTTCGAGTGTTATTACACCGGCGCGGGATTTCCCGGTTCCATCAAGGAGCGTGCCAGGGCCACCATGGAAGCCGGCTACCGGGCTTTCCGTATGGATGCGGCGAGTCTCAAGGAAGGCGCCACCTACAACAGCCACGAACGCGTCAACCAGGTTCACCAGGACTGCGTGCAGGCGCGCGAAGGAGTGGGCGCCAACGGCGACTGGTGCATCGATTTCCATACGCGCTTCGATCTTTCCGATGCCGTGCGCGCCGCTCATCTGATCGAGGATCTCGCGCCCTATTTCGTCGAGGATCCGGTCCGTTCCGAGGCTTTTCACGATGCGCTTCCGCTGCTTCGACCGCAAGTGAAAGTGCCCATCGCCGCCGGGGAGGAATGGGGAAGCCGTTGGGACTTTAACATGTTGATAGAGCACAACACCATCGACTATGTCCGCTGCACTTTGCCGAATGTCGGCGGCATCACCGAATGGACCAAGGTCGCGGCGCTCTGCGAAACACACTTCATCGGTGTGATCCCACATTTCACCGGACCCATCAGCACCGCGGCGCTGGTCCACGCTTGCGGTCCGTTCTCCGGACCGGTGCTCTTCGAATTCACCAGCCGGACGGGAGTGTGGGATTACCTGCCGCAGTGCCTGGAATTCAAAAACGGGAAGATCTGGCCAAATCAGCGGCCCGGTCTCGGCGTGGAGGTCGACCTGAAGTGGCTGAAGCTCCTCGCAGAATTCACCGAGCCGGTAACAAATCGCGTGGTCTATAATCGCCCCGACGGTTCCATGACGAACTGGTAGAGGTTGCGGAATAAGGCTCCGACAGCCGGGAGGCCTTTCCCACGCGGCTGATTTGCGTTGTGGGACAGGTGTCCTCGCCTGTCATTCGGGAACCCGGCAGGAGAAAGGATTCGCGTGTCGAAAATAAATCGAAGACAGTGTCTGCAAGGGACTCTGGGTGCAACTGCTGCCGCTCTGGCATCCGCGGCCCCGCCGAAAACGTCAGCGCGGATTACACCCCAGCGTCAACCGTTCGGCAAGGATCAACCCGGGATTCAACTCGCCGAATTGTTTAACCCCGGTGAGGATCACAAGATCCGCCTGGCGGCGCAGATTGGAATCACGCACGCCATCGTGGGCGTATCCGGCACTCTCAACCGCGTCCCGCGCAGCGGCTATGCGGTCGCACTCGAAAAAATAAAGAGCGATTTTGAACGGGCCGGATTGGTTTTCGCGGGTGTGGAAAGCCATCCGGTGTCCGCGGAAAAGATAAAGCTCGGCTTGCCCGGCCGCGATGAAGAGATCGAGAACTACATCGCCGCTATTCAAGCATTGGGCCGCCTGGGCGTGCGCACGCTCTGTTACAACTGGATGGCCGGCCTGGGATGGTACCGGACACGGGTGGACGCAAAGGAGCGAGGTGGGGCGCTCATCAGCGAATTCGATAATGCCGCGGCGATCAAACAAGGCCCTACTCAATGGGGGGAAATCGGGGAAGAAACCATCTGGAGGAATCTCGAATATTTCTTGAAGGCCGTGATCCCGCTGGCTGAGCGCGCCGGCGTGAACATGGCGCTCCATCCGGACGATCCTCCGCTCTCCCCTCTGCGCGGGATTGGCCGCATCCTCACCAGCGCCGCCAACTATCGCCGTGTGCTCAAGCTGGTTCCGAGCCCGGTGAACGGCATCACGTTTTGTCAGGCAAATTTTAAACTGATGGGGGAAGATATCGGCGCACTCGTCCGGGAATGGGCCGGACAGAAGAAAATTTTCTTCGTTCACTTTCGCGACGTCGAAGGCACCCGCGAACATTTTCGCGAAACCTTCCACGACAACGGCCCCACCGATCTTGCCCGGATGCTGCGCCTTTATCATGACGCCGGTTTCGAGGGCCCCATGCGCCCGGATCACGCGCCGACGCTGGACGGCGAAGCGAACGACCGCCCGGGCTATGCCATGGGCGGCAAGGTTTTCGCCATCGGCTACATGAAGGGCGCCATGGATGCGCTCGGCATTCCCTACGCCGGAAAAGGATTCACCCCGAACGTTGCTTGAATCGGTGACGCTTTGGGTTTGCAGTATAATCGCCGCACGAGAGGTTCTATATGCCTAATTCAATGGATGACCATGATCGAGTACTCCGCGCGAAACGCCCACGCTCGCGACGCCGCGATTTTCTGCGAGGGCTGGCCGGCGTGGCGGGCGCAACCTTCTGGGCGGATCGGACGCTTGAGGCCGTCCCGCAAAACGTGAACCGAAACTCGAAGCCGTCCGAATTAAAGATCACCGACTTGCGTGTCGCCACCATCGGTGGCGCGCCGATGACAGATCCCATCATCCGCATCGACACCAATCAAGGCATATACGGTTTGGGCGAGGTTCGCGATGGCGCGAACAAGTACTACGCGCTCCAGTTGAAAAGCCGCATCCTGGGCGAGAACCCCTGCAACATCGACAGGATTTTTCGAAAGATAAAACAGTTTGGCGGCCACGCGCGGCAGGCCGGCGGCGTGTGCGCCATCGAAATGGCGTTATGGGACCTGGCCGGCAAGGCATACAATGTGCCGGTATACCAGATGTTGGGCGGCAAGTTCCGCGACAAGATTCGATGCTATGCCGACACCACCGAATCCGACGATCCGAAAGTCTACGGCGAGCGTCTCAAGATGCGCAAGGACCAGGGTTTCACCTGGCTCAAAATGGATCTTGGGATCGATTTGTTGAAGGATGTTCCAGGCGCCATCACGCGGCCGGAGGGAGTTTCCATCCTCGGGGGCGATAAAGTGCAGCACATGTTCACCGGCATCGAGCTGACTCCCAAGGGCTGCGAATTGATGGCGAATTTCGTGGGAACCGTTCGCGAATATGTGGGCTACGAAGTTCCGCTCGCCTGCGATCACTTTGGACACATTGGCATGAATTCATGCATCCGCTTGGCGCACGCCCTCGAAAAATACAATCCCGCGTGGCTCGAGGATATGATCCCGTGGCAGTATGGCGATCTGCTGAAAGAGATCAAACAGGCCATCAACGTTCCACTTCTCACCGGCGAGGACATTTATCTCAAGGAGGGATTCATCAACCTGGCGCGGAATCACTCCGTCGATCTCCTGCACCCTGACCTGGCCACTTCCGGCGGCATTCTGGAAACGAAAAAAATCGGCGATGCCATTCAGGAATACGGCGTCGCGATGGTGATGCATTTCGCCGGCTCACCGGTTTCCTGCATGGCCAACGTCCACTGCGCCGCCGCCACCGAAAACTTCCTGGTGCTGGAGAACCACTCCGTCGACGTGCCTTGGTGGAACGATCTGGTGGAAGGCCCCGAGAAGCCGATTGTGAATCGTGGATTCATCACCGTTCCCGACAAACCCGGCCTGGGCGTAACGCTGAACGACGAAGTGATGAAGAAGCACTTGCTCGAACCCGGATATTTTGAGCCGACTCCCGAGTGGAACAACATCCGCGCGAACGATCGCCTCTGGAGCTAACTAATTGTGGGGCAGGTTGGCAACCGTTGGCAACCTGCCGCCGATTGGCAATCGGCTAGTAAGTAATTCCGGATCCCACACTAGGCGGATTACCAATCCGCGGCAGGATGCCATCCTGCCCCACATAAGCGCTGTTTTACTTTCCAAGCCGCTTTTTGAGGTACTCCTGATACTCCTTAATGAGTGCCGGATCGTGAGGCCTGGGATAGATGTCGCTGGATTTGTATTTTCCGGTATCCAGCTTCATCTTCGTCCACTCATCGTGAATGTGCGTGATGTCGGCTTTGTCCACGATCTCCTTCACGAACCGCGGCGGAATGAAATACATGCCGCCGCGATCGCCGAACACAACATCGCCCGGCATCACCGTGGCGTCGCCGATCTTGACGGGCACGTTCACCCCGGATACCATCGCGGTGCTGTAATCGATCGGCGAGGGATGGACGCCGCGATAGTAAACCGGCATGCCGATGGGAAAAATACCTTCCAGATCGCGGATCGCGCCGTCCACCACCAGGCCGGTTTTGCTGGCATTCCAGATGGCGGTGGCCAAATTGTCCCCTACAATCGTCCCGCCTTCGATTTTGCCGAAAAGATCCACAACGGCGACATCGCCCGGTTGCAGCTTGTCGATAAAAAGTTGATGCGGCGAAATGTGGGGTCCGGAAGAATTGGTGTTCGGATCGGAAGGCTTCTGCAGATCCGGCCTCGCCGGCAGAAATTGCAGAGTGACGGCGCGTCCCACCAGTTTCTTTTCCGGATGCATGATCTTCCAGCCTTCCCCGGCATATTGACGCCGGAATCCCTTTTCCGGCAGGACCGCCCATACCTCCTCGATCGACAGTCCCCTTACTTTCTCCAACAATTCGTCCGGCACTTTCGGCCGTCCGTCGGGAAACCGGTCGAACGGATTCTCGGCCGTGTACTTCATCATCTGTTCACGCGTGAGAGTAAAGATCTGAGCTCGCAAGCCCAGCGCGCAGAGTAGCAATAAGACCGATCGGACAATCATGGCAAATTAGGCTATCACAGATCGATGGAGGCGAGAAGTGCTATGACGAGCTGGCTCCTTCATCCGGCTTGCGGCAGGGCGCTAGATATTTAGCACATCCGTTCGGCTTCAACACTCGTCCCGATGTCATCGCACCAGAGTCTTGCCGATACGCGAGTCCTTAGAAAACGAGCCCTCGAACCACCAATGCTTCCAATAAGTTCCATCGAACGGCCTTGCCG
>CATPCJ010000148.1 GCA_955652915.1 uncultured Bryobacteraceae bacterium
TCGGCGCGCGCAGCGAAAATCTGCAGCAGGGCTTCGGCTAGCTTGGGGTTCGCCAAAGGCCGTTGCGTAATAGCGCAGATCAGGCCCAGGCAGCGGCCATTCGAATCGATCATGGGCGAGCCGGCATATCCCTCGGCACGCATTTCAACCAGCATTTTGTCATCCGGGAAGAGTTGCTGCACTCTGCTCGGATACGAACAGAGCCGCTGTTCAATCACGTTTTCGCACGGCGTCCCGGCGAGGGCATATTCGAACGGAGCCGCCTCGCGGCCGTGCGCGTATACCGCCAAAGTTGCGACCCGTTTACTTTCAGGCCGCAACGCGCCTACGAGAACGTACTCGGCCTGAAGCGCGCGCCCCAGGTGGTGCACCAATGAGTGGAAGAACACATCCCCAGTCTCACCGGACACTCCCTGTGCGATTTCGTAAACGAGATGTTCGAGAAATCGGTCCGATTCGATCGAGGCACTCATAGCGCACCGGACGGTCTCCGCTTCCAAGGGCTCGATAATCATTGTAAAGCGGCGCACGCACGCACCGCAATCATGCTTCGGCAACGTCCGGTTCCTTCCAATTGGTCCAGTTTGTCCATCGGGCCAACACGGGTCGCAGCTTTTCGAACAAGAAAGGCTTCGGCACGACGTCGTTCATGCCGGCCGCCAGACACTCGGCGTGATCCCCTCGCGACGTCGTGCCCACGATCGGCGTGGTCTTCCCGTGTGGCATGCCGCGGATGCGCGCCGTGGCCTCGATGCCGTCCATCACTGGCATCTGCCAGTCCATCAGGATCAGGTCATACGTATGGCGGCCGAAGTATTCAATTGCTTCAACTCCATTAGTGGCAAGGTCTGCTGCGCAACCCAACCGCTCTAGTATCGTGCGGGCCACTCTCGCGTTGGCCTCGTCGTCCTCGGCCA
Source organism: uncultured Bryobacteraceae bacterium (assembly GCA_955652915.1). Taxonomy (GTDB): domain Bacteria; phylum Acidobacteriota; class Terriglobia; order Bryobacterales; family Bryobacteraceae; genus Palsa-89. Next base: position 918 of record CATPCJ010000148.1, read on the forward strand.
CCAGGACCCGAATCCGCTTGGTAAGCATAGCAAATGCAATTGCATGCACAATGCCATGACTAAGTAGCTGAAAAATAAAGATAGTACAAAGGGAAAGCCGTGACATATCACGGTTGACGTTCGTGGCGCCGTGATAAACGACTTGCACCGAACCTCCCCGCCCATCCATCCGATTTAAGATCATGAGCAAAATTCCTCGAATGGCTACCACAAGATCAGGGCCGCCGACAGTCAGCCTCCAGCGAAGTAGGGTAGCGCAACATGAATGTCCTAAGTGCAAGAACGAACAATCGCCCCCGAGTAAATTCTGTGGTGTGTATGGTGAGACTCGTCATTTGGTCACTAGCATCAATTCGGCCGCATGGACGCAGAATGGCAGGCGATGCGTCCGGTTGACTTCGCGCTCTACCACGAGTAACGCGATGATGTATTCAGTTCGGCATCAGTCAGCCGATAGTTATCACGAGCATTCAGGGTAGCGTCCTGCGACGGTGCCCGCCGGGAGCGAGATCGGTGCTGATGCCTCCACTGGATAAGCTCGACCGAGGCGCCGAGCATAACGCTGATTACCCAACCCAAAACAACCGGCCAGGGCGACAGGCCGGCCGTGTCCAGGCACCGGCCAAAATCATCGATGATCGGACAGGCTGGGTCGGAAGGGAAGAGCTGCAGCGATAGCGCGGCCAGCAGGTTCGCGAGGCAAGCGAAGGCGATAGCGACGTCCGTCGCCACTGCCCGCAACCGGCGTCCGTCGCGGCGCAGCAGCCACCGCTCCAGTCGAATTAAGGCAGGTCGCGTACCTGCTTGACATCTTCCACTCGGTAGACGTAATCCAATTCCTGAAAGACACCAAGACGCAGGACGCCGTCCTACGGCGTTTCCTAGTAGCTGGAGAAGCGGCGGCACGCCTAGCGCCCGAGACATGCGCCGAGTTCCCCAACATCCCCTTCCACAAGATTGCCGGCATGCGGAATCGTGTTGTGCACGACTACGGTAGCGTCGATTTTGAGATCGTCTGGGAAACGGTGCAAAGGCACCTGCCCTCGTTTGTCCAGCGCGGTGAAGCTTGAGACAACAATTGTTGCGGTCCACTCTGCCGGCAAGTTAGAATCCGGAATGCCCGAAAGGCCCATCACTCGACGCCAAGCCGGACAGATTATGGGCGCCGCCGCCGCCACGCCACTGCTCGCCGCGCCAAGCTCCGACATCTGCTTCCTCACCGCCGTCGAAATGGCCGCGCTAATCCGGCGCAAGAAATTGAGCGCGCGCGAAGTCATGACGGCGCACTTGAAGCAAATCGACCGGGTGAATCCCAGGGTGAACGCGATCGTCACGCTGGTGGCCGCGCAGGCGCTGGAGAATGCACGCAGAGCCGATGAACTGCAGGCCAAAGGCGCTGCTCTCGGCCCGCTGCACGGGCTGCCGGTGGGACACAAAGACCTGGTTGAAACCGCGGGAATTCGCACCACGTTCGGGTCGCTGATCTTCAAGGATTACGTGCCGAAGGAAGACGCGATCATCGTTGAACGCATCAAACGGGCTGGCGCGATTGCGGTTGGCAAAACCAACACGCCCGAGTTCGGCGCAGGATCTCAAACCTTCAATCGCGTATTCGGCGCGACGAAGAATCCTTATGACCTGACCAAAACGTGCGGCGGCAGTAGTGGGGGCGCGGCCGTCAGCCTGGCTTGCGGCATGCTGCCGATCGCCGATGGCAGCGACGCCGGCGGTTCACTGCGAAATCCCGCGGCATTCTGCGGCGTAGTCGGTTTCCGTGTAGCTCCGGGCCGCGTGCCTCATTCCGCGATTGGTAACGCGTGGTCCACGATAAGCGTTTCCGGGCCCATGGCGCGCACGGTCGCGGATGTGGCGCTTCTGTTAAGCGTCATGGCGGGACCCGATCCACGCTGTCCCATTTCCATCACCGAACCGGGCGCGCGTTTTTCCGGCAGCCTGGAACGCAATTTCAAAGGAGCGCGCGTCGCCTGGTTCAAGAATCTGGGCGGCATTCCGTTCGATTCCCGAATTCTCGACGCAGTTAAAAAGCAGCGCGAGGTATTTGAAAACCTCGGGTGTATCGTGGAAGAGGCCGAGCCCGACCTAACGGGCGCCGACGAAGCGTTCAACGTACTTCGCGCATGGGGCTATGCCGCAACGCAAACGGAGAATGTAAAGAACCATCGCGACTTGGTGAAGGACACAATTCTCTGGGAAGTGGAGCGCGGCTCCAAACTCAGCGGCGCGGATATCGCCAGGGCGCACACATTGCACAGCCAGGTGTGGAATCAGATGCGCATCTTTCAGCAGAAGTACGAATATTTTGTCTTGCCCACCACGCAGGTGCTCCCTTTCGACATCGATCAGCCCTACGTCACCGAGATCGAAGGCGTGCGGCTGCAGACCTATATCGACTGGATGAAATCCTGCTATTTAATTTCGATTCTCGAAAATCCGGCGATTTCAGTGCCGTGCGGATACACGCCGGAGGGGTTGCCCGTGGGCCTTCAAATCGTGGGACGTCATCGCGACGAGTGGAGCGTTTTGCAAATTGCTTACGCATTTGAACAAGCCACAAAATCTAGCCGGCGCAGGCCAGCGGCTATTTGACCGAACTAGCCTGCGACAAATCCGGCCGGCGCCGCACTATACGTTCGATCCTCGGCGGATCGTGAAACGGAGACGCCATGTACAACTTTATTAGTTTTGTTGGAGCATGTATTCTGCTGGGAATTCTGATCGGGATTTTTGCCCGGCTGGGCGCCGCGAACCACCTGATGGCCATGCAGAACTGGCGCCTGGATAGATTGCTGGCTCAACCAGCGCCGCCGACCCATAAGCTCCGGACGCAGCTTCCACCCTGCGACAAAAACGTGGGCGTCGGCGATTTTGAGTTAGTAACTTGAAGCGTTGCGTTTACGCGCTGAGAGTCACGGCCGTCTTAATGCCAATCGCATCGAGAATTTCCTGGAGCTTGGCCATCGCAACCGTTTGACAATCATTTTCATAGCGGCTGATCACTTGCTTGCTCACCCCCAGATCGGTCTGCGAAAATTCCCTTGGCGATCCGGATTTTCGCGATGAACGGAGCGATCAGATAATTAGATCCCCGAGCGAAGGACGCCTGGATAGCGGATAAATGACATTCGTACTCGTGTTCATCCGCCGAAGCGGAGACGACAGTTGCCGGTTCCAGTGATCGCGTCCTGACCAGGTTCACGCACGGGCTTTTACAAAAGCACCAACTCATGATCGGCCTCATGTTTCGCCGGAGGAATCTACTTCCATCTTCGCCCATCGATTTTCCGCCGGACGATTTTGAGCTTCGAAAGGATGTTGACGTAGATCGTTTCCAAATCTTCCACGCGCTGATCTTTGCCGCGGTACGAGCGCGTCCACACGATGGCGCCGCGCAATCTTTCTAGCGAACCGGTCGCCGAGTCAATGACGTTCGTCCCCCAACCTTCTTGTGGAGAAGCCTCGCCACGTGGCGAATGGAAAACGGCGTCTCGTGCTTTGGCTTGCCTCGCTCCTCCCAGTGCTCGATGAGCGCGTAAAGTGTTCGCTGAGCGTCGGTCGTCAGGTCTCCGCTTCGTAATCAGCAGGCCGCCGGTTCGATCCCGGGGGGTGGCTCCAGACTTCCGATCGCTTACGTCACGACTTCTTGGAACTCTTCGCCCGCGTCTCGCGCCCTTTCGAAACCGCCGGTCTCCGCGATTGGCGCTTCCCTTCGGCCGCTGCGGCTGACTTCTCGCCGCGCTTCGACTGTGCCGGTCTCTTGGCTGCCTGCGCTATGTCGAGGCCAAATAAATCGGCCAGATCTTCGCCGCCTAGAATCTTGGCCGTCGCCGGTCCCCGCGTGGAAAAGGGCATCGAGCTACCAGCCTTGACAATCAACTCTTTTTCGTCCACGCCGCGCAACAGGAAGAGCAGTTCGGGCTGGCGGTCGAAGCGGGCGCCGATGCCATAGAGTACCGCCGCGACATGCTTGCACATGTCCGCCCAGTCCGGGCAACTGCACGAAAGCTCGATCTCGGCCGGCGACGGGAACAGGCCATGATTCCGCCGGCAGATCCGTTCCATGACTCCCTTGGAAAACCGCCCTTGCAAAAGCTCGACCAGCGAATCGATGGCGCCCGCGCAGTCGTCGCAAATGGATTTCCACCGCCCTTTCGCCACTGGCGCAACTGTCAGCCGGACTTCGTACAACTCCGAGCCGCTGACAAATGCGCGGATCGCGCCGGGCGTAATTTGCAAATCTACAACCGAGCCATTGCGCAAGTAAGTCCGACCGCGCGGCAACCGGTTGGCATAGTCGCTGTATCGCTCCAGGTTTTCGCACCAGGACTTCCCCCAGAAAGTCGTCGCGATCAGGCGGCCCTCGACGACTACAGGCGAGACGCTGTGCCCTTTTTTTCGGCGCTTCTCCAGCTCTCGTAAAGCCTTTCGCCGCCGTTCCGCCACGGAAACATAAGGCTTCCATCCGTATTCGTAGAAGGCCACCGATCAGGTCTCCTTAAGCGCCTTGTTGATGTCCAGCGCAACCAACTTGAGCAATTCGTCGTCTTTCAATTCGGTTAGCAGTAAGTCTGCACCCCCTTCCAGCAAATCCGTTGAGAGCTGCCGCTTGGACTCGATGAGCTGGTCGATTTTCTCTTCTACAGTACCGCGACACACGAATTTGTGCACCAGCACGTTCTTGGTCTGCCCGATGCGGAAGGCGCGATCGGTGGCCTGATTCTCCACGGCGGGGTTCCACCAACGGTCGAAATGCACGACATGCGAAGCGGCCGTGAGGTTCAGGCCCGAGCCGCCGGCCTTCAATGAAAGCACGAAGAACCCGACGGATTCATCTTCCTGAAAGCGCCGTACCAGATCTTTCCGCTTCTTCACTTCGGTCTGGCCGTGAAGCACCAGGCCAGACCGCTGGAAGACCGAGCCGAGAAAGGCGGCGAGAGGTCCGGTCACCTCGCGAAATTGGGTGAAGACCAGCATCTTCTCCTGCTTGGCCGCAACCACTTCGGCAATGTCACGCAGGCGCGCGAATTTGCCGCTGTCACCTTCGCTCCAGGCACCGTCTCCCAACCACTGCGATGGATGGTTGCAGATCTGTTTGAAACGCATCAGGAACGACAATACCAGTCCCTTTCGCCGTATTCCCGCAGCATCCGCGAGTTGTTCACCCAGTTCCTTCACCGCCTGCTCATACAGCGCGGCCTGGTGCCGGCTGAGTGGGCAGAACGCCTTGATTTCGGTCTTGTCCGGCAGATCCGCGATCACCGTCTTGTCCGTTTTCAAGCGCCGCAGTATGTAGGGTCGCACCAATTCACGCAGTGGACCGTAGGAGCCGCCGGCGCGACCGGCCAGGCGTTTCGAGAAGCTGGTAAACTCCTTCGACGATCCCAGAAGCCCCGGGTTGACGAAGTCGAAAATAGACCACAGATCCCCCAACCGGTTCTCGACCGGCGTGCCGGTGAGCGCCACCCTTGCACCCGCCTTCAGCGTTTTCACCGTTCGGGTTTGTTTGGCGCCCGGATTCTTGATGGCTTGGGCTTCGTCCAACACAACCAGACGCCAGGAGACTTCCGCGATCCACGGCACGCGGAGCAGTGAGCCATAGGTGGTGATCACCAGATCGACATCTTTCAGCCGCTCTGCCGCAAGCGCCTTGATCTCCGCCGCCGGCAGTACGGACGGATGAACGGTCAGCGTTTTCAAATCGGGCGCGAAACGTTCAATCTCCCCGGCCCAGTTGGCGATTAGCGAAGCCGGCACCACCAACAGGCTCGGCCGCGGTTTGGCATCCGCCTGGCGCTTGAGCACCAGCAGCAGCGAAAGCACCTGAATCGTTTTGCCGAGTCCCATGTCGTCGGCGAGGCACGCCCCCAGGCCGAGTGTCGCGAGGAGATAAAGCCAGCGTACCCCCACTTCCTGGTAGGGCCGCAGCGATCCCTTCAGCGCATCGCCGGGATCGACTTGCGCCAACCCCTGCGGACTACGGAGCCCCTTCAAGATATCCGCCAGCCAGGGGCCCGCGACCACTTGCGCCCAATCGGTTTCGGCGGCGACTCCTTCATCACGGGGAGCGACATCGGCTCCGGAAAGCAGTCGCATCGCCTCGCCGAAAGTCAGGCCGTTCTCGCCTGCTGTGCGTTCGAGTTGGTGGAACCGTTCGATCATGCGCTCCAATTGCTCCCGATCGACTTCGATCCAGCGCCCTCGCACCAGTGCCAGTCCCTCCGATTTGCGCAGCAGCTCGCTGATTTCGGCGGCCGTCAGGCGCTCGCCTTCGAGCGTGACTTCCATGCGGAAATCGAGTAGCGCGTCCTGTCCCAATCCGGACGGCGGCTTACCTCCCACGGCGCCGGTTACGCGCGGCCGCGGCGGACGATTGCCCCGCCACGCCGCCGGCATGCGCACGACCACGCCCGCGGCCTCCAAGCGCGGAACATCCCGCAAGAGCTCCAGGGCTTCGCGGGGCGTCCATCGCAGCGGATGGAAGATCTCTCCCTCGTCGACCATCGCCTTGAGCCACGGGCAAGTCTCCGAGGCACGCTGCACGGGAAGCAGAAGCGACAGCAGGCGGTCCTTGTTCGCGGCGCCGGCGTACTCGCGCAGAGCCTGTCCCAAGGGCAGATGTTGCGCTCCGGATTGCGACGATAACCGCGCGGTGTACGTCGCCAGAAAGGCAAACGGGGCGTCGGGATCCTTGCGATTCTCGGCGAGATTGAAGTGCACCCGGCCGACCAGGTTCCATGCCGGATTCCGGCGCTTCAGGAAGTCCTGCACATCGCATTTAGACTCGGACAACTCGATGGCGAACGCCGTGTCCAATTCCCGCCACAAAGAACGCAGTACCGCGGCGGTCAAATATTCACCGCCGGTCATGGGCGGCGCCGAAAATACCAGGGGCCCGAGTTCTTCGTCGCCCGGTTCGGCAACCTGCGCGGTGGCGCGCGCGCCGTCCCCATTCCGGCTGCAGAGAGCGGTCACGAAGCGCGCGCCGAATTCACGCCAATAAGAAAGGATCGGCGGTAGCGCGGTCCCTGCTTCGTCCGCTCCCAGTAGCAGAAGGCCATGCCCCGATCCGCGCTCGAAAGCCTGTAGCAGGCGCTCGCGAAGCTTGGCGTCCAGCGGCGGCGCATCGTCATCGTGAGTGAAGGCGAGGCGGCCGTGGGGCGTCAGGCCGAGGGAGAGAGACACAGGGTCCATGCCGTGATCCATCAGCTTAGCAGGCTGGCCCACAAGAGACCCACACACAACGGTTGAGAGTAGGTTACAATTCCACTTGACTCCTCCCCCGAGCAATTGACCAGGAGCGGTTTTGCCCGATGTCTCAGAACCACGCACCCGGCCGGGGTAACTCGTCCCAACCGACCCGGTTCGAAGCGCCGCCGGCGGAGGTCCACTCCCAGGAGCGGGAGCGGGTCGCGCAGCTAATCGCCTTGAACCAGTCCGGGCGGGCTCTGGATTTTGCCAAGGACGTTCATAAGCGTTGCCGCAGCGCTGCTTCGGAAACGCTGTTGCTGGACACTTATGGCGTTCGCTTCGCGTCACTCGTGGAACGGAACCTGGACCGGGAAGCGGCGGCACTCATGGATCTCGTGCGTGAACGTTATCCCGCGTCTCGTGAACGGCTGCGCGAATGGAACGCCGCCCTCGCCGCCCGGCATGGGGACCTGAGTGCGTTGCTGGAGCCGCTGAACGATCCCTCGCTGCCGGTGGAGAAACAGGCCGCCATCGCGGCGAAGGTGCGGCGCGACGTGCTCGACCTCCGAGCGCTGGCGGAGTGCCGGACGCTGGCCCCGGAGCATCCCGTGCGCGCCGCCGCCGCCGCGCTATATCGGGCATTCGAAGCTGTAACCCGCGGTCCCGTCGCCGATGCAGAGTTGGCGCTACCGGAAGTCTCGCGCTCCAGCCCGTTGGCTCCTTGGAAAATGCTGGTCCGCGCGATCGCCGCCTACTATCGCCGCGACGATGCGTTGTGCGAAAAGTGTCTGACGGCTGTCGAGCCGGATTCCGCGGCTGCCCGCCTGGCGCCGCCGTTGCGCGCGCTGATGCACCCACGGCAGACTCTCACTCCAGCCGCGGCGGCGCTGGTGAATCAGGTTGGCGGGAACCTCGATTCTCTGCTCGCCATTCTGAAAAGGTTGGATTCGGCGCTCGAGCGCCGGAACCAGCCGTTGATCCTGCAGGAGGCCGCCAACGCAGTGTCGGCGTGCCGGCAGGCAGATCCGGGCTTGCTGGAGCGTCTCAAGCAGCACATCGCCGTTCGCGGCATGATTGCCGAAGCAAAGGCGGAGAAGGTGGCCTCCGCCATGGGCGGACCCGCTTTGCGGAACGCCTACTTCTGGCGCCTATTCGCGCGTGGGCTCGAAGAGATTAGCCGCAACCCAATGGCGATTGCCCATTCTTGCAGTGTCTGGGAAGAGTTTCGCAAGCATGCGGTGCATGAAGGCTGGTTCCCCGCCAAAGGTCCCGAGGCCGCCACTCTCTACCTGCACATCGCGGATCAGTTGGGTCGCTTGGGGCCAGACGCTCTGCATGGTGTCCGCGGCAATTTTGAACGCCTTTTCGACGGCCATGCGGATTACTATCGGGGCCAGCCTTCCGAAATCCGCGCGCTCATGTCCAGCCGCTCGAACCTGGATCTGTATTTTCTGTCTCCGCACGCGGTTCTGGAACGAGCTTGCGAGGCCGACCCATGCGCGGAAAACTTCCAGCGGTGGCTGCGTCACGCCGAGGAAGCCTCGCCCGCAACCTGCGATCTGGTGGCGGAACGTTGGGCCGCTGCTCTGCCCAACGACATCCCTCCGCTGCTGCGCTTGATGCAATCCGCGGAAAAAAGAAACGCGTTGCAGAAGGCCTTTAAGCTCATGGAACGGGCCGAGCAGATCGACGGCCTGAACACCGAAGTGCGGCGAGCGCGGATGCGCCTGCTGGTGTCGCTGGCGGTGCGGCATCTCCGGGAAAAGAAACCCAAGCTGGCCGAAAAAGAGCTGCGGCAGATCGAAGCTCTTCCGCAAGCGCGGCAGGGCGACGTGCCGGCTTTCGTGGCGGCGCTGCGCTTTGTCTGGTGTCTCTTGCGGGACGCGCGGCAGGAGGCTGCTTCGGCGCACGCGGAAGCTGTTCGGTTTCTGGGAGACGGGGTTACGGCACAGCTTCTGTTCCTGGAGGTGGAGCGCTGGTGCAGGCGGCAGTTCTCCGCGCTCGGCAAGGCGCCACCGCCAACCGTGCCGTTGTTCGCGGCATTCGGCCGCGTATGCGTGCTGGCTGAAGACATGGGCCTGACTCTGGAGACGATCGAGGCGATGCCGGCGCAACTGATGAAAGAGCTGTCCGCTCCGAAGGTCTCCGCGAACCCAAGGGCACTGGCGGCGCTCGGCGAAGTTGCCATGCAGCAGGACTATTTTCCGTTGGCCTACACCATCGCCGGGGCCGGGCTGGCACAAGGCGCCGAAAGCCAGGCGCGATTCCTGTTATTGCGGGCACGCTCGCTGCCGCCGTGGGAAGAGGACCGGCGTTCCAGTTGCCTCGCGGCCGCTTCCGAATTGGCGCGGCGCCAGCACGATTCCGATCTGCTGAAGCGGATTGGCGAATGGCGCGACGAATTGCTGGGCTGGCTGGATGTCCCCCGCCAGGCGCAGGCTGTGGGCGCCGAGGAGATCGGCCGTGTGGTTCAGCGGGAGATCAAGGAGCGCAAGTTTCCCGCCTCGCGCCCCGATTTCCAGGACGACGAGGACTGCCAATGTCCGGCTTGTCGCGCGGAAAGGGGCGACCTGCCGCCGGAACTGATGGAGATGATGGATCGGCTGGGCCCCGACGCGCTCGCTCAAGCCATGGCCGAAATGCTCGGCGCCGGCGGGAAAAAGAAACGCGGCCGGCCGAAGCCGCCGCTGGATAACATGGACCTCCCCTTTTGAGAAAACGGCCATGACACACGATGATCCCCACCAGGTGCTGGGCATTCCGCCGGAAGCCGGCGATGAAGAAATCCGCGCCGCCTATCTGCGCAAGGTCAAGGAATACCCACCGGACCGGGCGCCGCACGACTTCGAGAAGGTGCGCGATGCCTATGAGATCTTGCGCGACCCGCGCCGCCGCGCGCGTCGATTGCTGCTCTCCACCGATCCCAAACAGCCGCTGACTTCGTTGCTGGAGGGCCGCGTGTCCGAACGGCGATTCCCCGGTCCCGAGCCCTGGCTGGCGATTCTGAGGGAGCCCAAGCCCTGATGGATCGGAGCGAGATCCTGCAGCGTTTCGAGCAGTGGCTGGATACCGCCATGGCCGAAGAAGGTCCGCCGCAGGGCATTCCGGCCGAAATTCTGGCCGGAGATGCGGCGCCGGAAAGCTCTGCCACCGATTGGCACACTATGTGGGCGGCCATGACCGCGCTCACACAGGAGGTCAAGCTGCAGGGCCGGGCTTTCAGGCAACTGAGCGATACGCTCGCCGCCGAAGCCGAAAGGCGTGGCCGCAAGGAATCGCTGGGCGCGTTCCTGGAAATACGCGAGCGGTTGTTGCGCGGCCTGGAAGGGGTGCGCGGCCGCGAAGAGTTGCGGCCGGGCTTTTGGGACCGCATCTTCGCCCGGCGTTGGCGCGAGGTGGAGCACGCGCTCGGTGTGGTGCGCGCCCTGGAAGATAGCTACCGCCTGAGCCTGGGTTATCTGGACGACTTGCTCTTTCAGTTTCAAGTACAGCCCATCGAGTGCGAGGGGCGGCAGTTCGATCCGCGCCGCATGAATGCGGTCGACGTCGAAGAAACCGGCCGGGCCGCCGAGGGAACGGTGCTCTTCGTCTACCGCGCGGGCTACGAATGGAATGGAGAGTTGTACCGGCCGGCGCAGGTCCGCGTGGCCAAGCGGCCGGGGAACGGAGCAGTGGAATGAGCGAGACGGTAGTGGGCATCGATCTGGGGACCACCAATTCCGAAGTGGCCGCTTTCGTGGATGGCCGCGTGCGCGTCCTGGGGGCGAATGCAAGTAAAATGCTGCCGTCTTGCGTGGGAATCGCTCCTTCGGGAGAGCTGCTGGTTGGCGAGGCCGCCCTCAACCAGCAGCGCATCTACCCCGAACGCACGGTGCGCGGCATCAAGCGCAAGATGGGCAGCGTCGAAACCGTGACAATGGCCGGAAAGAGTTTCTCGCCCCAGGAGATTTCCGCGCTCATCCTCAAGGAATTGGCCGAGTGGGCACGCCTCGAATTGGGCGAGCCCGTGGATCGCGCCGTGATCACCGTGCCGGCGTATTTCTCGGACGCGCAACGCAACGCCACCAGGGAAGCCGGCGTGCTGGCGGGGCTAGAAGTGATGCGCATCCTCAACGAACCCACCGCCGCCAGCCTGGCCTACGGTTTCGCCGACGGATCGCGCCACACGGTGCTGGTCTACGATTTGGGCGGCGGAACCTTTGACGTCTCGATCGTCACCATCGAGGGCGAGGTGACCGAGGTCTTGTCCAGCCACGGCAACAACCGGCTGGGCGGCGACGACTTCGACGACTTGCTGGCCGCCCGGCTGGAGGACGAGTTTCACCAGCGGCACGGCATCCAGCTTGGGGAGGAGCACAGGGCTGCGCGCGCCCGTCTTTGGTGGGCAGCGGAGACCGCGAAGAAGCAGCTCAGCTTCGAGCCCTACTCCCGCGTGCGTGAGGAGGCGCTGGTGGTCCGCAACGGGAAGCCGCTCCATCTGGACCTGGAATTGTCGCGCGCCGAATACGAGGGAATGATCCTGCCGCTGGTGGAATCCACTCTCGACAGCGTTTCCAAAGCCCTGGGTGATGCGGGCAAGAGATCCAGCGAGTTGGACGCCATCCTGTTGGTCGGCGGTTCCACGCGCACACCTTTGGTTTCGCGCCTGCTCCGCGAGCGGACCGGCCTCGATCCCCGGCAGGACGTACATCCCGACCTGGGCGTGGCCTTGGGCGCCGGTGTGCTGGCCTCGCGGCTGGCCGGCCGCGACGTGGAGCGCGTGCTGGTGGACGTGTCGCCCTACTCGTTTGGACCGTCGTACTTGGGCGAGCGCGGCGGCGTGCCCTATCCACACTGTTACCATCCCCTCATTCGCCGCAACACTCCGCTGCCGGTAACCCGGACCGACAGTTATTACACGAGCTTTCCCGGTCAGACCCGCGTGGACCTCCAGATTTTTCAGGGCGACGACGAGGACGCTTTGAACAACGTGCTGGTTGGCGATTTCCACGTAGAAGGCTTGACGCGCACCGAGAGCCTGAATGAGGTGCTGTGCCGGATGAGCCTGGATGTCGACGGCATTCTTCACGTTTCAGCCATCGAAAAGCGCACCGGCAAATCCAGGCAGATTACCATCGCGGGTGCGCTCCAGGCTAAGAGCGAGGCGGAAATTGCCGCCGCGAGGCAGCGCATCGCGGACCTCTTCACCACGCGCGAGGAACGCACCGGCGATCTGGAAGACGACGATTTAGAGGACAGCGAGGAGATCCAGGACGACGACGACGTCATCGAGATCGACGCCGGGCTGGCCGTGGTCCAGCACACCAATGGGGAAGCCATCCCAATCGATGCCAATTGGGCGGGACTACGCCATGAGGCCGTGGATCTGCTGCAGCGATCACAGGCGCTGCTCGGCCGTATGCACGCGGAAGACAGGGAAGAAGCGTCCGTCCTGCGGAAAGCCATTGAAGCCGCGGTCGCGCACCACGATCCGCGCGCGCTGGAAGAAGCCGCGCGTTCACTCAAAGAGTTGCTGTTCTTCGTGGAGGGCGCCTGATGTGCCCAGTGTGCCGCGCCCGTTTTCGCGGAGAGCGCGTGTGCTCGCGTTGCGGGGCGGATCTTACGGTGGTGATGACACTGGTGGCTTCGGCTTGGCGCATGCGGCAGGCCGCGCGGCAAGCGCTAGCCGCGGGCGAGTTTGCCCGCACCCGCGACCTGGCGTCTAGAGCCCAGCAGATCTGCCGCACGCCGGCCGGAAGAAGGCTGGAAGCGCTGGGCGCGTGGCTGGCCGGGTAGCCAATCAAACTGGCCAAGCTCTTCAGGAATCCGTTGACTGTAGTAAAGGGTCGCAGTCTGAACGGCTCGATCAACCAACTCCATAGTCAGGAATGCCTGTACAAACAACTGGTTCGGAGTACCATCCAGGAGTTGACTCAATTCCTTCATCTCTGCTACCAGCGTGGGTTGGTGTTCAGCGGTAAGCGACTCCACGAGCTTGTGCGCTTGATGATGCTTAAACTCGGTGAGGCCGCTGTTCGTGTGCCACGCCATGTCGATTGCTAGGAACTCGAGCACTACATCGTTAGAATTTAGAATGTTGATGCGCATGTCGTTATACAGACGATTCTATAGACCAACAGTAAGCGAAATTTCTTGCCGGCCCAAAGCTGGCGCGAATCGGCGCGCGTCCCGTACCTTCGCAAGCGCTTCCGGAAGGGCGATCAGAGCCGGTGCCGCATTGCGCTGACTTAAGTTAGTAGGACAGGCCAGGAGGCCTGTCCTACATCACAGCAGCGATAGCGTCGATCTCGACACTCACATCCCTGGGCAATCTTGCCGCTTGCACCGTGGACCGGGCCGGCGGGTTCGTAGCGAAATAGCGGCCATAAACTTCGTTCATCTTTGGAAAATCGCCCATGTCCTTGAGGAACACCGTCGTCTTCAGCACCGATTGCAGCGATGCCCCGCAAGCTTCCAGGACAGCTTTCAGATTCTCGAGCACCCGCTCCGTCTGCGCCGCGATATCGCCTTCCAGCATCTGATTGGTTGCCGGATTCAGTGGAATTTGCCCGCTCAAGTATGCGATGCCGTTCCAGATCACCGCTTGCGAATAGGGGCCGATGGCTTTCGGCGCCTTATCGGTTGAAACCGTTTCTCTCATATTTTTAAAGTCCCCACCAGTTCTTTCACGTTGCTCAAGTCTTCCTGCTCCAGGTAGCCGTTCAATTCCCGGGCGATCCGGCATGGCGCCGCCGGATCCCAAAAGTTCACGGTACCAACTTCCACCGCGGACGCGCCGGCGATCAAGAATTCGGCGGCATCTTCTCCAGTCCGAATTCCTCCCAGTCCAATCACCGGAATCCGCACTGCCTTCGACGCCTCGTACACCATGCGCAGAGCGATAGGCTTGATCGCAGGGCCGGAGAGTCCGCCGAAACCAGCGCCAATGCGCGCGCGGCGGGTGTGTGCGTCGATCGCGAGCGACACGAAAGTATTCACCAGGCTGATGGCGTCGGCGCCTGCCTGCTCGGCCGCCTGCGCCAGCGGTTCGATGCGCGCCACATTCGGCGAAAGCTTGACGATCAGGGGACGATGCGCCAGTGGTCTGATTCGGGCCACCAGATCGCTCAGCAGCGCGGGGTCGCTCGAAAAATAAATCCCGCCGTGCCGCGTGTTGGGGCAAGACACGTTCAGTTCGTATCCGGCTATGCCTTCGACGTCGTCGAGCGCCCGGATTACTTCCTCGTAATCTTCGGTGGTGTATCCGAAAACGTTCGCGAAGATCGCAGTCCGGAAGCGGCGCAGAGCCGGCATTTTCTCTCTGACGAAAGCCCGTACCCCGATGTTTTGCAGGCCGATCGAATTGATCATGCCGGCTTCCGTCTCAAACAGCCGCGGTGGAGCATTGCCTTCGATGGGCTCCCGCGAGAGTCCCTTCACCACCACTCCACCGATCGAGTTCAGGTCGGTCACGTTCTCGAATTCAATTCCGTAGCCGTAGGTTCCCGAAGCCGCGATCACCGGATTCTGTAGCTGGATGCCGCAGAGAGTAGTCCGGAGACGATCCATTTTGTCCAAGAATAGCATCGCGGTAGGGCGAAGACAGTACCGTGAATCGGGTATCGCCCTACGCCGCACTAGGGCCTTTGCCCAGTGCCTGCTCCTATGTTGGGGGGGTGCGAATCCGCCGATAAAAGGCCATGCAAGAGCCGTCGAAAGACGAAGCAGCAGGTGTGCGCCCCGGCGCGCTCCGGTCGCTTGCATCGAAGTTTTTCCTGTTTACCGCGATCCTCGTCTTTTGGGTAGTCGCGACGATTCTTACGTATGATTTGCGGCAAGATTCCTTCGATGTTGGAAAAGCATTGTTGCTGTTCGTCATCGTCATTTTGGTTTCGGGCGCTATCTCCCGATTCACCATTCGTCTGCTGGCGCGTCCCTTGGGACTGTTGCAAGCCGGGATTACAGCGGTGCGAAATGGCCGCCTGGAGCCGGTCCGGGTGAGCAAGACCGGCGATGAAATCGAATTCCTGGGCGAAAGCTTCAACCGCATGATTGAAGCGCTGGCAAACTCGCGGCGGGAAATTCGGGAGCAGCAGGAGCTGCACGAACTGCGTATCAAGGAACGTACGGCCCAACTGGAAGAAGCCCTGAGGGGCGCCCAGGCGGCCAATAGAGCCAAGAGCGCGTTCTTGGCGAATGTGTCGCACGAATTGCGGACACCCATGAACGGCGTCATCGGAATGCTCGACATGGTGCTCGCGAATCATCCGCCCTTGGATCAAGCGGAAGAGCTGCAGACCGCGCAACGCTGCGCCTATTCCCTGCTGGCGCTGCTCAACGAGATCCTCGATCTCGCGAAGATCGAAGCCGGCAAGATGACGCTGGAAAAAATACCCTTCGGCCTGCGCGCGACGGTGGAGGATTGCATCCAGTCTCAACAACCCAAGGCGTTCCAGAATGACGTTATCCTCAGCTCTGAAGTTTCACCGGACGTGCCGGAGCAGATAGTGGGCGATCCGCTCCGGATTCGTCAGATTCTGTCCAATCTGCTGAGCAACGCGGTGAAGTTCACAAAAGACGGATCTACGCTGCTGCGCGTGAATAGCCAATGTTCCGATTCCGGAGAGCTCTCCCTTCAGATCGTGGTCGAGGACACCGGCGCGGGAATTCCAGCCGGCCAGTTACCCTTCATTTTCGACGAGTTTACGCAAGCCGATGGAAGCGTGAGCCGCAAATACGGCGGTACCGGCCTCGGACTTGCCATCACGCGCAGACTGGTCGAAATCCAACGCGGGCAGATTCGAGCGGAAAGTGAATTGGGCCGAGGCACGACGATTTACGTGACTCTACCGTACGAAGTCTCATTGGAGGAAAGCAGCCAAGCGCCCATGCTGGAGGCAGTGCCGGAAGAACGCTTGACCGGTTTAGCGAATCTGGCGCGCATTCTGATAGTCGAGGACAACCTGGTAAATCAAAAAGTGGTTACCGCCGTGCTGCGCAAGCGGGGGTACACCATCGAGTTGGCCAATGACGGCATGGAAGCGTTATCCAAGCTTGAAAAGCAGGAGGGGTTCGATCTGGTGCTGATGGATGTTCAGATGCCGGTGCTGGACGGGCTCGAAACCACGCGCCGGATTCGCCAGGAGAAACGCTGGCATGGCCTGCCGATTGTGGCCATGACCGCGCACGCCATGAATGGCGACCGCGAGCGCTGCCTGGAAGCGGGCATGAACGGCTATATTTCGAAGCCGGTCCATCCGTCGCACCTGCTGAATACGGTAGACGAATACCTGAATCCACGCGACGTAGCAGCGATCGCTCCATAAGAAGCTCGTGCAAATGTGGCGCCGGCATTCTTGCCTGTGTCGAGAGTTTGGACACTCTTATGTGGGGCAGGATGGCATCCTGCGGCGGATTGGTAATCCGCAGGTGCGGCGGATTGGTAATCAGCCGGGTGTTGGATCCGGAATTACTTACGGGCCGATTGCCAATCGGCCGCAGGTTACCAACCTGCCCCACGATTATGGAGCGTTCCTTGCCGATTGCTTTATTAATTCCCACACTTCCTCGATATCCTCCCACGTCGTCGCGAAATTTCCAATTGCCAGACGCAACGCATGGCGCCCATTAAGCACTGTGTGCGAAAGAAATGCCCGCCCCGACGCATTGATCTTATCGAGCAAAGCCTTATTGTCTTCGTCCGATCCGCGATACCGGAAGCAGACCAGCGAGAACGGGGTGGGCGCCGCCACTTCGAAATCCGGGTCCGAACGGATCAGGCCAGCCAGCTTCTGCGCGTAGGTAATATGCGATCGAATCATCTCCGCGATTCCCTCATGCCCGTAATGCCGCATGACGAACCACAACTTCAAGGCGCGAAACCGCCGGCCAAGCTGGACGCCATAGTCCATGTAATTCAAGGCGCGCGGATCCTCCGCGGTTTTCAGATACTCCGGCACCAGCGAGAAAGCCCGGCGCAGTATATCGGGTCTGGTGGTGTAAAACGCGCTCAAGTCGATCGGCGTAAACAACCACTTGTGCGGATTCACTACCAAGGACTGCGCTCGTTCCGCCCCGTCCAGAATGTAGCGCAACTCGGGGACCACCGCCGCCGCGCCGCCGTAGGCCGCATCGATGTGCAACCACGCGCCGAATTCTTCGGCAATGGCGGCGATGGCCGGTACCGGATCGATACTCGAAGTGGATGTCGTGCCAACCGTCGCCACCACGCAGAAAGGCTTCTTGCCCGCGTGCCGGTCCGCTGTCATCATCTCGCGCAGCACGCCGGCCTGCATGCGAAAAGCGCCGTCGACGGGGATCTTGCGCACGTTGTCCTGGCCGATTCCCAGAGTGATCCCGCCCTTCTCGATCGAGGAATGCGAATGCTCGGATGTGTACATCGTCAGATGGCCCGAGTTTCCGCGCGTACGCGCTTCCGGATCGGCCATTTCCCGCGCGGCCGCGATGGCGTGCATAGTGGCGATGGATGCCGTGTCGTATATGATTCCGAAGAACTCCGGACCCAGCCCCATCCATTGCCGTAGCCAGCTCAGGGTTACCTGTTCGAGCTCGGTCAGCGCGGGGCAGCTCTTCCACAACATCCCATTGACGTTTAGTACCCCCGACAGCATTTCGCCCAGAATACCCGGGTGAGAACCTGAAATCGCGAAGTAAGCCAGGAACCGGGGATGATTCCAGTGAGTTAGAGCCGGCACGATGGAGCGTTCGAAATCCTTGAGGATCTCATCCATCCGCTCGCCCTGCTCCGGGGCGGCCGCCGGCAAGCGGTCCACCAGGGCTCCCGGCTGGATGTCCGGCAGGACCGGATAATCGCGTATGTTTTCCAGGTAGTCCGCCATCCAGTCCACCACCTGGTGAGCGTAGCTTCTGAACTCTTCGTTATTCATTTCGCGCATTCCCGCATGACGCCAGGCCACCAATTGCTAAACCAATCGGAAAATTCCGCAAGCCTTCGCTCGCCTTCTTCGCCGGGCGGCGCCGCGAACGCTCCGGCCTTCACGCCCCGCAGCCGGGACGCTTCCTTCACCATCAGCGGCCAGGGAAGCGCTTCGGCATGGTCCACGAACTCGATGACATATTCTTCGAAGCGGCAAGTGTCGGCTTCGACGCCGGCATCGAACGCGCGGTCCAATGCCACCATCAGCTCAGGTATCGCGCTGGCGGCTCCGGAAATGATTCCGTCCGCTCCCGCGCGCTTGCACGCCAGGTAGATCCGTTCATGACCTGCGAAGAGCGTGAATCGAGCCCGCGCCGCCGCAGCGCGCAGAACGCCGAAATATTCCAGGTTTCCGCTGGAGTCTTTGATGCCGGCGAAGCGGCCGCCGGCGAGCAATTCCGTGACGGTGGCCGGCGCGATTTCATTGGTGCAGGCGGGAATGTTGTAGAGATAGATCGGCGTCGCCTCGTCGACCGCATCGGCAAAATTCAAGAAAAAACTACGGATCGAATCCTGAGTATGACGGAAGTAATAGGGCGGCATCAGCAACACTCCAGCCACGCCCGCAAGGGCAGCGCCGCGGGCCAGCTCAATCGCGCCATCCAGCGTGGAATGCGATACATTCACCAGCAGTGGCACGCGGCTGCGCCGGGCGGCGAAGTTCAGCATATGCCTGCGATCGTCCAGCGCGAAGTGGACGAACTCGCCGGTCGAACCCAACAGCGCGATCCCGTTTACGCCGCTGCTTCCCAGGAAGTCGATCATCTCGAGCGTGGCCGCCAGGTCGATCGAATGCTCGTGCGCGCGCCGGGGCGTTACCGCCGCCACCAGCACGCCTCGCAGCGGTTTGCGTTCGTCCGGCTGTTTCTTATTTCTCACGACTGAGAACCGCCCACGTCAGTTAGCGTTTGGTACTTCCGCGACATCGAGAGCAAATTGAATTATATTCGGGAGGCGGGGCTCAGGAGGAAGTCAGTTCGCGAGCTTTGAAATACGGTTTACCGTGCGGATGACCAGCCGCCGGGGATCCAGCATATGCTGCGGCTTGAACTGCTGCTGGGACCATCGATTACTGGGGGCGAACTCAATGCCCAGAAAGTATCCAATATCCCGATAGACGCAGTAGCGCACTTTTCCCAGGAGTTCGCCTCTGCGGTAACAGATCCGCAGATCGGTCTGCAAGGGGATGGCATTGTCGACCTGCAGGCAAGCGCCGGACAATGAAATGTCCTCAAGATTCGCGACACCCTTGCGGACTTTCCCGGTCTTGTCTCTCCATTGGACATCGACCATGTCCGCGCATAATATTCTCGGTTCTATACGCCTGTCGAACATATACTATCCTATCGGCCAACCGCAAGCTAAGGATTACGAAGCACACACTCACAAAAATGCCCTACCAAGCCTTAAGGTCGGCACTGCAACGCGCATACCCTGACGGTACTACGTTTCTACACAGTTGGGAGCACGTTATACTACCTTCGCAAACATGTCGCGCCAAGCTGTTGTACTCCTCCTCATCGTATTAGCTTTCGGGATTTTGGTTCCCTGGTACAAAGGTGTCGCATTTCTCGATCCCCGGATGATAGTCGCTTATGCGTGCCTGGCGTTGTTGTTCGTTGCGCCAGCCAGCGCTGAGGCATTCGCCAGCCGCCAGAGCGCGGCTCTCAACAAAATCTTCAAAGTGGTTGCTTACGGCTGGGGGATCACGCTACTGATCCTGTTAAGCGCCCTGGTCACGATCAACCTGACCAAGTGGCAAGGCGAAATTCTGACGCCGCCCCTCCAGGTGTGCGCGGCGGCCCTATTGTTCAGCCTCACTGCTTCCATCGCGATAGCGGCATTTAGCGCCGTCCTCGCGCGGCATTTGTCGGCGGGCGCCGTGAAGATGGTTCTGCGGTTCGGCTTCCTCGTGGTGCTGCTGGCCTTCGCCTTTAGTTCCCGAATGCCGGACGAATGGCAAATATTTCTAAGCGATCACACCACCAGAAGGGCCATCACGCGATTGGCATGGGAAGGCGCGGCAGTGTTCGCCGTGATCGCCGGGCTGCTCCTGCTTCTAGTTGTGCGGCAGCACGGTCAATGGCGAGGATGGCGGTGATTGCGGGGCGGGCAATCCTGCCGCAGCCGGCTTTAGCGGCTTTAGCCGACATCTGATAATGAGCTAAATCGACATCGTACGCGCTGATCGTACGTTGACGGGAGACCTTGCCCGCGGTCCATATGGAGGGCGCGCCCTGGTCGTCACGGACTAATCCCATGCCGGCGGATTCAACGGCTCGCGGTGCGCATCGATGGCCGCTTGCACGTCCCTGGCGAAGTCGGGATCAGGCACCGGCGCGCAGCCGAGCTTCTCTTCATACGCCTTCGCCCGAGCGATGCACTCGTGTCAACCAAGGACAGGGAGCGCAAGGTTGACCGATATTGCTAATATAATGCTGTGGGCAATATCAGATTTGCGTGGGATCCCCATAAGGCCCGAGCCAATCTGGCTAAGCACGGCGTCCCCTTTGAGGAAGCTCAAT
Organism: uncultured Bryobacteraceae bacterium; assembly: GCA_955652915.1. Classification (GTDB taxonomy): domain Bacteria; phylum Acidobacteriota; class Terriglobia; order Bryobacterales; family Bryobacteraceae; genus Palsa-89. The sequence continues at coordinate 21,585 of CATPCJ010000148.1, forward strand.
CCGTCTTCTTTGACGAGAACGCCCGCTTGATCGACGATCCGGATCATTCCGTGGAAGAAGAACGATTCCTGCTGATGGGTTAAAGCTTTCACGCGCGATGCCTCATCGTTGTCCATTCCTATCGGGATTCCGAATCGGTCATTCGCCTAATCTCCGCCCGCCGCGCTAACACGCATGAAGAAGGAATGTATTGGAGCCTCCATGAGAACTGAATACGATTTCTCTAAATCCCGCAAGAATCCCTACGTGAAGCAGCTCAAGCGCCAGATCACCATTCGACTGGATACAACCGCCGTCGACTACTTCAAGCAAATGGCCGCCGAGCTGGGCATGCCCTATCAAAACCTCATCAATCTGTACCTCAGAGACTGCGCAATGCATAAGCGCCGGCCAACGATTCAATGGCCCGAGGATCCCAAAAAATCGCCCGCGCGCCGGTAGCGAGTTCCCTCTACGCCATCTACCTTCCGCCAACCATTTTGCTAATATACCTATGGTGGAAAATCCTATTCGCGGAGGCCAATGAGCAAAGAAGATAGCATTGAGGTCACTGGCACTGTAGTAGAAAAATTCCCGAGCGGCCTGTTCAGCGTGCAACTGGACTTGGACCGCACCGTCCTCGCCCACTTGGCCGGCAAGCTGCGTCGAAACCGTATTCGGGTGCTTGCGGGCGACCGCGTTACCATGGAGCTTTCGCCCTACGATCTCACCAAGGGACGAATCACTTACCGGCACAAGTAAAATAGGTCTCCGCCTCACCTTCTTTTCTTAATGCGCAAGATCCTACTGGTCTTCGGCACGCGGCCGGAAGCGATCAAGCTCTGTCCCCTTATTCGAAGTCTTCGAGAGCATTCCGCCCGTTTCGACGTCAAGGTTTGTGTCACCGCGCAGCACCGGGAAATGTTGGATCGGGTGCTCGAAGCATTCGAAGTGACACCCGACTTCGACCTGGACATTATGTTGCCCGGTCAAACGCTTTTCGAATCGACATCCAGAATCCTGGCGGGCCTGGAACCTGTGTTCAAAGGCGAACGTCCCGACCTCACGATCGTGCAGGGCGACACCACTACCACGCTGTGTGGCGCGTTGGCTTCGTTTTATGAAGGGGTGCCAGTGGCGCACGTCGAGGCCGGCTTGCGCACGGGGGATATGCGCCAACCGTTTCCCGAAGAGATGAACCGGGTGCTGGCGTCACGGCTTACCGCGTTACACTTTGCGCCAACGGAACAAGCGTTGGAAAACCTGCGCAAGGAGGGCGTACCGGCTGATTCGATCAAGGTCACCGGCAACACCGGGATCGACGCGGTGCTCTTTGTTCGCGACCGCCTGGAGCAAGGTAAACTGCAAGGCCGCGAGTGGCCGGAGCTCGATCCGGACAAGAAGCTGATTCTGGTTACGGCACATCGGCGTGAAAGCTTTGGCGCCGGGTTCGAACGAATTTGCCGCGGCCTGGCCGAGCTGGCGAATCGTACCGATGTCCAGATCGTCTACCCGGTGCATCCAAATCCAAATGTCCAGGACCCGGTGCAGCGCCTGCTTGCCGGACATCCCAACATCCGGCTGATTGAGCCGCTGAGCTACGTTCCATTCGTCGATCTGATGCACCGCGCCTATCTGCTGATTACCGATTCAGGCGGCATCCAGGAAGAAGGGCCTTCGCTCGGCAAGCCCATCCTCGTCTTGCGCGAGAAAACGGAGCGGCCTGAGGCGGTGACCGCCGGAACCGTTAAGCTGGTCGGCGCCGATGAGCGTCGCCTGCTCGCCGAGGCAAATCTCTTGCTCGATAACCGCGAATTGTATGAGCGAATGGCGCGCATTCACAACCCTTACGGTGATGGTCGCGCCAGTGGTCGTATTTCAGACCTAATCCATTCATTCCTAACGGCAAATAGTTAGAAAATTACCTTGAAAACCGGCCTTGTGGATACCCGTCAGGGGGTGTCCGCGGGTTTCGCGGGATCATACTCGAAGCATAGGTGAGGTTCTCCGAATGACTAATAAATCCAAACGTTCCAGCGTGCGGCCGATAGACTTACGGAATGACATCGCAAAAGCCTTATCCAGGAAACTGGTGGGCCAACCTGCCGCTATCGAAGCCATCGTGCCTTTCATCGAAATGCACCGTGCCATGCTCTCGCCCGAAGGACGGCCCAATGGGATATTTCTATTGCTTGGGCCGACTGGCACGGGCAAAACCAAAACCGTGGAAGCGCTCGCCGAAGTCTTGCACGGCAGCTCGAGGAAGGTTCTCCGGATTGATTGCGGCGAGTTCCAGATGGAGCACGAAGTCGCAAAACTCATTGGGGCGCCGCCGGGGTATCTGGGACACCGGGAAACCCAGCCCATTCTCACGCAGCAGAGAGTGAACGCCGCCGGCAGCGAATCCTGCGACCTTTCGCTGGTGCTGTTCGATGAAATCGAGAAGGCGGCGCCATCCATGACGCGGCTGCTGCTCGGCTTGCTGGACAAAGGCACACTGCGGCTGGGCGACTGCTCTACCGTAAACTTCGAAAAAACATTGATTTTCATGACCAGCAATCTGGGCGCCGCGAAGATGAGCGAAGAGCTGCGGCCGGACTTCGGCCTGGGCGCGTACACACCGAGGCCCGCCGTGGAAAAAACTCCCAGGCTGGAAAACATAGCCTTCGCGGCGTTGCGGAGAAACTTTTCACCGGAATTCATTAACCGCCTGGATAAGATTGTTACCTACCAGCCGCTCGGTGCGGATGCCCTGGCGTTAATATTGTCGCAACACATCGGCGATTTACAGGCGCATCTTGATAAGCGGCTGGGCCAGCGCACATTCCAACTGGAAGTGCCGGCGCGCACGCGGCGGTTTCTGTTGGAAGAAGGAGCGAGCGAAGAATACGGCGCACGCGAGTTAAAGCGTACCATTCAACGCCTGCTAATCCAACCTCTGGCATCGCTGATCGCAGCCGGCGAAATCCCAGCGGGGGCCTGCATCCGGGCCGACGTGAATCAACGCAAAGGCAGACTCATAATGCGAAACCTGGATCTGGATTTAGATGCCATCGCCTCCTGATGCCGCCTCCTACAGAGCCCCGGCCCGTGAGGGAGGGCTTGGGTCTGAGGGAGGGTTTGAGCCTACGGCGCCGCCGTCTTCCATTCAACCGTCTCGATAAGCCGATCCTTATCCTTCATGATCAGCTCCAGACGAAAGCTTACGCGATTCGTTGAATGGGGATAAACCACCACGCTGCCGCTTTGAAGCTCGCTGGCCGAAAGTTCCGTGGGCTTGCTGGTCAAGGCTCCGTCTTCGATGATCAGAATTCCCTTTTGCGCGGCGCGGATCGCAACCGACTGGCGATCCCATTTGAATTGCAAATCCGCGCCGGATTGCGAAACGCTGAGCGCGATGTTGTAAGGATCCGAGCCGCCCTGCGAACGCGGATGCAGCGTGAGAGCCGCCTGGAATCCAAGCAAGACGCCCAACAGCAGGAAGATGAATGAAAGCGGCGCCCAAATTCCACCCTTTTTCGGAGGGATCTTCGGCGCCTTGTTCGCCTCGGCCAATCCGTTTACGTCGCTGGGAACCGATCGCTCCAGGAGAGATAGCGTTGGACGCTCCGGCTCCGCGCGCGGAATTTCCCGGCGGGGCGGAACATTTCTCGGAGGACGGTCCGGCGGGGCTTGCGGCCGTGACGCTTCATCGGGAGCGAGATCCTTGCGCCGAAATGAAAACTCCTGCAGTGGCGCTCCGCTTTGGAACTCGCCATCCTCCTTGAAATAAAACCCGGCTATACTTGGCTTCGTTCCGAAGGGCCGAATCAGCAATATAACTGTTTCCGGCTCCGGGAAATACTTCGAAAGCAGGGCCTGATCTTCCTCGCCGAGCCCAACGCCGTCCCGAGTATGGCTGCGAAAATACCCTATCGGACGAAGCGATTTCTCGTCGCCGTTCCGCAGTTGCTCCAACGATCCTTCAAATGCCTGCGCATCTTCTTCCGAAAGCAGATACGAAGGTCCCCGCTTGTACTCGATGGGAATAAGCTCGTAGTCTTCGATGCGTACGACGGGCCCCGTGCCCTCCGTGGAACCGAGTAGGACCCCGCCCACTTCGGCGCCCCGGCGTGGCACGGCGCCAAAGCCGCGGATGACGTCTTGCTGCAGCCGGTCTACTACATCCAGACTGAGCTGAATGGAAATCGATTTGCCGGGGACTTCCCAAACGTAGAATCCGGGTATGGGCACGCCTTCTCCACTTTCACTTTGCACCGAAGTTTTATCGTAGTCTGACTGTAAGTGGAACTCAAGTGAGCGGTACGCTTTATGTGGTCGCAACTCCCATCGGAAACCTGGCGGACATGACTGTCAGAGCCGCTCGCGTTCTCGGGGAAGTGGACCTCATTGCCTGCGAAGACACGCGTCAAACCCGGAAGCTGCTGGATCATTATGGCATCCATACGCCGCTCATCAGTTACCACGAGCACAACGAACAAAGCCGCTCCGAAGATCTGCTGCTCAAAATTCAAGCGGGGAAAAACATCGCGTTGGTTTCGGACGCCGGCACGCCGCTCATCGCCGATCCGGGTTATCGCCTGGTAGAGCGCGCCCGTGAGCGAGGCGTTGCGGTCTCTCCGATTCCCGGTCCATCGGCGCTGCTGGCAGCCCTGAGCGCATCCGGATTGCCGACCGATTCTTTCCTGTTTCAGGGCTTCCTTCCAATCAAGCAAGGCCAGCGAAAGAAGCTTCTGGAAGAGCTGCAGCCGTTACAAATGACGCTGGTGTTCTACGAAGCCCCGCACCGGATTCTAGACGCGCTGGACGACATCGAGGCCATCCTGGGTACGCGGCCGGTGGTGGTGGCTCGCGAGTTGACCAAGATTCACGAAGAGTTTCTCCGGGGCACGGCAGCACGGATTCACGACGCGCTTGCCGGCCGTGCATCGGTGAAAGGCGAGATCGTCGTGATGATCGGCAAAAGCGAAACGCGGGAGATCGACGACACACCCATTGAAGCCGCGGTCGACAAGCTGGTGCAGTCCGGCGTATCGAAAATGGAAGCCTGCAAGACTGTGGCGCGCCAGCACGGGCTTTCCAAGCGTGAAGTTTACAAAATGATCAATGCGCGTTAAACGGCTTCGATCTTAACCGAGGTCGCGCGCCCCCAACTTTCACCAATTGGCCATAAGGGAGCGGATGCCGCACCCCGTGGCGCGGACTCGTGTCTGCAGCCTCGAGACTCGTCTCGAGGCTCTTTCCCTCACCGAGCATCGAGACGAATCTCGATGCGGAAGCTTGAGAGGCCGCGCTACGTGAAGCGAAGGCTATGCCGGGTTAGGGAGCGGCCGGGGGACGTGCCTCTCGAGGCAGAGAATCGCTGCGCGCGGAGCTGGGGCGGCGCACAGGGGCGGGACAGCAATCGGCGCGGCAGACGTCGTGATTCGGCCCGCACTTGCCGATCGCGCGCGATTCACATGCCCCCATTCGTTCCAGAATCAGTTCCCGGATCATGCCCACGAATTTCGGATGAACGCCCACGGTTCCAGCACGCCGCATGTTCACGCCGCACCCTGAGGCGATCGCTTGTGCTTCGGTGTCGAGGTCGTACAGCACCTCCATGTGATCGGAGATGAATCCGATCGGCACGAGTACGACATCCTGGCCTGAATCCATCTCCCGCAAGACGTCGCCAACATCCGGCTCCAGCCAAGGTTGACCGGGCGCTCCGCTGCGGCTTTGGAACACCAGCCGCCAATTATTGAACCCGGCATTCTCAGCCACCAGACGGCAAGCCTCGTTGAGCTGGGCTTGATAGTCGCAGGTTTCGGCCATTGCAACGGGAATGCTGTGCGCGGTGAAAAGAATCTGGCAGTTCGTCCCTCGTTCAACAGGGATTCGTTCCGCTTGTGCCTCGACAAACAGCGGGTGATTGTAATAGGATCGCAGCTTATCCACTTGCGGCGCGCCGACACCCACTTCCGCCCGGGCTTTCTCGATGTCTTCCAGGTATTGACGGCAGCCCGAGTACGAACTGAACACGGAAGTCACGAAGGCCAGCGCTTTTCCCACGCCGTCGGCTTGCATCTTTCGCAATGTGTCGGCGAGAAACGGGTGCCAGTTGCGATTTCCCCAGTAAACGGGAAGCCGCGGACCGCTGGTTGCGAGCAAACTTTCCAGGCTGGCGATGAGCGCGCGATTCTGATCGTTGATCGGGCTGCGGCCGTCGAAGTGATAATAGTGCTCCGCCACTTCGAGCATCCGCTCGCGCGGAACATTGCGCCCACGCAGCACATTTTCAAGAAACGGAATCACATCCGCGCGTTTCTCAGGCCCCCCGAAGGAGAGAACGAGAATTGCATCGTAATTCGACTCAGCCATCCGCTTACATTGTAGGGCAGGATGGCATCCTGCCGGCCGATTGGTAATCGGCCA
>CATPCJ010000149.1 GCA_955652915.1 uncultured Bryobacteraceae bacterium
CAATTCTAACGCGCCCGAGGCTCGTCGCGAAGGGTTTGGACAAACAGTTTCCGGCAGTGACGCCGTATCGGCCTTTGCGGATGAGCTCGCCCCTTTCTGGGTCCGTGACCGATGCTTGAAATCGGTACGGTCAAGAGCCGCGATTCCCGATTAGGCTCTGCCAGGGGTGCCCCGGCGCTTCAGCACGCTCGTTTAAAGCAGTTCCTGCTTCTGCCTCACTTGCCTCCGCCCAATCGCCATGCGTTGTTCTACGCCCCAAACATTCCCGCACCAAAGCGTTTCTAGACACGGGCTGTTAGCGGCAAGACCACCATTCACTTCGACGGCGCGTAGTCCGTATCAAACAGGAACACGCTCTCAATCTTCTCCAGCAATTTCCCATTGGCCTCGGATTCCTTCGCCACCTTTTGCCATTCCGGATCGCCCGCAAACTCTTTCCACTTGGCGTCGCGCTCTTCGCGGTTCTTGAACGACAGTAAGTAGACCAGCTTGTTTTCCGATCCGTCCTTCTTGTAGACCGGGCCCCAGAAACCCACCACGGTCATGCCATGCTTGGCGAAAATGCTCATCGTGTGTTCCCGGAAGCGCTTGTGGACGTCTTCCAGCTTGCCGGGATTGGTGAAATACGTCCGCAGTTCATAGAGGCGTGAGCCGGATTTGAGCGACGGGCTGGGTGCTGCCTCCGGCGGCGCCGGGGTCTGGCCACGAACAGCCGTGATCGAAAACAGGCAAAACGAAAACGCAACGATCTTGGTACGCATATTCATCGGAATCAATCATACCTCGAAATGTAGGCTCTGAACCGCGACCGTAAGGGAGCGCTCCATGGGCTACAGCCCACCAAAGGCAATGAAGACGCAGCGGGCCGGTCGCGTGGATCAATAATTTGGACCGCGCGTCTTCAACGGAGCGTGTAGAATCGAAAGACATGCGACGTCTCACCTCTGCAATTCTGGTCCTTGTCTTCAGCTTTCTGGCGGCCGCCCAGGGCCTTCCCCGCGCGACTCCCGCCGAAGTTGGATTCTCCGCGGCGCGCATCGATCATATAGCGCAAGTCCTTCGCGAGGATGCCGAAAAAGGGCTGGTGCCCGGTTCGGTTCTGCTCGTCGCCCGCCACGGCAAGATCGCCTATTTCGAGGCCGCCGGAACACTCGACCCCGCCACCAAGGCGCCGATGACGAAAGATGCTATTTTCCGCATTTATTCCATGAGCAAGGCAGTCACCACCGTATCCGCCATGATGTTGGTGGAAGAAGGCAGGCTCGCATTGAGCGACCCAGTGGCGAAATACATACCTCAATTCGCCAAAGTCAAAGTAGCCGTTGAGAGACCCGCCGAGGATGGCGGCAAGCCCACCCGCGACCTGGTAGCGCCCAGGCGTCCCATCACCATTCAGGACCTGATGCGCCATACCTCCGGCATCACCTACGGGTTCTTCGGCGCCTCGCCGGTAAAGCGCGCTTACCTGGAAGCCGGCGTCGCGAAGGGCGACTTCACCAACGAAGAGTTTGCCGACCGCGTCGCCAAGTTGCCCCTGGCCTACCAGCCGGGCACCACCTGGGACTACAGCCATTCCACCGACATCCTCGGCCGCGTTGTGGAAGTTGTCTCCGGCATGTCGCTCTACGAATTTGAGAAGCAGCGGTTGTTCGACGTGCTGGGCATGAACGACACCAGTTACTACGTCACCATCCCCGCTAAGCAGAGCCGCATCGCCGAGCCGTTCCCGAACGAGCGCGTCATCGGTAACGACGCCCAGTTCGGCGATCCGCGCGTGGCCGGAAAATGGGAGTCAGGCGGCGGAGGCCTGGTCAGCACCGCCGCCGACTACGCGCGCTTCCTACAAATGCTGCTCAATGGCGGAACGTTGCAAGGCAAGCGTTTGCTGAGCCCCAGGACAGTTGCCTTCATGACCTCCGACCATGTTGGCGACGGCATCGTCCCCGGTCCCCTCTACTTGCCTGGCCCCGGCTATGGTTTTGGTCTTGGCTTCGCGGTGCGGCGCACGGCCGGAGTTGCTCCCGACGAGGGTTCAGCGGGCGATTACACGTGGAATGGCGTCGGCGGCACGCACTTCTGGGTCGATCCCAAGGAAGACATGTTCGTGCTCTTCCTGATTCAATCGCCGAGACAGCGCCAGCATTACATGACGGTAATGCGCAACATGATCTACGGCGCTATCGAAAAGTAATGTGGGGCAGGTTGGCAACCGGCCGATTGTCAATCGGCCCTGTTCGGGTCACAACCCCGTCGGGCCGGGGCCCTGAGCCGTTCACGGCAACCCGAACACGAACAACGCGTGCCCCGACGTAACCGCGATCCGCTGCTTGCCATCCACCCCGAACGACATAATGTTTGAGTACATCTCAGCGCCGGTCTGGTAGTCCCAAAGCGGCTTGCCTGTCTTGCCTTCCAGCGCATAGAAGTTGCCCTCCATCGAACCGCCGAATACCAGCCCGCCGGCGGTGGAGAGCACGCCCGACCACGGCGGCGATTTCAGCTTGAATTCCCACTTGATCGCGCCCGTGAATGCGTCCAGAGCGCGCACGGCGCCCCACGCTTTATCGCCGGCAATCGCGCGCTCGCCTCCTCCAACAAACATCGCACCTTCCTTATATTCGGCCTCGGACTTGTAGAAATATGAGCTTTGCTCGCGCACCGAAACATACACAAGCTTCGTTGCCGGCGAATAGGACGGGCTGTACCAATTGGTGGCGCCGTACAGACTCGGCGACACCAGCGTTCCGTTCTCGCTCGGCTCCAGCGCTGCATCCACCTGTGGGCGTCCGCTGTCGTCCAGGCCCTTGGTCCAGGTGTAGTGTGCGTACGGCTTGCCCGACACAAACTCACCGGTGGACCGGTCCAGCAAATAGTAAAACGCGTTGCGATTAGCCAGAGCCAGCAGCTTCCGCTGCTTGCCGCGAACCATGCCGTCCAGCAGCATCGGCACGTTCGTCGAGTCGTAGTCGTGCGAGTCGTGCGGCGTGAACTGAAAATGCCACTTCAACTTTCCTGTCGACGCATCCAACGCCACCACCGAGCACGAATACAGATTGTCGCCTCCGCGCACCGCGGGGTTCCAGTCCGGTCCAGGATTGCCCGTGCCCCAATACACAAGATTCAAGTCCGGATCATAAGCGCCCGTGACCCAGGCGGGAGCGCCACCCGTTTTCCAGCTTTCCCCGCGCCACGTGTCGTTGCCCGGGTCGCCTTGTCCAGGTACGGTCCAGAATCGCCAGAGTTGTTTTCCCGATTTCGCATCATAGGCATCGATGAAGCCTCGAATTCCAAACTCTCCGCCGGCGATGCCCACGATCACCTTGCCATCGATGGCCAGTGGCGCCAGGGTCAGCGAATGGCCGGCCTTGTAGTCGGCGACCACGGTGTCCCATTCCACCGAACCATTGCGTGCATTCAACGCGATCAGATGGGCGTCGAGCGTACCGACGTATACGGTGTTATCCAGAATGGCGACGCCCCGATTGACGCGCCCGCAGCAAGGGCGGATATCGGGCGGCACGGGACGAACATAATGCCACAAACTACGCCCAGTGCGCGCGTCCAATGCCGATACGGTGTCGGGCGGTTCGGTGATGTACAACACGCCGTCCACCGCCAGGGGCGTGGTCTCAAAATGATCCATCTGCTTAATCTGGTAAGTCCACAGCGGCTTCAGTCCGGCGGCATTGGCGGGCGTGATCTGGGCCAACGGCGAATAGCGCTGACCGTTGTAAGTCCGCGAATAAGTCAGCCAGTTCTGTGGCTCCTTGTCGGCATTCACGATGCGTTGGTACGGCACTTGGGCCGGCAGGATTGCGGCGGCCAGAGCGGACATAAAAACGAATTTCACTGTTCACCCCGCAGCGAAGACAGGTAAGCCACTACGTCCCGCAGTTCGTTCTCGGAGAAAACCGCTTTGTAGCTCGGCATCGGCGATTCTCCAACGCGCTTGTCGAGCTTCGACAACGAGTCCTTGCGGAAAGACGAGAACCGGCCCGACGGTTCCATGATTTGTATCGTGAAGGTGTCCTCGTTGACGCGCATGCCCTGCACCATTTTCCCCTCGCGCGTCACGATTCGAACCGGCAGATAATCCTCCAGCACTTCCGCCGCCGGATCCGTAATCGATTCACGAAGGCTGGCGGCAGTACGCCGCGAACCGATGCTGGACAAGTCCGGACCATAACCAATACTGTGGCAGTTGGTGCAGCCGCCCTTGCCGGCGAAGAGCGCCTGCCCCTTGGCCGCGTCGCCTTCCACCTTGGGCGGCGTCGCGCCGGCGCCAAGCTTGCGGACGTACGCCACCGCCAGCATCACTCCCTCGTTGCCCAGGTGCCAGGAAGCCGGCATGAGCGTGCCCGGAATCCCGCCCACAATGACTCCGGCGAGTTGCTCATTCGTCCTGGCGTGCGGCAGAATCGGAACAGCCAGCGCCGGACCTTTTCCGCCCGCGCCTTCCGGGCCGTGACAGCCGGCGCAATTGGCGTCAAACAGGCGTTTGGCCTTAGCCCAATCGATTGGCGGAGCCGGGGCGGGATTCGATTGCGCCGCGAGAAAAAAGAGAAGAAGAACAGTGGGAAACATTTTGGTTCGCTGAAAAATTATATACCTTCCGCCGGCCACACGGCATGGCTGCCCGCCGGCTTTCAGAACCGCGACCGTAAGGAAGCGTCCCGCTATCCCGTAACGGGTAGCTCGAACACAGCCATCGGTTCTCCCTGTTCGCGGATCACATAGTCTACGGCTGCCGAGATTGATGCCGTCGTCCAAAGATAACGAGTGCTGCCATGGCGTGCCCATCGCTTGAGAGTAGGGCCGTCCAGGGTATTAAGATTGCGGCTGGCATATGATTTCAGCGTGTTCATCACGTGTTCTGGGATTTCGTCCGCGCACACTACCACATGCACGTGCGTGCCGCGGATGTGAGTGGCAAGTAAACCCCAATTTCGGTGAACACAGACTTGTTGGATGCTGCTGAGTACGACTGAGCGACGATGTGCGTCCAGGAGATAGGGTGCCTGCAGCATGCGACTTTTGCTGCGGTCTTCTCTAGCGGCGTCCGGTTCCTGGAGAGGACTGCCATACGATCCACCCGCCGGCCTTGCCTGGAAGCCAAGCTCCATAGCATGCAAACGTGATTAGGTATGTGGTGGGGTGCGTTCCCTTACGTTCGCGGTTCTGTTCCGGTAAGCCCCTTGCCAAGGGAGTACTGATCTGATCTATTTCTTCTCCCTCTCTCGGTCCGCCTTCCGCGCCCCGCCCAGAATATCAGTCATCGCGTAATTCCCTTCATGGCAGGCGTATTCATAAACCGGACCCTTGGTCGCCGAGAACGGATACTCGACCGTCCAAGCCTTCGCGAACGTGTTGGGGTCGTCGATCGTAGCCCGGTAGAGAATCGTGCCGGCATCAACGAGCTTAAAGCGCTCCACCACGTGCAGATTCTCCGAATTTCCCCGGAACCCCGTCATCTCCATAAAGTTCGTCGTGTCCACCACCAATGTGTCGCCTTCCCAGTGGCCGATGGAGTCGCCCAACCATTGCCGGACATTCGCGGGAGGATGGGTCCCGTTGATGCGGATGATGCGCGCGTCGTGAACCATTTCCACCAGAATCATTACGTGCGTGGGCGTTTGCACAATCTGGTAATTGTTGTTGTACAACACCGGCAGCATCGGCGGGCCCGAAGTCGAGCCAAACCCTAGCAGGCATCTCTCGGAGTGAGGCCGGTCCTTCACACTGTCGAACGTGACGTAGCTCCGGATTATGCCGGCGCTTCGCTTCCCTCCTTCCGCTGTCAGTGGAGGAACTTTGCCATCGGGTGGATCGATGACCAGCGAGGTCCGCTTCACGCCGTCTACTCGCGCCAACTCCGAGCCCCAATCGATGAACAGCGCATTGTAGCCGCCCGTTCCCCCGGAACCAAACCGGTCGGCAACGGGGTTATCCGCCTTTCCGTCGTACTTCTTCACCTCATCGGCGGTGGACTTTTCCCAGGCCGCCGCTTCGGCGTCGGTCAGCGTTGCCTTCCCGGCCACGGAAGCAGGCCGATCTAGAGGTGTGAGCGTCGCATTCGTCCACACTCCCTGCAGATCGGGCTTGCCGTCCGGAGTGCGGGGAGCCCTGGTCTGCCCAAGCAGCGCCACAGCCGTCATAGCCAGTACAATCCATCGATAGCTCATATAAAGATCCTTTCAAAAAGCGTCAACCGCGATACTCGACATTCTGCAACTGCACCATCACATTATCCGGATCACGGAAATACAGCTCCTTCACGCCGTCGCGATCCCGGATGGCCGGCTTAATGCCGTGCTTTTCGAGCACCACGCTGGCAGTCTCCACGGTGCCGTCAATTCCCAAACAGAAATGGTTGATGGAAGGCGTTGAGCTTTGGCCACTCTTGTAAAGCCCGAGGAAGCTCGCGGGGCCCGCCGCCAGATTGATTCCGTTGGCCTGCTTGCTGACCACCGGCGCGGTAAACAGATCCTGATAAAACCGCCGCGAGCGCTCGACATCGGATACGAAGAGCGTCACATGATTCAGCGACTTCAACGTAAGCGTATCGGCGGCGGTCGCCTGCGTGGCGGCGAGCAGCGGAATCAGGGCGCTTACCAGCCCGCGTCTCGAGGTTCGTCCCTGATCGCAGGAATCAAACAACTGGTCCATCAACGCAGTCACAATTCTTCTCCTTGGGACGAATTACTTCTTCCGCTCCTCGTCCGCCTTCCGCGCCCCGCCCAGAATATCCGTCATCGCGTAATTGCCTTCATGGCAAGCGTACTCATAAACCGGACCCTTCGTCGCCACAAACGGATATTCCGCCGTCCAAATCTTGGAGAACGTGGAGGGGTCGTCGATGGTAACCCGGTACAGAATCGTGCTTGGATCAACCCGCGTGAAGCGCTCGATCACGTGCAGGTTCTCCGACGATCCCCGGAACCGCGTTTGGTCCGTAAAGTTCGTAGTGTCCACCACCAGCGTGTCGCCGTCCCAGTGGCCGATGGAATCCCCCAACCACTGGCGAACGGTTGGAGGAGCATGCGTCGCATTCATGCGGACGATCCGCGCGTCGTGCACCATCTCCACCAGAATCATCACGTGATCGGGCGTCTGGACGATCTGGTAGTTGTTGTTGTACAACACCGGAAGCATGGGCGGACCCGAAGTTGAACCAAACCCGATGAGGCATCGCTCAGACAGGGGACGGGTTTTTACGCTGTCGTAATTGTTGAAGCTCCGCATCATGCCGGCGATCCGCTGCCGCGCCTCGGGCGTCATGGGAGGAATTTTGCCATCGGCTGGATCGACGACCAGCGAGGTCCGCTTCACGCCGTCCACTCGAGCCAGTTCCGTTCCGCGATCGACAAACAACACGTTGTAGCCGCCCGTACCGGAAGAACCGGCGGCGGCAATCAGCGGGCCATCGGACTGGCCATCTTGCTTCTGCAGCTCTTCCGCATTCGCCTTTTCATAAGCCGCCGCTTCGGCGTCGGTCATGGTTGGTTTGGCGGCCAAATCTTTGGGCCGCTCCAACGGGGTGATAGTGGCGTTCGTCCAAACGCCCTGCAAATCGGGTTTCCCATCCGGTGTACGGGGAACCGTCCAGCTTCTTAATTTGACGTCCTTCAGCCGCGTCTGGGCAGGGAGAAACGCTGTGAATGTCAGGGTCAACGCGCCTACGAACAGGAAAGATCGATAGCTCATTTTGACAACCTCAGCGGTAGCCTATTTCTTTTCGTCCTTCTTTTCCTCGCCCGGCGCGCCCGTGCCGGTGGAGCCCAGGAACAGTTTCCTGCCGTCCGGCAGCGTGATATCGCGGCCGTTAGCGCGCAAAGATCCGTCCTTCGATTGATA
>CATPCJ010000150.1 GCA_955652915.1 uncultured Bryobacteraceae bacterium
AATCATGGTGGCGATCTCTTATAACTCCGACCTGGGCGACGCCTGGGAATGGGCCGATGACGCGTATTATCCGGAGAAATTTTCCGGCCTCGCGATCCGCGTGGGTGTGAACTATATCGTCTACGCGATGACTCACTAGGGGCTGGAGGCTCGGGGTGAACCTAAGGTTTGAAGAGTAGCGGCGCCAGGCGATCTACATTCGAGATCAATAATAGAAGCGCGGCCAGGATCAAGCCTGGGACCCATTCGAAAAAGCGCGATCTCATGATAATAAGAACCCGCAATCTTCCGGTAAGGTTCGGGGGCATGTGTAAAGATTCTTCTATTCGGCTAGTACTTCACTGTTCGATTCCGGTACTAGTGTTTCGGAAAACGGGCACTCCCATAAGCGGCCGCACCAAGGAAACCCTTCTCGACACAACGTCTTTTGATGGCACCCCAGTTGCACCGGAACCCAGGATTCTATGAAAACCATAATCCAGGATCTGAAATACGCCTTCCGTGGACTCGCCAAGAATCCCGGCTTTACCGCGATGGCAATCTTCACCGTGGCTCTCGGCGTCGGCGCGAACACAGCCATATTTAGCGTGGTGAAGGCGGTGCTGCTGAATCAGCTACCGTATCGCCAGCCCGATCGGCTGGTGATGCTGGCCCAAGCCGGGTCCGAATCAATTCGACCGGTCACCGTCGACTTCACCACTACCTACGACTGGAGGCTTCGCAGTCACTCCTTCGAGCGTATGTCCCTCTTTCGGGCCTGGAGCAGCGCTTTAGTCGAGCAGGAGTCTCCGGAGTTGATCAACGGCCTGCGCGTCAACTACGATTTCTTCGACACGCTGGGAGTGAACATGCAGCTCGGGCGGACATTCCGGCCGGAAGAGGATCGGGCCACCCAGTCGCGCGTAATGATCTTGAGTCATGGCCTCTGGCAGCGCCGCTTCGGTGGCGATGCGGCGGTGATCGGACGCAAGGTACGGCTCAACGAATCCACCTTCACCATCGTGGGCGTGTTGCCGGCGAACTTCCAGCCCCTATCGCTTTCGAAGACCGACAACGCGCGGGAGATGTTCGCGCCGCTGGGCTATGAGCTCAACGGACCAAGCTCCTGCCGCGGCTGCCAACATCTGCACCTGGTCGCCCGGCTGAAGCCTGGGGTTGCGTCGGAATCGGCCAGCGCGGAATTGAATACCATCATGCACGGAATTGTGGGCGAACATCCTTCGGACTATGATCCCAAAGCCGGTGTGCTGGTGACGCCGCTTCAGGATCACCTGGTGGGTCCGGTAAGGACGGCGCTGTGGGTGCTGCTGGGCGCGGTTGGGTTCGTTCTGCTGATCGCCTGCGCGAACGTGATGAACCTCCTGCTGGCGCGCGCCACCGGGCGCTCGAAAGAGATGGCGTTGCGCACGGCGCTGGGAGCCGGACGGCATCGAATCGTGCGCCAGTTGTTGACTGAAAATCTTGCGCTGGCTATTGCCGGTGGCGCCTTGGGCGTGATTCTGGCGGTATGGGGAACCGCGCTGCTGGCGTCGCTGGGTCCGCGGGAAATTCCACGGGTGAAAGAGGTCACGATGGATGTGCCGGTGCTGCTGTTCGGCTTGGCGTCCAGCATCGTCGCGGGTGTGTTATTTGGTTTGGCGCCCGCTATTCGCGCGTCGAGGATTGACTTGATCGATACCCTCAAGGACGCCGGAAAGTCCACCGAGGGAAGCGGCCGGCATGGTCTTCGCAATGTTCTGGTTTCCGTGGAACTGGCGCTGGCGTTCGTCCTGGTGGTGGGAGCCGGATTGCTCGGCAATAGCTTTCTGCACCTGCTGAATGTGAACTCCGGTTTCGATCCGCACCATGTTTTGACGGTATCGACGTATGTCTACGGAACTCGCTATCGGATGGCGGAAGCTCAACTTGGCTATTTCAAAGAAGTATCGGATCGGTTACGCGCGACTCCCGGTATCGAGAACGTTGCCATGGTCAGCACGCTTCCGCTGAGCGGTTCATTCGATCGGGCGGGCCTCCACATTGAAGACCGGCGATTACCGAACCCCGCCCAGGCCCCATCGCCGGATCGTTATTCGGTATCCCCGGATTATTTCCATGTGATGCGCATTCCGCTGCTTCGCGGGCGCGCGTTTACGGACCAGGACCGGCCGGGTGGGCCACAGGTTATTATCATCAGCGAGTCTTGCGCCCGGTCGCAATTCGCGGGGCAGGATCCGATCGGCAAACACATCCAACTGGGCGGGCGCGACGACAGTAAGCCCTGGGCCACGGTGATCGGAGTGGTTGGGGATGTCCGCCAGTACGGGTTGGATCGCATTCCGAACATCGCGGTATATATTCCTCAGGCGCAGAATTTGAATTTCAGTTATCTGCTGGTGGCGCGCACGACGATCGATCCGCGGCGGCTGGAGGGCGCGGCTCGCGCGGCATTTCTCGCGGCGGACAAAACGCAACCTATATTTGATGTGAAGCCGATGGAAGAATATCTGGGAGCATCGCTGGCCGAGCGATCCTTCACGCTGGCGCTGCTGGGTCTCTTCGGAGCATTGGCGTTGTTGCTGGCCGCAGTCGGGATCTATGGAGTAATCGCTTATGCGGTGAGCCTGCGCACCCGTGAGTTGGGAATTCGGATAGCGCTGGGCGCGCGGCGCCGGGACGTGCTTCGAATGGTGCTGGCGCAGGGAGCAACTTTGACCGGCTGGGGCTTGCTAGCCGGGCTCGCGGCGTCGCTGGTGCTCACGCGATTCCTAGGAAGTATGTTGTATGGGGTGAAATCCTGGGATATTGCAACTTCTCTCGTCGTGGCACTCATCCTCACTACTGTCGCGCTGGTTGCGAGTTACGTGCCGGCGCGCCGTGCGACTAAGGTGGATCCGATGGTGGCGCTGCGGTATGAGTGAGTTGGGGGCCGGGGACTGGGGAAACAGACCCGAGCCCCCAGACCCTAGTCCCCAGTCCCCAAGCTCCACTAACGAATTTGGCAGACCCAGCCGATTAACAGAATGAGGGATTGTGTCGGCTGCCAAGTCTCAACAGGGCTTCGTCCTGATCGTTACCTGCATCGTTTTGGCGATCTTAATGGCGCTCGCGGCCCTGGGGATCGATGTCGGGCGCATGTATGTGATCAAGAGCGAGCTCCAAGCCTTCGCCGATGCGGCTGCTCTCAACGCTGCGATCCAGCTCGATGGAACAGATCGGGGATTGGAGCGGGCCCGTGCCGCCGCGGCTCAATTGGCAAGCGGACCCAACGCGATGAAGTGGGACATGGGGACGCAGCCGATCGCGGATGTCACCGCCAGTTTCGCGAAGGGTGACACTGTGCCCGATCCGGATTCCTGGCAAGCCAAACCCGGCAGCGCGAGTGACCGCCATTTTGTACGCGTGGCCGCAAGCGCTCCTGCTCCCCTCATTTTCCTGCGGGC
>CATPCJ010000151.1 GCA_955652915.1 uncultured Bryobacteraceae bacterium
CGGAGCGCGAGGTCGAGATTCGCATCATTCATCACGAGTGTGCCGTTGTTGCCGCCTAGCTCTAGAAGTGTGCGGCCGAGCCGGGTAGCCACCGTTTTGGCGACTATGCGGCCCATTCGGCAAGAGCCTGTGGCGCTGATGAGCGGGAAGCGATGGTCCTCCAACATGCGTGCGCCAACGATGGAATCCTCACCGATCAGGAGGCTGAAAACTCCGCGCCAGCCGTGACGATCGAGCACACGATCGCAGATTTTGTGCACCGCAATTGCCGTGAGTGGGGTCTTCAAAGAAGGCTTCCACAGCTCGCAATCGCCGCACACGGCCGCCAGCAGCGCGTTCCAGGACCATACCGCCACCGGAAAATTGAAGGCCGAAATCACGCCGACCAGTCCGAGCGGATGCCACTGCTCGTACATGCGATGTTGCGGGCGCTCGCTCGCCATGGTAAGTCCGTAGAGTTGACGGGAGAGGCCGACGGCGAAATCCGCGATGTCGATCATTTCCTGTACTTCGCCTTTTCCCTCGGCGAGAATTTTCCCCATCTCGAGCGTCACCAGCATGCCGAGATCGTCCTTGAACAGGCGTAGCTCGTCGCCGATTTCACGCACGATCTGCCCACGCTTGGGAGCGGGCAGCATCCGCCATCGTTCCCACACCTCAATGGATTGCGCAACAACAGTCTCGTAATTTTCCGCAGTGGCCAGGCGTACGCTTGCCAGCTCTTGGCCGGTGGCGGGATTGATGGAGACGATCGTCGATCCGCCTGAAGAATGTATCCATTCCTTTCCGCAGGCGCCTGAATTCACCGGCTCGATGCCCAGGCGCTCCAAAACAGGACTAGCCACTATTGTGTCAGCCATCGAAAACCTTCCGGACCGGTTCCGAACTGGCGGCCGGCGCTCGTACACGTGCGGTCAATGCGCGCTGCAATACTTTTCTGAAATGCAGGATCCAGCCAATCAGAAACCCCGTGCCGCTCACTGACGGTAATGGCAGTCTCGCGTGTCGTTGCGCCGCGGGGCTTTACAGCGCGGACGTGCAGCGCATCGCCGATTATGTTTCGCTCCGTCACTTCGAGTGCCATCCCAGCCAGTTTTTCAGGATTGCACGGTAACAGCGGCGCCAACGTGGCGAACGTATCGATACCGGCATCCCGCAACCGCCGCATGGTCTCGATGCGGCACGCGATCGTCGAGCAATGCGGCTCGAAAATCTTGCGAACGTCCTCGCGATTCGTGGTGAGCGAAAAGCTGACGCGCAGGTGAGTCGATCGAGACAACTCCACCAATTTCGCAAGATCGCGCAGGATAAGCGGGCCCCTGGTCTGAATCACAAAGGTCTTTGGTGGGCGCGCCAGCACTTCATCCAAGATGCGCGGCATGGCTTCTATCTGTTCTTCAGCAGGTTGATAGGGGTCGACTAACGGAGAACAATAAATTACTTGATCCGGTCCCAACTGCCGGCGCAAAAGTTCAGGCGCATTGGATTTGAATGTTGTGAACTGGCCCCAGCGCCTCCAATCCTCCGGCTTCAGTCCTCCATAAATTCCCATGGTCGGCACGTAGCAATAGGTACAACCGAAGGTGCAATTGCGCGCCGGCGTTAGAGAGTGGGAAAAGCCTGCTTGAGCAATGAATCCGGTTGTTTTGCTGAGAATGCTTTTCGACTCGGCTTCAAAGATTTGAAACGGCATGGCCACTTCTATTTTCGCACCGCGTCACGAGCCGCCGGATTCTTTAGCGCGTTTAGCTTCGCCTTCGCGAGAACTTTCCCGCCCATAACGACAGCGTCGATCTTGCGCGTATTCCGAATGTCGCTGAGCGGATCGGCATCCAGCAGAACCAGGTCCGCCACTTTCCCCGCCTGCACTTGACCCAGTGATTCTTCGGCGCGGAAATACTTTGCGGGCTCGGAGGTAACGCCTCGGAGTGCCTGTGCGGGCGTCAAACCTGCTGCCACCAACAACTCCAATTCTTCATGAAGTTCTGCCCCCGGATGCGTGCCCGCGGGTCCACTGCCGCTGCCCGCCATGACAACGACGCCTGCGTTTTGCATCCGGAGCAGCACTTGAACCAGTTTCTCGTACAGTCCCTTAAAATCCGGCGACCCGCGCAGTCTCACCAACGATGGAACCGAGCGCGTCTCAAAGCGCGCCATGCGCTCAAACAAGGAGTCTGCTTTCTGCGCGCTGAAAGTCTCGAACGCCACTACCTCGGCTTGGTGGACCGCGTCCGCATCGCCCTGGTCGATCGCCAAGGCACGAGGCGCCCGCAGCCTTCTCTCTTCAGTGGAACAAGCCAGCGAGATGCCGGACATTTGGTCGATGCTTTTCTGTCGCGCATCGATGGCCTCCAGCACGCTCACTGTCGCCGGAACCGGACCGGCCACGTGCGAATAATACTTGCGAGCGCGTTCGATGAGCGCGAAGTAGGCTTCGCGCGGTAAGCGTAATCGCACCCCAATGAAATCCACCTGCTGGTCATCCAGCTTGTCAAACGTGCTGCGCGCTTCGGCTGGACTCCGAACCATGACAACCGGCAGCTTTGGATCGTCGGACGGAAATCCGTCTATCAACGGACCGCAGGTTTCGATGTGCGGCCCCAAAACTTCGGCCTTATCGATTGAAGCCCGCCAGGCTTTCACCCGCGCCAGCTCACTGCCCATATCGCGTACTCCCGTGACGCCATGGGCGAGATACACCGGCAGCTGCTCGCGTCCTCGAAGTTGAACATGCATGTCCCACAGGCCTGGAATGACGAATTTTCCGGCCCCCTCGATGATGATTGCGCGCTTCGGCGCAGCCAGCCCAGCCCCTACAGCGGTTATTTTGTCATCGTGAATCAGAACGGAACATTTGTGTACGCGCGTGCCCTTGACGACATCTATAACCGTTGCGTCACGGATAAGAACGTCGCAAGTTGCGATGAAGGAGCATAGCGAAAGGCCGATTAACAATCGGCGACAGGTTGCCAACCTGCCCCACAAAATTTTATTTGTGCCCATCTGGCGCCAGCAATTTTCGCCGCAAAAAATCCAACGCGATATTCGTGGAGAAAACTCGCACACGTTCGCGGTCCCCAGGCAGTTGGACGCGGCGCACTTCGCAGCCGTCCGGCGATGCCAGGCCGATAAACATCAGTCCGACATTCTCGCCATCCGGTCCGGCGTAGCCCGTGACCGACAGCGCGTAATCCGAGCCAGTCCGCTGTTTGGCGCCCTCCGCCATCGCTCGCGCCACCGGTTCGCTCACAGCGGTGTGCTGTTCGATCAAATCCGCGGGCACGCCCAGCAGTTTAGTCTTCATCTCATCCGAATAGGTAAGAAACCCGCCCAGGAAATGATCGGAGGAGGCAGGCACAGCCGTGATGCGCCCGCCCAATAACCCACCGGTGGCGCTTTCGGCCACGCTCAGGAAGGCATGCCTGGAGTGCAGCAAAACGCCGATCACCTTTTCGAGCGAATCGCCATTCCGCGAGTAGATCCGATCGCCCAACAGCGGCTCGATTTGAGCGCAGACTTCGTCGAGCAGCGCCTCCGCCTCATCCGCGGTGGAACAGCGCGCCCGCAAATGCACGTGGATCTCGCCGGAGACGGCAAGAATGGTTGTCACGGGATTCGTGTATCGGGTATAGACCGGCGCAATCAATTGGTCGAGATCGGATTCGGGCATGCCCACCACGCGGAATAGCCGCATTCGCAGCACCTGCGGCGGCAGCAACTTTTCAAGCCTCGGCAAGCACTGTTTCTGGAACATCGCCTTCAGCTCATTCGGCGGTCCTGGCAGCAGCATCAGGATCACTTTGTCGTGCGCGATCCACTGGCCCGGCGCTGTGCCGCGATCGTTGGGCATAACTTCGGCGCCCTCGATAATGTAAGCCTGACGCCGGTTGATTTCCACCATCGTGCGCCCGAAGCTTTTGAATCGCGCTTCCAGCCATTCGCAGATCTCCGGGTGGAAAATCATGGAGCGTCCCAGCGCGGAGGCAACCGCGTCGCGAGTGAGGTCGTCTTCGGTCGGGCCCAGGCCGCCAGTCAGAACAATAATTTGGGATCGCGCCACGGCGCCCAGGATCGTATCCATCAGGCGCTCGCGCTCGTCGCCGACAACGGTCTTGCGAACAACTTCCACGCCCAACGCGTTGAGCTGATCCGTCAAGTAAAGAGAATTGGTGTCGATCTTCTGAGGCGTCAGAAGCTCGGAGCCGATCGCGATGATTTCCGCGTCCGGCATTACGGAAGTGGTTTGCCGGCGATTCCGACGTCAGCGCGATAGAGCGCGCTGTTGGTGGTGACCAGCATCGCGCGGGAAGGAGTGAATGCCAGGCCGACGATGCCAGGTCCGGAAAGAAACAATTCCGGATTATTGTCGTGATCGAAACGCACCACACCGCGGCGCCCACCCAGCGACCCGGCCACATAAAGACGCCCCTCGGCATCGAAAGCGATGCCCTGCGGACGGCCCAGGCCGCGATAGTAAGTTTCCAGTTCGCCCGCGGGCGATACGCGATACACCGAATCGAAGCTCGATGTGGTGGGGCCGGTGACGTACAGATAGCCGTCATTTCCAAATGCGAAATGGTAAGCGGCGATGGAAGACTCCAGCGTGGCGAAGACGTAGATCTGACGTGAGCGGCTGATCTTGAAAATAGTTCCGCTGCGATCGCCGACGTATAAATTCTCGTCGGCATCAAAGGCCATTCCGGTCGCGACCCCCATCCCCTCCACGAACACCGACATGCTGCCCGACGCCGTCACCTGGTACACGGTGCCGTCGTAGCGGCTGGAAATGTACAGCGTTCCTTCCCTGTCGAAGGCCAAGCCAGTGGCGTTCATTATGTCGCTGGCGAACGGCTTGGGCGTGTAGTTGAGATCGATCTTATAAACCGAGACCGGCGTTTTCTGACCGCGCGACCCGCTGAACGTCACATAGATATTGCCGAACGCGTCGACAGCGGGATTTCCAACCGGATGCAAATTGTCGGCGATCTGAATGCCGATGTCGCACGTCCACGCCCGGCTGGCTTGGTCGCCGGCGGCTACAATCAACTCACCCGCCGAAGCGCCTTCGGGCACGCGAACAATGACGTACGAATCCGATCCAATGACTATGGGAGCGTCCACATCGCCGATGGTGACGCGCGGCTTCTCGGCCCGCGCCAACCCGGCCCCGCGGATTTGCAATTCCCCGCCGGGAATGGCCGCCTCCGGACTTACATTGGAAATTTGAGGGCGGCCGTTCGATTCTTTCTTCGATGCCATATTAAAAAAACCGCAACCGGTCTAATACGAATATAGCAAGCGCGCCATAAACACCAGCCATCACGTCGTCCGCGACGATGCCGGTGCCCGATGGTAAGCGCTCGAGCTGCCGTACCGGAGGAGGCTTCCATATATCCAGGATGCGAAAAAACAGAAAGGCCGCCAGCCAGCTTTTCCAATTCAGCGTGGACGCTCCCGCTAGAGTGACCAACTGGCCGATCACCTCGTCCACCACAACCAGGCGCGGATCCTTTTTCCCCTCTTCCCTTGCCACCACGCCGGCCGCCCAAATTCCGGGGATCAGCAGAATGCCGCTGAGGATCAGGAAAGTAACACGGCCCGATCCGGCATAGACGTGCAGTGCAAATGCGATGGCGATTGCGGCCAGCGAACCTGCGGTCCCCGGAGCGATAGGAACGTAGCCGCACCCAAACCAGGTAGCAATGACGCGCGCCACCACAACTTTTTCAGTTACTCGCAAAGGATTCGAGGGCGCCTCCAACCTTCAAGACGTGGCGCGGACACTCCTGTCTGCGGCCTCGAGACTCGTCTCGAGGCTCTTTCCCCGCCGGAGCATCGAGACGAGTCTCGATGCAGCAGCCTGAGAGGCCGCGCCACGTCGAACGAGCAATCATCCGCTTTCGCCGTCATCGTCATGCAATTCGGGTGGTTCTTCCCCAGGTTGGATCGGCGTGGAGATAACGTACTTTTCGCTGGCCCAGTTGCCAAGATCGATAATCTTGCAACGCTCGCTGCAAAATGGAGAGTACTCGCTCGCGGGAGTTATTTCTTTTTTGCAGATCGGGCACTTCATCGTGTCGCGGCGAGGATGGGAAAAAGTTCAGCCTTCATGGGCACGGCGCCGCGCGGCGAATCGATCAACCCGCCGATCAAGTCGTAATCGTGCGCTTCCGTGATGCGCATTCGCCGGATCTCGCCCTTACCCGGCGGCACATCGCCGAAATCGTTGATGTAGCAGATTCCATCGATCTCGGGAGCTTGCGTGGACATGCGCGCCTGCCACAGCAGGTCGGTTTCTTCGGACGGCCCTTCCACCAGAACGTCGACTTCCTGGCCGACCATTTTGCGATTCCGAGCCTGCGAAACCCGGCGTTGCAGGGCCATCAGCTTGCGCTTGCGGTTATAGATGGTGCGCGCATCCACCTTCCCATCCAAGTGAAAGCTGGCGCTGGTCTCTTCATCGGAGTAAGAAAACACGCCCAGCCGGTCTAAATTCGCAGCCTTGACAAAATCGCACAGAATCTCGAAGTCCGCCTCGGTTTCTCCTGGAAATCCGACGATCATGCTGGTCCGAATAGCGACGCCGGGAATGGTTGCACGGATTTTTTCCAGCAGCTTCAGGAAGAAATCGCCATGCGAGCCGCGCTTCATCCGCTTCAGCATGGCGGAGCTGGCGTGCTGCAGCGGCATGTCGATATATTTCACCAGCGCCTTGTGTTCCGCGATCGTGTCCAACAGCTTTTGCGTGATGCGATTGGGATAGCAATAGAGAAAGCGAATCCATTTCTCAAACGGTGTTTCGATCCGCGCCAACCGCGCCATCAATTGCGCCAGCCCGTCCTTGATTCCCAGGTCCTCGCCGTAAGACGTGGTGTCCTGTCCAATCAAATTGATCTCCCGCACGCCTTGCGCGAACATTCGCGTTGCTTCCACCACCACCGACTCAAAACGGCGGCTGCGAAACGCCCCGCGGTATTGCGGGATCACACAAAAGGAGCACGGATGATCGCAACCCTCGGCAATCTTGATATATGTATAGTGGCGCGCCGTGGAAAGAACCCGAGGCGTTAGATCGTGATACAGATACGGCTCGAAGGGATTCGCCGCCACTTCGCCGTTCTCGCAAAGCGCGACGATGGTGTCGAGCTCGTTGGTCCCCAGCACGGCATCCACTTCCGGAATGTCCTGCTGAATCTGGGCGCGATACCGCTCCACCAGGCAACCCGCGACAATCAACTTGCGCGCCTTGCCGGACTTCTTAAACTCAGCCATCTCGAGTATCGTGTCGACCGATTCCTGCTTGGCCGGATCGATAAAGCTGCACGTATTCACCACCAAGACGTCGGCATCCCCCGGATCGGGCGTAAGCTGATGGCCGCGCTCGACCAGTTGCCCCATCATGACTTCGGTGTCCACCAGGTTCTTGGGGCAGCCGAGACTTAC
>CATPCJ010000152.1 GCA_955652915.1 uncultured Bryobacteraceae bacterium
ATCGGAATCAGGAAGGCCCACAGGATAGTTCTAGTGGGATACATCATCGCGTAGGCCAGCAGAATCCCGAAAATCGCGCCGGAGCTTCCGATGGTCCCTCTCGCCGGATCGCCCCAAGGGAGGATGTAGTTGGCCAGGACGACGCAAATGCCGGCGCCGATTCCGCAATAGAAATAAAAGCGAATGAATTTGCGGGTGCCCCACACGCTTTCCAAATCCGCCCCGAACATCCAGAGCGCCAGCATGTTCCAAATAATGTGTCCGAACCCGCCGTGGAGGAACAGGTAGGTGACCAACTGCCAGAGGTATCCTCTTGCAACCAGCGTGGGCGTGAGCGCCAGATAGCTTAGGGGTCTGTCCAACTGGAGGAGCTGAGCAAAGAAACCGATAATGAAGACAGCGACATTGCCGATCAGCAGCCACTTGACGCCCCTCGGGAAACCGGGCACGTAAAAGACGCCCCCCGCTCGATTTCTAAATGACATGGAGTGACCGCCTGCTTAGATTCAGAATATCAGAAGGCGGCACTGCTCCCTACGAATTTTCGCGATTCGCGCGCGCTTTCGCGGAGAAAGGCGCCACTGCGGACGCGCCGAGTTTAAGAGCGAACGCCAGCGCAATCCAAACCTGCCAGTGCGAGAAAAATCCCTTCGAGATGAGAAACGATCCGGTCCAGTCCAGGTCGGCCGTGAGCCGCCATAAACCTAGTACTAGAGCCATAACCGACGCGGGCGACAGGAGCGCTACCAGAAGATCCGCGGTTTCCTCGGACGCCCGAATGGTTTTGCCGAAGAATGCTTGCAGACGATCCACTAGTGTCGAGCTCGTATCCGCGACGGCGGATGCGGTTCTCACCAGGGCTGGTTGCAACATCGCTCCGATTCTTGTGACCGGCATGTCTCTACTCCTCGACGCTAATTCCACTTTCAGTAGTGTCTTTCGAACGCTTAGCGTTTCTCTACAAAACTAGATGCACGAAGCCAGCCAAAGTTTCCGCATTTCTGATTTGGCGGGAAAGACGGCTCTCCGGAGCGTACTGTGCAATGGAAACCCGCGAAAAATGGTCTGGAAAGTCACAGAGTGTGGCGCACTGCCACAGTACTAAAGAGCGCTAGTGGTGGAACCGGAGTTGACCAGCTCCTGTTCCGGCTCCTTTACAGATTTACGGAGAACGGGTTGTGAGTTTCCATAGCGGTTCAGAAGGATGGAAGCGAGCTGCAATGCGGCGGCGCCCGCAAGCCACACCAGCCAATGCGAGAAGAGCCCGCTCGAGATGGGGAATGCGCCGGTTGCATTGAAATCGGCGGTCAGCCTCCAGAAGGCCAGGACGCATGCGGTGACGGCCGCGGGAGTGAGCAGCGAAGCCAGCGCCAATGCGACGTGCTGGTTCTTGCGATTCTTCGCCTGGATTCGGGGACCGTGGCTGAGTCGTATCCTGACGCGCATTCCGGTAGAATCTCAGTTTACCAATTCACTTCACTCTAAGTATCGACACAAAGGAAAATTCACGTTATGAAGAAACTGAAAACCGCTATTATCGGCACCGGATTCATGGGCAAAGTCCACGCTGAAAACGTCCGGCGGCTGGGCAACGTGGAGATCGCGGCCGTAGCCGCCTCGAGCGGCGAGAAAGCCCGGCAGTTCGGTGAAAGCATCGGCGTCGACCGGACCACCGGGAACTATGAGACGCTGCTGCAGGATTCCGAAATCCAGGCCGTGCACATTCTGACGCCCAACGCGCTGCATCATCCCATGTGCAAAGCGGCGCTCACGGCCGGCAAGCACGTGCTGTGCGAGAAGCCGTTCACCATGACTTCCGGCGAGGCACGCGAACTGGTGGATCTGGCGGGAAAGAAAGGCCTGGCTAATTGCATCCAGCACAACCTCCGTTACTATCCCGTGGTCCAGCAGATCCGCCGCATGATCGAAGCCGGCGACTTGGGGGAAATACTGATCGCGCAAGGAACCTACTCGCAGGATTGGCTGCTGTATGACACCGATTGGAATTGGCGCGTCGATTCGAAGGCCAACGGGGCGCTACGGGCGATGGGCGACATCGGGTCGCACTGGATGGACATGATTCAGCATTTGACCGGGTTGCGGATTACGCGCCTGTGCGCCGAGTTGGCGACGTTTCACAAGACGCGCAAGAAGCCGAAGGGGTCGGTCGAGACATTTTCCGGCAAAACTCCGCAGCCTGACGATTATGAAGCGGCGCCCATCGACACGGAGGATTTCGGCGGGGTGATGTTGCACTTAGGAGATCGCGCGCGCGGCATGTTCACGGTGAGCCAGATGTCGGCCGGGCGGAAGAACATGTTCACGTTCGACATTTATGGAACCAAGAGCGGCGTGTCGTGGAATCAGGAGCGACCGGATGAGCTGTGGATCGGACAGCGGAATGCGCCAAATCAATCGATCGTGAAAGATCCATCGCTGCTGTACCCGAAGGCGGCTGCGTATGCCGATCTGCCGGGCGGACACAGCGAAGGCTACGACGATACGCACAAGCAGGTGTTCAAGCGCTTTTACGCGAAAGTGTCGGACGCGTCGGCGGCGGTGGAATATCCGACGTTTGAGGACGGATTGTGGGGGATGGTGCTGCTGGAGAAGGTGTTGGAGAGTTCGAAGAAGCAGGGTTGGGTGACGGTGTAGCGGTGTGGGGCGGACCCCATAAGCGCTAACTTAACGTGGCGTACGCACTGTCCAGAAACCACCTCTGCGTCAGGTTTGGACAGGAGTGGGCGAAACTACTTGTAAACCAAGCTGTTTGGCGCGTTTGAAAAGAAGCCCGATCTGCTGTTCCCGGTGGCGCTGCTCGTAATACTCGGTGCCTTTGTCAACGTGGCGCCATGGCTGTGATGGCCTTGGGTGCTCCAGTCTGGTCCGCCAACGGCGATATTGGGCGCGGAGGTAACTTCGACCTACGGAGTAGTGCGCTGGCCGCTTGGCGGAATGCGGTTTTGGCGGGGTTGACGACTTTGGGAGTCCGCCGGTTCAGCACCTTGCCGCCGCTGGTCTCGTTGCGGGGACACAAGCCCAGCATGCTGTTCAATGCCGGCCGCGTCGACATTGTGGCTTATGTCATTTGTGGTGCCGTCGATGTTTCTGGTGACCATGCCGGCAGCCTGCGTAGTGCACCGCCGGCCGCGGCATTCCTTTGTCCGCGGCCGCATTTCATCCAGTCCCGTGCTTCTTGAAAACATGGTGAGAATTTGGAGCGGATGGACCTACTATTTCAATTATGCCGCCCAAATTGGCTGTTCTTTGTTTCCTCGCCTGCATCGTGTCGGCGGGAGGATCTGGCGGGCATGCGCAATACGTGGGCGGGACCATCTCGAAGATTCCCGAAGGTTGTTCGGGAACAGTGGCCGCTGTCGACGAGCAATTCCTGGTGTTTTACTCGAAGAAGGCCAGTTGGCGCGTCCCATATGACAAGATCAACCTGATCGAATACGGCCAGAAGGTGGACCGGCGCGTTCTCGCGGCGGTGCTGATCTCTCCGCTGTTCCTGCTTTCCAAATCGCGGCAACACTTCCTTACCGTTGGCTATGCTGATGACGACGATCGCCAGCAAGCCATGATCTTCAAGGTGGAGAAAGCGGACATTCGTTCCCTGCTGGTGAGTTTGGAAGCGCGCACCGGGCGCAAGGTGGAATTCCAGGACGACGATGCACGCAAGGCCGGCAAAGGATAAAATATGGCGGCGCTCTTCTTTGCTCTGATGTTGTTGGCCGGCCACCCTTTTGAAGAAAAGCCGGCCGAGGATGAATCGAGTGGGAAGCTCGCGAAGGTGCACCGCATTTACGTCGATATCCTCACCGGCGGCGACTCAGCGCTGCAGATCCGCGATCTGCTGATGACCAGCCTGCAAAGATCCAAGATATTCGTTATCACCGAAGATGAGGATAAGGCCGATGCGACTTTGAAGGGCTCCGGCTCCGATGAAATATTCACCGATTCCTTTCAGTCTTCCGAAGGCATCAACGCACATTCGCAATTGAGCGGCGGCACATCCGGAAGCACCAGGAACGTGAGTTCCAGCGCCAGCAGCCGCTCCGGCAGCTTGAGCATCGGTGAAAACGAAAGCCGTCACACTCTGGAACGGAAGCACGAAGCGATGGCAACAGTCCGGCTGGTTGGCAAAGATGGCGACGTCATCTGGTCCGCGACCGCGGAGAGCTTGGGCGGTAAGTTCCTGGGCGCAAGCGCGGACGTGGCGGACAAAATCGCCAAACGGTTGACGATCGATTACACCGCGGCGAAAAAAGAGACACCCAAGCCGTAGCCGCGGCCGGTAGGTGCGCGACGGTCCGGGGCGGCATGATATCTTCATCCATGTGAAATATCACCGTTCCATAGCGTCGGCATTCCTGACCGTGTTGCTCTTGGCCTCCGCTTCCGCCCAACCTCTCGCGCGCCTCCAAGGAAACATCGAGCGCATCGCCAAATCCATTAACGCCGACTGGGGCATCTACATCAAATGCCTCGAAACCGGCGAAGAGATAGCCATCGACGCCGACAAACAGATGGACACCATGAGTGTCATCAAAATCCCCCTGATGGTGGAAGCGTTCCGCCAGATTGAAGCCGGCAAGTTCACGCTCGAGGATAAGATCACTCTGAAAGAATCCGACAAACGCCCCGGCACCGGAATCATCCGCTCGCTGGATCCCGGCGCGGTGCTGACCGTCAAAGATCTGTTAACGCTGATGATCATCGTGAGCGACAATACGGCCACGGACCTGATGTTCGACAAGGTCGGCGGCACGGAGCCGGTGAATCGACTGGCGCAGTCGCTCGGTTTGAAGAACACCCGCGCCACCGGAACGGCGGATGCCTGGTTCAAGGCGTTGCGCGCCGCTCCGTCATCGGTGCAGTTTCACACGGACGGCAAGACGCCGTTCGGCCTCTCCTCGCCGCGCGATATGGGACGGTTGCTGGAGATGCTGGAGCGCGGCCAGGCGGTCAGCAAGAAATCGAGCGATCTAATGTTACAGATGATGCGCGGCCAAGTCTATAGTTCCCGATTGCCGAAATACGTCACCGGCTTCCGCGTTCCCCACAAGACGGGCGATTTTCTGCCGCACATCGGCAATGACGTCGGGATACTCGAGAGCCAGAACCGCAACGTCGTGATCTCCGTTTTCACCGCCCATCACTATGGCACGGGCGCTTATCTTGAAGACGCCATCGGCCGCGTGGCGGAGCAAGTCGCCAACTACTTCTACCGCTGATGTGCTAAATTGCGGGGATGAACAACGAACAGGCTGAATTCCTTCTCAATCAGGTTTATCTTCCCCAGCTTCAAAACGAACACAAGACAACGAGCCGCGTGATCGCCGCGATTCCGGCCGACAAGTGCGACTGGAAGCCGCACCCGAACTCGATGGGCGCGCTGGAACTTGCCTGGCATATCGCATCGGCCGATTGCTATTTCGTGAATGGCATCGTAGCCGGCAAATTCGAACCGGGCGGGTCCATGCCGGAAACGATTAAGACCCCGCAGGATGTGGTCAACTGGTTCGACGAGAATTTCGCCAAAGCGACTGCCGATCTAGCCTCACTCAAAGGCGATCAGTTGACCCGAACAATCGACTTTCGAGGAGTTTTCAATTTCCCCGCAATCGTTTATACCGGCCTGATGCAGAGCCATTCCATCCATCACCGCGGCCAGCTCTCCGCCTACCTTCGGCCGATGGGCGCCAAGGTTCCAAGAATTTACGGCGGGAGCGGCGATGAGCCTTTCCAAACGCCTGCCGCCGCGAAGGCCTGAGTTCGGCCTCCTATTTCGTCCTGACGGCGCCTCCAACAATTTGGTGGAGCAGAGACCTGGATTGTCGCTCCAGACCCTCATGCATGTCGATGACCTTTTCGAGTTGCGCCCGCGCGCCCGGAACATCACCTTTTCCAAGCAGCGCTTTCGCTAAATAGTATCGAGCTTGTTCGAGGTACTGCTTGTTGCCCGCATCGATTACCGATTGCAGATCCTTCACGCCCGCAGCCGCGTCGCCCGTGAGCAGCGAGCAGATGCCTAGGTAAAACGGGGCCTCCGGGCCGTCGGCATGCGCTGCCACGGATGCACGCAGGCCCGGGATCGCAGCGGCAAAGTCGTGGTTCCGATAGTGTTCCATGGCCAAGTGAAATGGCCGAGTGTGGGACGTTGCGCCGGGCGAATACGTCGGGGGTTCGAATTGCGCTAACAGTTGAAAACGTTCAACGGCTATTCGCCCGGTCTGAGCAGCTTGAGGAGCTCCCGCGTCCTTCCGCGATTCCATCGCTAACCAAGCGAAGACGCCCATGGCGGTGAGCATGACTACCCCGGCCAGGAGATAAATCCAAACCCAAGGACGGGTCAGCGGACCACGCGGCGCAGCAGCGCCAAGCCCAGCAATCCGCCCCCGAAGAGCGCGAACGTCGCGGGCTCTGGAACGGAGCTAGTGGCGCTGTAAGTAAGGTCGTCCAGGTAGATGCCCTGCACACTGTTGCCGCCGGCATCGGAGCCGAGGCGCATCAAGGTGGTGTTCGCGCCGATGGGAGTGCCCTGCGGCTGGTTCTCCGGATAGTACTGCTCCCAGCTCGTACTGGTGACCTTCAGATCGGCGGGACCGAGAATGGCGCCGGTTCCTTCGTAGATCTTGACGACGTCGTTGTTGGGGCCGTTAATGAAACTGAAATCGATCAGAACGTGCTCCCAGACGCCCCAAGTCAGCCCGGAATCTACCGGAATCACCGGGAAGTCGTGAATACCGGTGTCGTAAGGCAGATAGTAAGTGTCCAGCACATTGACGTTGTTCACGACATCGTTCTTCATGCGGAAGAACGTCATGCGGCGCCCGCTGCCGTCATCCACGCTCAGATTGACGCTCAGGCCCGGATCTCCATTGCCGCTTACGCTGCGCCACCAGAAATCCTGCGTGAAATGCGTGACACCGGCTGTCATGGCCGTGGCGCCGCCGTTGCAGGTAGCGCCTGTTTCGCCCGCGCATTGGTTCAGACCGGGCGCGACGATGGACTGCACAATGCCGTCGCTAACCCGATTGGAAAAGCGGAAGGACTGGGACCCGCTATGGGCGGCGGCGTTGGTGACCGCCTGATCGTAACTCGCATTGGCGACAAACCACCCCTGCTGCCCCGAAATCGACCCTGTGGCGTAGCCTTGGCCAGCTTCGAAACCAATCGTGATTGACGCTGCGTAGAGGCTACCACTAGCCAGAAGCAGTCCCGCGCAGGCGCAAAAGACAATTCGCGACGCAATAATCCGCATGGATCCTCCGATCCCATTCAGTGTATCACCACGCAGCACACGGGCCGCGAAACGATCAGCCGTATCAATTTTGCCGATTAGCTAACGTCCTCGCCAATGAATGCAACTACTTAGACGTGGCCCGTAACTTGCTAGCCATTAGTGAGCGTCCAGGTGGACAACTCGAGAGGAGGAAGCAATGTCCTTTGGTATATATATCGTCGGGTTTATCGTGCTGATCATAGGCTTGGCCATTGGCGCGAACCTGATGCACATCCCGGCGCAATGGATTGGCGTAGGGGTAGTGGTGATGATCGGGCTTGGCATCCTGCTGGGAGTTACGACCACTCGTCAACGTGATCCGTCGAATTAGTTATTTAGTGCCGCTCAAAGAGGTGGTAGTAGAGACGGCCGTACGTTTCTCTGAGAGTCACCTCGGTGTTTCCAAGCGCCGCCGATTGCGGCAGAAAATCGAGCACGGTAAGCGGCTCGTTGAAACGAGTGTAGTAATCGGTGGGAAATGGAATGACGGGCACGCCCCGGGTGCGGAACAGGTATTCGGCCCGGGGCATATGCCAGGCTGTGGTTACCAGAATTATCCGGTGTAGTTTGCGTTCCTCCGCGATCTTGCGAACGGCCTTCGCTTCATCGGCTGTGTTTCCCACTTCTTCGGTAACAACAATGGATGCGGCTGGAATGCCGCGCGCCAAGGCCCCGCCTCGCAATTCCTGTCCTTCAGTGAGCTGCTGATTGGCCCAGGGAAGGCGTCCTCCCGTGAAAATCAGCAGAGGCGCCTTTCCGGCTTTCATCAACAAGATCCCTTGCTCGAACCGATCCACTCCCTCCGCCCATTCCAATGCGCCACTCTTACTTCGGCTCTTATGCAGAATGCCCGACAGCACCACGATTGCATCGGCGGGCGGGCAGTCTTCCACCTCCACCTTAGGAAAGCGATCTTCCAACGTTTTCAGCAGCGAGTCTCCCACAATTGGCAGACTGCTGAGAAAGAGGATCATGGCGGCGACAACGGCAAGCCACCGCTTCTTGAGCAAGAGCGCAAACAAAATCAGGGTGAGGCAGAAGCCAAGGGGCAGGGCAATTATGGGTAGCAGCTTATGGAGGATCAGCAGCATAACGACAAGAGCGAAGAATCATTCTGACACAGACGAAGAAAAGCGGCGCACATACGGAGA
>CATPCJ010000153.1 GCA_955652915.1 uncultured Bryobacteraceae bacterium
GTTCATGGGCATGGCGCGAAAAGTTCGGAGTCAGGGCCGTATCTCGCCCTGCGAAAGTTTCATGAACTCGATAGCGATGGCATCGAGCTTCTAAGTCCATCCGAGATAAGCGCCATGCCCATGAACGGCAGACTTGTCGTTCTCTCAGCCTGTGAATCGGCAGTTAAGTCTCATTCGGGGAGAGCACTGGGACTGGGCGAGGCCTTTGTGAAAGCCGGCGCGAAAGAAGTGATCGCCACTCGCTGGGCCGTTGACGATGATGCGGCGCTTGTATTCATGAAAGCCCTGTACCTGCGACTGAGCCGAGGGCGGGATTCCGCGATCGCCCTCCGATACGCGCGGGCAAGCATGATCAAGAGCGAGTACCTCCCGTACAGCAGTCCGTATTTTTGGGCCGGTTTCGTGTCTTTGACTTCGAGCGCCGCTTGATTTCGGGGCGCTCAGATCTCCGGCGCACTACGCATTAGGCGCGCCGGCCAGTTATATTCAAGACCAGATCTATCATCGGAGTCCGGCTCTGCCGATTAGACCTGGGTGGAGCGTTCACCGCGCAACTTCAGATTGCCAACTCTCGATGGCTGGCGCGCGATTGCGATTGGGCTCGTCATCCTGGGTCACGCCTGGATGGGATTCTACGCCTCCTTTCCAACGGCAGGCGATCTGGGAGCGCGCATTCAGTTCGCCGACTTCGGGGTCCACGTATTCTTCGCCATCAGCGGACTTTTGATCACCACTCTGCTGCTGCGTGAACAGGATGAATATGGCGACATCAGCCTGGCCGGATTCTATGTCCGCCGGGCGTTTCGAATTCTGCCGCCATGCTTTCTCTACTTGGCGGTGGTGGTGCTGACGGTGGGGGTGTCGACGCGCTGGGAGCTGATCGGTTCCGTGCTCTTCTTCCGGAACTACATTCCTCAAACTCTCGGGTCCTTCGCCACGGCGCATCTCTGGTCGCTCGCGGTGGAAGAGCACTTCTATCTGCTCTGGCCCATTGCCATGATTACGGTGGGGCTCAGGTATGGCGCGCGGGGAGTGGCGTGGATGAGTGTGGCATTCGGTCTGTGGCGGATCGCCGACTTGCAGAATCACATCACCGATCGCCTGTTTGCGCAGGTCCAGCCGCATTTCCGAACCGACATGTGCCTGGATGCGCTGCTGTGGGGCTGCGTCGCGGCGTTCCTGCTGCACGGCCGCAAGCAGCGGGAGGTCTTTCGCCGGCGCATTAACCGGGCTTGGCTTGCGGGGCTCGGGGTAATGGGCTTCCTTTGCATTGTATTCTATTCCCCATTGACCGGCCTGTGGATTCCGATGCTGGTTCCTATCTTGCTTGCGGGAACGATGCTGCATCCGGAATGGAGCTTTAGCCGGATGCTGGAGCATCCCGCGGTCCGCTTTGTGGGGCGCATTTCTTACAGCCTCTATTTGTGGCAGGAGCTCTTTCTGTATCCGGGATGGCAATCGCGATCGGCGGTCCAGCGCTTCCCGCTGAATCTTGCGCTCGCATTCATTTGCGCCATTGCGAGCTATCGCCTGGTGGAAAAGCCCTGCATGGATTTTGGACGCGCGCTTTCCGCACGCATGCGGCGCTCTCGTCTGGAGAGGTCCAGTTCCGTGGCGCCCGCCGTTTTATCCGGGCTTTAGCGAAACTTGGGATCGATCCCGGGTTTCTGTCTCGACTGCCAGCGGCGGTGATTCAATCGGTTCGGGAACCTGAAACCCAAAGACGATACGCTTCCACTCGACCTTGGGCTTCTGGAAATCGACCGAGACACGGGGTCGGGACGTAGTTCGGTGAGCAGCGCGCGCTCGTAGACTCTCCAGGAATCCTTGCGCCAGGAGTGTTGGCGACCTCAAACACTCCGAGCGCCCGGTCAGCGAAGCGAAGGATCCGCGTTCATCGGTGTTGATCGGCGGCCAATATTTTATGTATCGCCGTGCAACAACATCTATCAAAATCGTAAATTCGCCGCCGATCAACGCTGATCTCGGACAGGAAGCTTTAACTCTTGGACACGACACTAACCCAACGACAGTTGACGGCCCTTGAGAATTGCGCGTCTCGAGCATCTGGCTTTCCGGCCTAGAGAATCGCGCCGATAATTCGAGTGGAGATAACGCATCAGCCGGTGGGTTGTTTTGAAGTGGGCAGGCCGGCTTCGGCTCCAAGGACCGCCGACTGGAGTAGAGCGATATCGCGTGCCGCGCCGTTCGCGTCCTCGACACCCGCGGCCGGTTGCCAGGCCACTTGCAGCAGGGCGAGCTCCTGCGCCAGCCGGCGGCAACGCTCGTCCGTGGACGCCAGGCGGCCCGCCAGATGGACGATCATCAGGATCAGCACGAAGGTACATCCGATCAGGTACAAAACGGGGGGATACTTCACGCCCAGCAGATAGGAGACCCGATCGAAGGCGTTCGGATAGATCGCGAAGGAAATGAAGATCAGCCCCACGGTCAAGAACAGGGAGCACGTTGGCACGAGCGCCGATCGACGGCGCAGCTTCAATAGGGACCAGACAAGCAACGCAAGTCCGCAAAAACCGGTGAGCAGACGGGCTTCTGTCGAGACGTGACCCATTTGGTATGCGGCCGACAATGGCAGTTGTAAAGGCATTCGGTTACTTATGCGATCCGGCGTATCCCAGCAGGACGCTCAGGATGGATGTGCACATATTCGGAACGTACAGGAGCGACTTGATTGGTCCGTGCATCGATTGCCCTCCTTGATCGGCGTGCATCGTCACCGGCACTTCCCGGACCCTCAATCCCTGCATGACCAAATAGAGGATAAGATCCGCATCCGGCGCCCGTTCCGGGAAATCCTTCAGGCTTGTAAGCAGCCGCAGCGCCTTGCGATTCAGGCATTGGAACCCCGTCGTGGTGTCGGTGAACTGCTGCCCGGAAAGCAGCGACAACAACTTCGCGAGACAGGTGGCGGTGATGCGCCGCAGCGCAGGCACGCGATATGTAACGCTGGCGGGAAGAAACCTGCTGCCGAGCGATACGTCCGCCGCGCCGTTCGCGACGGGCTCCATCAGCCGTCGGATGGTTTCGGGTTCGTGCTGGCCGTCGGCGTCCATGGTAACGACCACGGACGCGCCGCACCGATAGACATGGAGCAATCCGGTTTGCAGAGCCACGCCATAGCCGCAGTTGAAGGGAAGCGTGATGGTGTAGGCTCCGGAGCGCAGCGCCTCCTCCGCGGTGTTGTCGGAGGAGCCGTCATTCACGACAATTACGTGGGCGTTCGGGAAATTGTCTTGGATTCGCCCGATCACCTTGGCGATCACGGCGCCCTCGTTGTGGGCGGGCATTACGATGTGGAGGGAGGGCGCCATATCATCTATTTTTGCCGGCAACCGCGGCCATGCCCCGTTCGAAGAGCACCACGTCAAAACCTCCAGCATCGCTGGTGGACGATGTGTACCCCTGCCGTCGAAACCAAGCGGAGAGGAGCGACAGGGCGTCGGTCCCTTTTTCCGCAACCAGGAAGAATCGGCGATGACCGGCCGCGGATTCTTGAATCTTCTCCTCCAGGTACTCCTCGGCCGCGGCATCGACGAAGAATGGAACCGGTATGATCTCGTTCGGCAGTGGATAGGCGGCGAGCGCGGCAAAAAGGAAGCTGTCTTTGCGGTTCCCCGACTTCCAGTCTTGCACCGCGGACTGTACTACTCCGCTCCTAAGCAGAACCGGCGTGTCGCTACCGGCCAGTTTTCGCACCATGGTCAACGGCGTACGCCATTCGTTGTTTCTCATTTGTGGAACATACAGGGCCGCGCTGAGAAAGACCGCCGACACCAGCGCGAACTTGGCTCGCTCCGGTTTTACATGTTGCAAACACCATGCCGAAAGGATGAAAAAAGGCGGCAGAGCGTAGATCAGGTATCGGGTCGCGAACAACGTGTGCGAAGAGGTTCGCGCGAGCACAAACAAAACGACCGGGGCCAGCAACAGCCATAAGAACAGAAGCACCAGATCGGCGTGTCCCGGCAGCGGCACGGATTGGAACCATTCCTTATAGAGAATCCTGTACAGAATCAATCCGACCGCTATGGGCACCAACACTTGAATAGGATAAAGGCTCACGAAATCGAGCGCCGTCGGCAACACTGTGCGGGCCCAGCCTTGATACACATGCACTGCGCTTAGCATTCGCCAGGCCAGCGGAAGCGCGGCAACGCCGATCGCGGCCGCGGCCCCCAATATCGGCCACCACGAGAATCTCGTTGTTCGCCTCGCGACGATGATGTAGATGGCCTCGACGATGAAGATCAGCCCGAACAAGTAGTGACAATAGAGGACGCCAGCAGAAGAAATGCAATAGAGCACGAGCGCCGGGCGTGTTCCGGTTTGTACCCACTCGCGAAGGGTCCAAACGGACAGCAGCACAACAGCGACCCCCAGCGCGTAAGGCCGGGCATTCGTGCCGGTTTCCACGATGGCGCCGGCGCACACGAATGGAATGGCGGCAGTCCATCCTGAACCTGGCCCGGCGATCCGCTCGCTCAGTTTGTAAACCAGGAATGCCGAAACAAGTGTGGCTGCCACCGAAGGAAGCCTTAGTAAGAATTCTTTTTCGCCACCCGCGGAGGCAAAGAGCGCCGCTATATAGCCATAGATAATGGACTCGCTGGGTACGACGGAGAGTTGATGCCAAACACTTCGCCAGCCTTGGTGGACCATCCAGTAGGTTCCTGCTTCGTCCACCCAAAACCCTCGAAAAATCCTGGGGGCCCAATACGCGGCGAAGCTGGCGGCGAACAAAGCAGGATA
>CATPCJ010000154.1 GCA_955652915.1 uncultured Bryobacteraceae bacterium
CAGTTGGACGGCGCAAGCGCTGATCAATATTGCCGCCCCGGTGTGGACCCAAGTGATGTCGGCGACGCTTAAGCCGGAGTATCTGAAATATGAATCGTCCGGGGCTATCGAGCACTCGCCCGCCGCGAATCCCGATCAGTATTTTCCGCACGAATTCCTCGAGCCGGCGTCGGCGGACACGAATGATCCGATGCCCCCTCACACTCCGCTGTTGAGTGGAGTTTGCAAGTATCCCGACGCGAGCACTGGAGCCCCACCGTTTTGGTGGATCGACGGAGCCCGCAAGGGCGGTGAATGGAAGGAGACCGGACCCAGCGAGTACTTCGTTACTCCGTTCACCACGCCGGCCGACGCTTACACGGACATCGGCTTCGGTTTGCAGTTCCAGGGAAGCTTTGGCGGCGAAGCGTCGGTTTCCGGCTCGCTTATTGAAGTGGCGTTCTTTCATCAGCAGCCTTGTTACGCAGGTCAGATGGAATATGGATTCTATCGGGATTTGATCAAGGTCCACGCCACCGACCCTATCATCACTGTCTTCTATTTCTCGAACAACTCCAACTGCAGTTTTGAAGGCAACACCCAAGTGCCACCGCGGTGCCACGTCATCGACAACCCCACCAGCACTGTAATAAACGAGGACAGCGCCCCAGGCGGCCTGCCGCAACCACATGGTTTTGGCATCACCAACATCAAGGTCGGCGGCGTGGACGCAACGCACGGCAATCTGTTCTATTCCGCCTATATTGTGCCCGACCGGGCCGCGGCAAATGGCTACCGGTTCCAAGTGGAGGTGATTGATCCAGGTACGTTCACGCACGCGACGTGCGATGTCGCCGACGAGCTTTTCAACGTCGTTTTCAGGGGCCAGCTCTGCAGCTTTCCGGTCTACCCGAAGGACTGGTATCGCATCGACCAGCTCTATAGTACGACCGCAGTGGGATATGCGACAGTGGGTATCCAGCGGTCGGGAACACCGACTATAGACCAACCAGTCGATTTCCACGTGTATCAGTTCAAGGTTGGAAAGAAGTAGGCGTGGTCTTACGCGGTTCCCTCAATGGGAGCTTTCCATCGAAACAGAAAGAAGTGGTGGCCGCAGAGAGAACAGCGGTAGGGCAAGAGTATCCAATGGAGAGCTTTTTCCATCGCGTTTCGGACGCCTACCCCTCGAAACTCGACAGACTTGCAATGCGGACAGTGTGACGACATCGCTAACCGTCAGTCTTTGCGGCGCTGCCGGTGGAAAAGCTACTTCGAAAACCGCTGGAACTGCGCGCACCGGATTTATCGCCGCGGGTCAGATCGGGACGGCTGGCTTCTTTGGCAGCCGTAATCTGCTCCGGCGTTCTGACGTCTGGCTCTGAAAGTTTCACTCGCTCCTTCGCCCGTGCGACCTGACGCTGGTGCCGCTTCGCTAGTCGTTTGTCCATACTTAACAGTACACCGTGGGAGCCGTTCTGGGCGGCTTCCCGTAGGTGCGCGACGCAGAAGTAGTATGGATAGCGCCGATTCCGAGCGGTGACCGCGCTTCTTGCAGCATCATGCGCTTGCCTAAAAACGCCAACATCTTTACGGTCTATCATCTAGGAGAAGCTCAATGGCAGGCCGCAATAGAAGAAGCTGAGGCGCAACTTAGGGCTACGAATCGCAGGATATCTCGATTGAGAAACGCCATCCGCGTATTTCGCACGAAATTACAAACGGGTGTTCCGTGGCCAGGTCAAGAACCAGCCCCGAATTAGGGCATACCTGTGTCAACCAGAAATTATCGGACTACTGGAATCGGAATTCGAGCGGCTAAGGGAGTAAACTAGCATGTCCAAATTCGCGGTATTTAACATTCTCCTGCCCTGTATGGCCCTACCGTGCTTCGCGGCGACCAGCGTCCTCTCCATCACCCCTACCCAGATGCAAGCCCGCATCGAGGTCCAGACGGACCAAGCTGGGTTCTGTACTTACCGGGGATCACGCGGAGCCACGCTGGGCGTCAATGTCCCTGACCTCACGGACAACGGCAACACTGACGCCCGCACTGGTTCCATCATCTACGGTAACCGGCACGTTTTTATCATGGGCACGCGAAAAGGTAATGACGCGCTGGCGGCCAGCGCCTCCTACATTGCCGGTGTGACCTGCGGTGCGGACGCGGAAGTAACTCAACCCTTCGCCACAGCCGCGATCCCCTGGGGCAATATGTCCCCTGAACTGGTCCCCTTTAACGCGGCACGATTCGGCAACATGGACTATCCCGTAATCGACTGGGTCAATCAGAGCACATCCTACGTGGACCCGGTTACCGGAGTCGAGTTCTGGCGGCTGACCGTGCCTGGAATGATGAACGCGGGCGGGCCGCTGGGCCGGTTCAACAACACGTCGAGCACACCCATCGACCTGACTGGAAGCGGGAAATGGGCAACAATCGCAAACGTCGTTTTCAATTCACGGTTCACGCCCGTGGCATATTCCAAAGCTTCGGGCGGCGTGACAGACAAGGTATTCATCCCGCTTGCATCGAACGCCAGCCTCAACCAGTACAACGGCTGGAAGAGCGCGACTGGCGTGATGGATAACATCGATGACTTGCTAGTGAACTTATTTTGCGGCAACGCCTCCGTGGGCGGCATGACGATCGCCGTGCAATTGACGCTGGATGGCGGGCAGACATTGATCGGATCGCCCATAACCGGCGCAGCCTGTCCTACAACGGCTACTACCCAGACCACCTACCCTCAGGCCACTCCTCGCCCGCTGTTCCGTGGCTGGGGGCTGACTTCTCTACAACACAACTTGGTGGCTCCGCAATCGGGCACAGTGTCCGTGGCCGCGTCCGTCGTCACGCTCCAATCACCCACGGCGTCGGGCAACTATTTTGCGGCGGATTGGGTTGCCGGGACGCCGATAATGATAAACGGTGTCTACGATCGCATCGCCTCAGTGCAAGCGCCAACCCAACTTACTATTACGGGGAATCCCGGCGCCCTCACGAATGTCCCTTACAACATCGCCAATTTTGGCGTGGTGATCTGGAAGGTTGGCGCTGGCGCCGTAGATGTGAGTCTCAGCCTCGACGCCTACACGTCCAGCATCCCTTCTTCGGGCACCAATGGCGATACGCCGATGGTCAACCCGTTGCCGGTGAGCGTGAGCAAGTTAGCAGACGGCGTGACGCTCCTGAGTCCAGCGCTCAATGGATACCTGACCGTCATCGCGAATAGCGGTGGGCTGGGAAGCATCGTGCTGTGGATACCTTACAACGCTGATGGATCGGTGCGCGCTGAGACCCGTCTCTTGTCCACTGGACAGAAGCTTGCGGCTAGCGCGCGCATGAATGCGAACGGCGATACTCTTCCATTTCTCGTTACCGTGAACCCCACCGCCGACAGCGCATTCACCGGTACCGATGGCACGGCGTGGATTGCCACCGACAACACGCGCATCTTCAGAATGGCTTACAACGAGGCATTCCCTGGGTGCGCGGGCTACCCGGCCTACAATCCATATCCAGCCAATGGCGGATACAGCAATTCAGCCGCGGCGCTCGCTGACGATTGCTTCCTGTGGACGAATATCACTCCGTCCGGCACGAGTCCCGCGATGGACGTGCGGTCGCAAATCGTGCGCGGCTATCAGACCGGTCTGGTGAACGGTGTATCGGTCGGCCCACCGCACCCCGGCTTCGATCTGGGCTGGATGGGCGGGCCAACAATGAATCTTACTAGCGGGGGGGTTGTCACCTTCTACTTGCGTCCACGGAGCAGTGCCGTGCCGCAAAACTCATATGCCGAACACCTTGCGATCTACGCGGCATTCGACTCGCTAACCGGGGTCCTCAAGATGGTCAAGAACATGTGGGGTGGTGACGGTGACACCGAGTCTCGATGGGGCGGCTTACACGCCGTCTCGATCATGGGGGGAACTTGGCGCTTTGGCGCGATGAACAATCTCGTGACGGATCACGGCTCGGATGGTGTATTCCTGGGCTCGATGGACATGCCAATCGCGAAGGTCAACCGCGCCGGATTCGGATCTGCCCCAGCGTGGAGCGCCGCTGGAAAAACGGCGCTCAAGAACACGGAAGTCTACACCTGCCCACCCGATGCACAAATGCCAATGCGATACCGGCTGGCCGCGATGCAGGCGCTCGGCTACACTGGCGCGGCAATCGGCGGGTCAACGAACTGCGTCCAGATCAAGGTCACCACGCCGCCGTGCAACGCAACCCCCGACCCAACCTACGTTTTCCCGGACAGCAAGACCGAGAAGGATGAGTTTCCGTGCTCGACTCCCGGTTTCGGCGCGGCCGATGCAACACGTTCCAAGCTAATGGATCTTCAACCCGGCGATTGGATGGGGCAGCGCTCAGGCTCAGGCTACAATGAGCAGTTCGTCGTACTGTCCGTCACATACAACGGCACGAATGATATCGATATTTGGGCGCTGCGGTTTGCTCGCCACAATTATACGATCCCGATACTTGGGATCGGACAGGCCAATGACGACTTCCCGGGCATCGCGCCTCCGGACGGTTGGTCCCTATCCATGTCGCCCGGGCTGAACGCCGGCAGCGGGACCATGGCTATCGATGTTTCGGCTGCCGCTTCCGCCAAGTGGCTACCCGACAATCCGGCGCGGTCGAATTGCCACGGCGTGATTGGCGCTGGCATGTCCGCGGGAATGTTCACCTACATGCAGCCGTGCAACCCGCCGAACTACAGGGGAAATCACAACACTTCAATCGCGTCGATGCTCTTCACGCCGTTCCTGCCTGCCGGTGCGAGTTACCCGAGCTTCGCTGGTAGTGCTAACGGCGTAAGCAACGCCGTCGTCCAGAACTACAACAGCAATACATGGAGCACGGGGGCCGCGAATCCACCGTATCAGATCGACTTCCGGCATCTCAATCCAGCGCTGGGAAGTGGGCCGGAAGATACGACGGTGATGCTGCCTAGCCTTGCAGCCACGCGCACATTGAGCCTGGTAGGCGGAGCCACCAGGAGTTACCTGATAACCGATCCGGTCAGCGCGGGCGCATCCGACTACAAGCGGCTCCCGCTGTACGGTTTCGCGGGGCACTACCTACTCAACGACGTGAGTGGACCTGGAACCTCAAACACAGTCGATCTACCAGATTACAGTTATTGCCGGGTATTCAAGGCAAACCAGTGCTTCAACCCATCGGTCGTTGGGAATTTATATGTCACTGTACCTAGAGCCTTTGTGGACGGGAACTGCCGAAGCGACCAGTACACTTTGCCATCGCCGTGCACATTTCAGCTATCTCCT
Source organism: uncultured Bryobacteraceae bacterium (assembly GCA_955652915.1). GTDB lineage: Bacteria > Acidobacteriota > Terriglobia > Bryobacterales > Bryobacteraceae > Palsa-89. Next base: position 5,284 of record CATPCJ010000154.1, read on the forward strand.
TACAGCGGTCACGTCACTCAGGTCCGCACCGATAAGCTGGATGCCTCAGGCTTCACGGCGCGGAAACTGGGATACCTGCACTCCATTCCAGGACTCAAGTACCAGTTCTCCAATTGCAAACCGACGCCAGACGCGAACTTCGCGTTTTGCGTGGCCGACTGGCTGGATGGAGTGCGGTCGGAATTTGTGGCCGTGCGGCTGAGTCCGATGCCGAGTCTGGATTCAGTCAACCGGACTACCTTCGTGCCGATCGCGGTAAACATCGCAGGAATTGCCAGCGCCACTAATATTCGGGCGCGCTTTGGCTACCTGGAGAACGGTTCGACGCTGTTAAACTGTACCCGGTATCAGGTAAGCTGTACTACCGAAATCCCGTCTGGGACGCCTACCGATCCCTTCAGCTTCACCGATGAAGCCGTTACCCGGCAGGCATGCCTGAATGGAACCGCGTGCACCGTGACAATCCCAGCCATCTCGAATCGGATCCTGTACTATGTGATCGACCGGCTGGATGGAGGGGGAAGCGTGGTAGCGTCGTTTCCGATGCAGGTCGTGGCGGTGCCCTAAAGAAGCGGACCCAACCACGTCCTCAGTTTGCACTGGACAACGCAGATGTACCTCAATAATGAATCCACGCGCAAGTGTCGAGCACGACTCGTGGATCGAGCACACGTATCGCTTGTCCATCGACTCCGTGCCTTCGCTGGACAGCAACAGGTAACAGGGACGCCGGCCCTGAATGGGCCGCAATCGTTAGTTAACTCACGGCGTGAGTGTCGCTTTGTTAGCTCTTCTTATCGATGGGCGGCGCAATTTCGGGGATCACGCCAGGCCTCGGCTTCTTTTTCAGGGCGGGCGCGATTTCCTTGATCGTCCCCGTAGCCTTTCGCTTGAGCGAAGGCGCCGCCTCATGGATCACTCCACGAGCCCTGGAAGCGGGCGAGGTCTCCGGGGCGATTTCCGCGATGATCTCGCCGCCCGGCTGTTTCCGCTTTCCTAGCGGAGCGACTTCGGTGATTCGCGAAGCGACTCCCTTCTTCGGCGGCGCCACTTCGATGATCGGTTTGCTTTTTGGTCTCTTGCCGGGCGCGATCTCCACCACGGGACCTGGCTTCTTGGGCTTCTTGGCCGGCGCGACTTCGATGATCGGTTTGCCCTTTGGCCTCTTGCCGGGTGCGAGCTCCACCACAGGCCCGTACGGCTTCTTCTTGGGTGGCGCAACTTCGACGATCATCCCAGGTCTTTTCGGTTTGTTCGGCTTCTTTTTTGCCATGCTGATTCTCCTAGTCTGAGTGGTTACTTGTAAAAACGTCTGGATGCCGCTCCATGATCGCGGCGAGCGAATGCTGCACGAAGTCGATGCGGACGTGGCCGCTGTAAAGATTTTCCCGGAGTCCGCCCATGGCGTATTCCCCGTTCGGCAGGGTGGACAAATCGGACTCCTGAATGATCAACCGGTCCAGGAATACGAAGCCAAGCCGCCAGGCATCGTCGTAACGGCGGCATCGCGCCGGGTCGGCAAGCGCCGACGCCACGTCCAGCGCGGCTGCGACCGCCTCCAGGTACACTGCTGTCGTGAATCCGGGTGTGTCGGGCTGATGGTCCGTTAAGAACCATCCTCGTGCCGGCTGCTGGAAGGTCAGAATCCAGTCGGTGATTTCGAACAGCAGATCGGCCAACTCGCGCCGCTCCCTAAGACGCCACCATGCCGCGGCCGCGAGCGACATCCACGAGACCTGTCCAAAGTCGCGTTTGTAGCGAAACCGGTGCCGATAGTAGCGGAACGCGCGCTCGATCTTCGGTTCATCCGCGGACGTCGCGCCGGTGCGGACGGCCGCCGCCAGCGCAAGCAAAACCTGCCCCGGCACATAATTCTGAAGATCCTCGTGCGACCCGTTCCTCACTTCCGCTTCATCATTGTCTTCAGTTGACGGCGACGGAATGTGCGTCGTAACGCGTCCATGCCGATCGATCGACTCCCATAGCTTCTGCGCGAGTTTCGACCGGCCGGCGATGTCCGCGATGCCCGGCTCCGAGAGCGCCAGAAGCACAAATGCATCCCGCGCGAGCACGATATCGCCGTCCCCCGCTTTCGCCAGCACGTGTTTCAGAGCAGACACCGCGGCGTCGCGCTGCCCTGCCCGCGCCAGCGTCCACGCGCCGTGCGCCAACCGCGCCATGTCGATCCCTTGATATAGCGTATTTTCAAAGGGGTAATAACTGAAGTAAAGCGCCCCGTCCTCACGCTGGTTGCGCAACAGGTAGTCGACCTGCAACCGCGCGATCTGGTCCACCCGCAACGTGGGAGCCCGCTGCTTGAAACCACCCTCAAGTCTTCCAGTTCCGTCTTCATCCGCGAGCCACGTGTCGCAATCGAAGCGGATCCAGTTGTAAGGGGGCCTGGTGACGCCCGCCTTGTCGAGCACTTCATCGACAAAATCCTCCGCGTCCAGGCTGAGCCACGAAGTGTTGAACGGCAGCAGCAAACCTGAGCGCGCGTTTTGTTCCACCACGAGCGCCTGCTGGCCATGACGGTACTTGGTCCGCACTTCCTCACGCGAGAAATCGCCCATTTCAAGTTCGTTGGAGAGGAGCGAAATACTGACCGCGACACAGGTGTCCGCGTCGATCGGCGGATGCTCGAAACGCTCGTCCGCGAGCGCCGCTTTTGTCAGCATGCGCAGATCGCTCTCCAAATTGGAGATCCCGGACCCCATGCAACCGCAGACCTCGCCCTCCAGGTAGATAGTGACGAAAATCTGCTTGGCCGTTTCGGGAAGTTTGCCGGCCAGGAGCAACTGAGCCGGTTCCCGGCCCAGAACGATGTCGCGCGCAAATCTGGCGAGAGCGCTCAGATCGGGCGATTCGTCCGATACCGGCACGCCGCTCGGCTGCCAGGGCGCGCCCGGTTCCACGTACTTCGACACGCCATGACGGTAGATGATGTAGGGCTCGTACTCGTAGAGCTGGGCATTGTTTGAGCGCGCATGGTGGAACTGCTGCCACTCGTCGCGAATACCCGGCATGCACGGGAGTCCGCCGCCCATGATCTCCGGCCGCTGGCCGCTCACGACAACGATCCCGTAACGATTGTTGTCCAGTTCTCCCACCGTCGCCCGCTCCAGCGCCGAAAACAACGTCACGCCTACGTAACTCGAATCGAGTAGCTTCAAAGCGTCCGCGGCTTTGGAAAGCTCTTCCGCCGTACGCACGGCGGCACGCACGACGTCCTCGGCGACGCCCCAGGAGCGTTCATCCGGAAAATGCCAAAAGCCCTCGCGCGCGTGCCGGTCGTGGATATCCTCACGCGAACGGATGCTCACCCAGGCGCCCCCGGCCGAATCGTAGTCGTTGCGATCCAGCATGCTGGGCGGCGCCAGCACTTCACCGCTGGTCAAGTACTCGCGCAGCACCTCGCGCGCCAGATGCGCCGGATGCAGCCGGTCAGGCGCGCGCCGGGCGGACCAGCGAAAGTCCGGAAAGCACTTGGTAGGGTTGTAATCCGGCCCTTTCTCGCCCTCCATGCGCGCCATGAAGTCTTCGAAAATGTCGTAAATCGCTTCTACGTGATAGCCGTCTTGCGCGAAATCCGAACAGCCGCCTTCCCACCCGAAGCGGACCAGCGCAATGCATCCCTCGACGCGAAGGCCGGCCGATTCCAGCTTTGCAATCCCCGCGCGGGCGCTCGTGCCCGACGCGATCGAATCTTCGATCAGAATCACCGGCTCGTCCGGATCGATTTGACCCTCGATCAACTTTTGCGACCCATGCGGTTTACGCTCGCCGCGGACCAACAGACCGTGGTAGCGCCCGCCCGACTGAAGCACCGCCGATTGCAGAATGGGGACCGAGGTGAGTCCGTACGTCGCCAACTGCCGCCCGTCGAACTTCCGCAAGCGTTCCAGCACCATTCGACCGGCAAGTTCGGCGCCGCGCGGGGTCAGCGTTACCGCGAGCGAATCCAGCATCCAACGCGACGATGAGCCGTCGCGCGACAGCACCGGCTGCGTTTCGCTTTGCTTTAAGATGCCGCGGCCGAGCAACAGTGCGAGCAATTCTTCGCGTTCGGTTTGCTTCTTCGCCGAGACTGCGGACGCCGCTGAAAAAGACGCTTGCTTATGCGCGCGGTTCTGTAAGGGACCGTGAGGGCGCGGCTGTGAGGATTTTTCCGCGGCGTCCGACGTCAAGGGTTCACCTTCGCGGAGGCCAGTGTGATCGCAGGCACGAAACCCTCAACCGGCTGAGGCAGCGGACGTGTTTGCGCCGCGGCTTGCGGACCGATCGCCATCTCGAAATTCGGATTCGCCGGAAGCGCCAGGCTCAAATAACGGCCATCCAGGAATAGCATGAGATCTCTTGCTACAAAGTCGTCGAGCGCCTGCTGCACCCAAGGCTCCGTGCCCAGCACCGACGCAATGTCGCGAGGCGTTCGGGCGTCCCCGCAGTATTCGTAGAGCTTCGCCGGGCCATCCTCGTACGAATATTTCCGCTGCTTGCGGCGCCGGCCGTCTTCAATGGTTATGCTCGTCAACGCCTTGCGATAGCGCAGATAGGGGTGGCCGTGGTCCGTCCACATTCCCTGCCACTGGGCTACGGCGTCGAGCAGATCGTCATAGACTTCCTCGTCTACTACGTTATCCATTTCGTGATCGAAATAATATGACACTCGTTCGAGATTGAACGTCTTGGGAAAGATGTAGGGGTAGCAGGCTGCCGGTTTGAGCCGCCGGATCGACTGCGATTCGGGATCGGTGTACATCGGCGACCCTCGGTCCGCGCGCGCCTTCACGATGCCCCAGGGCGGATGCAAATGGACCAGCTTGGGGACCAGTTCGGCCTGCATGCGGTAATCCTCAACCGTCTCGCCGGGAAATCGCATCAGGATGTTGTACATGCAACTGATGTCGTAGTACGTGCACCACTTGATCAGCTCCACGTTGCGCATGCCGGTGGTCATCTTGCGCATACTTCTCAGGACATTGGTCGACAGGCTCTCGACGCCGGGTTGGACCGAGTTGAGGCCGCCCTTGCGCATTCGTCCAAGCTGGGTGCGGGAGAAATTCGGGCGTATTTCGTAGTGCAGCTCCACGTCGGTGTTGGCCTCGGCGAGCCGCCGGAACAGCTTTTCGGCGTACTCCGGCGCCATGATGTTGTCGATGGCGTTGAAGCTGTAGATCCCGTGTTTGCGCGACAGGTGCTCGATCTGTTCGATGACGCGCTCGGGATCCTTGGCGCGGAATTCCATGCCGGAGCGGTTCAGGCCGCAGAAAGTGCAGTGGTGTTTCTCGCCCCACCAGCATCCCCGCGCCGATTCGATGGGGAGCATCGGCTCGCAGGCCCCCTCCCAGTCTTCATATCCGCCTTCCTGGCGCGCATAAAAGTACTCGTCGAACCGCGGAATGGGCGTATCGTTCATGGCCTGGAAGTTCGGCGCCCGCCCGGCATATTCCACCTTGTCGCCGTTTCGCCACATGACGCCGCGCAAGCCCTCCATCGATTCGCCGCGGTTTAGACGATGGATCATGTCGGGGAAGGAGATCTCGCCGTCGCCGCAATGCATGTAATCGACCTGGGGACATCCACGCATGATCTCATCCGCGATGTCGTCCTCCAGGCTCGCGCCACCGAACACGATGGGAATCTCGGGATACCGCTTTTTCAGCGCTTTTGCGAGCGCGATGCTGGCCAGGCTCTGTTGAAAAACAACCGAGAATCCAATCAGCCCGAACCGCTTCCAGTCCACGGAGTCCACGCAGAAATCTATGAACTTCGGCGCATCCTTGTCGCGGATCTTCTGGAATCGCTTGGTGGTGCACCCGGCGCGCTGGCAAATGGCCTTGAAAATCCACTCGTACGCATGAAAGTACTCTTCGTCGCGCGCTTCGATCTCCTGGCCGAACGCGGCCTTGGACCAGATCCATTCGCCCACCATGCTGGGCCACACGTCCGCTATCGCTTCGTTCACCTTCCAACCGATGCGCGACCCAAAATACATAAATAGCGAAAATGTTTGGGCTGGAATCCCCGCGCGCTCGAGTGTCGGCTTCAAGAGCGCCAACTGGAAAGAAGGGAACCGCGCTGAAAGCGTCGGCATGCTGATGAGAGCGACGGGTTTCATAACCGGAATTCGTCCAGTATACCCGGAGCCGTTTTCATATACCAGCGTTTTCTTCAAGATTTAGGTCTTAGGTCTATTTTTCCCATCGCCCCCGCCGTTTGGGTTCAAACCCAGATTCCCGAGGTCCAGGCGAGGGAGCGCCAAAATCGTGTCGGCGCCCTCGAGGCTCATCTCCAGCCTCTGGCCCGAGCATCGAGATAAGTCTCGATGCAGCAGACTGAAGTCCGCGCCACATGGCGGCATTAACCGTCGCCATCCCGCGGATCCTCATGTTCCAGCGTCCCAGCGCTCAGCCGGACATGGCTGACGCTGTGATTCCTGCTGTGCGCGGCGGGACGCTCGAAGCGCCGGCAGCGCCGCGGCATCCGGGTAAGACGCGTCGAACGCTAATCTCTTAACAACTACAATTGTATTCAAGAATTTATTTGACACGTCGGCGAAAATGGGTTATAAATTTAAAATTGCGGAGGAATCATGGCCGCTGTACTCTACGGGCCTCCTATCCAGGAGGCAATTGCAAAAGGGGATCTGCCGCGCATGAAACAGCTCGCGGCGCAGGCTGAGGAACACCTCCAGCAGGTAGGGCATGTGCGAGCCGCGCTCGAATACCTGAAGATCGAAATCGCGCGAATTTCAGGGATCGGCAAGCCCGGCCATTAGTCACGGTTCCTGAGGAGCCGCGGCGCCGGCAAGCGGTATGTGGGAAGAAGCATAAGAGGCCACTCATGACAGAACCAGATCATAGCTCCACGGTTCCTTACGGACCCCCAATCCAGCAAGCAATCGCCAAGGGCGATTTGGCGAGGATGAAGCAGCTCGCCGCCGAAACGGAGCGGCACTTGCACCAGGTTGGCGAGGTGCGAGCCGCGCTCGAGCTCCTGAAAATCGAAATCGCAAAGCTTTCGCACCGGCACTAAGAATAAGAAGGAGACGACTAATGGCGCACCCCGTGCCTCCATACGGAAATACAATCCAGGAAGCAATTGCACAAGGCGATTTGGCGAGAATGAAGCAGGTCGCCGCCGACGCCGAGCAGCACCTGCAGCAAGCGGGCGATGTGCAAAGCGCTCTCGAATACCTCAAAATCGAGATCGCGAAGCTCGAGCACAAGAGCGAAAATAGGAGATTTTAGCCATGGCTGATAAACAGGATTCCACCATCAGACCCCTCTACGGAGTGGTCATCCATGAGGCGATTTGCTCCGGTGACGTCAACCGCATGAAGCAAGTCGCCAAGGAAGCGGAACACTACCTGCAACAGGCTGGCGACCTTCCCGCCGCATTGCAAGCGTTGAAGATCGAGATCGCCAAAGCGGAACACAAGAAGTAGGAAACGGCGCCCATGCCGAAGCCCGCACGCATTCGCGGCGAGGACGATTACCGGAATTTCGTTCCGGTGCATGTCGTGTGGGAAATCACACTCGCCTGCGACCTGAAGTGTCTGCATTGCGGATCGCGCGCGGGACGCCGCCGCCCGGACGAACTTTCCACCGCCGAGTGCCTGGACGTGGTGGAACACCTCGCCCGTCTCGGCACGCGCGAAGTCTCCTTGATCGGCGGCGAAGCTTACCTGCGTTCGGATTGGACCAGGATCGTGCGCGCCATAAGGTCCCACGGGATATATTGCGCCATCCAGACGGGCGGTCGAAATCTCACTCCTAAACGGATGGCGGCCGCGGTGGAAGCGGGGCTCCAAGGCATCGGCGTTTCGCTCGACGGCATGGAAGAGTTGCATGACCGTGTCCGCGGAGTTCGCGGCTCATTTTCCAAGGCGCTCGATGCCCTGCGGCGGGCGAAGGCTGCAGGTCTCAGGACCAGCGTCAACACGCAGATTGGCTCCGAGACCATGGCGCATCTGCCGGAGTTGATGAACACCATCATCGAGGTAGGCGCCACGCACTGGCAGATACAGCTCACGGTGGCCATGGGGAATGCCGCCGACAACGACCATTTGCTGCTGCAGCCTTATCAGCTCGCCGAGCTCATGCCGTTGCTCGCGCGCCTGTACACGGAGGGAGTGGAGCGCGGATTGCTGATGGTGGTGGGGAACAACATCGGGTACTTCGGCCCCTATGAGCATTTGTGGCGCGGACTCGGCGATGAACGTGTGCACTGGACAGGCTGCAGCGCCGGGCATACCGTGCTGGCGCTGGAGGCGGACGGGACCGTCAAGGGCTGCCCATCGCTCGCGACCAACGGCTTCGCCGGAGGCAATGTTCGCGATATGAGTCTCGATAAGATCTGGGCGGCCAGTCCCGAGATCCACTTCGGGCGTCTTCGCGGCGTCGACGATCTGTGGGGATTCTGCCGCGACTGCTACTATGCCGACGTCTGCCGCGGCGGCTGCACCTGGACATCGCATTCGCTGCTCGGCCGGCCCGGTAACAATCCATATTGCCACTACCGCGTGCTGCAACTCCGGAAACAAGGACGGCGCGAGCGAATCGTAAAGCGGCGCGAAGCTTCGCCGCAATCCTTCGGCGTGGGCGAATTCGAGCTGGTGGAGGAGCACATTCCAGGCGTCGGCGAGGGGCACGAAGATGTCGTCCGCCGCACGCCGGCCCGTAACGACCTGGTACAGTTGACGCGCCGCTCGAATGGCGCGCCGCTCACTCGCGATGGACGCATACCTCCTGAGCTGGCGATCTGCCGCGCGTGCAATGCATATATCTGGCCCGGCGAGACAACGTGTCCACACTGCGCGGCGAATCTTCAGGAGGCGGCTGAAGCGTACGCGCGGGAGCGCAGGTATCGTGAGAACCTGATCGCGGAAGTAACCAGGCTGGTGGAAGCAGCTCGCGCCAAGTTGGCATCCGATAGCCCGCCGCCGTCCTGATTCGGTCTCTTGCTACACGACATCGTTGGTATTAGCGTATGTGCGCGCGAACATTTGGGAAGATCATGGACGTTCGATGCGATACCAGATCTCCCAACTGATCTGGTCTTCCGGTTCAATGGGTGTCTCGTCGTGAGGTCCGTAAGAACCGAACCACTTTGACGGCGATCCGCGGAACAGGCGCGTGTACTTGCCGAGCATCTCGTCAGAATGGAAGATCTCTTTCTCCGTCCCCGCGATCTGGACGCGAAGGTCGTCTTCCACGTAGCCTTCGAAGATTATTGCGTCCAGTACAACTTCAACGCCGTCCTCCAGTTCCGAAATCTTCAAAGCGCCCGATTTCGGGAACCGATGCTCTTGCAACTGCCCGCCGTTGTTCGGCGAAAAGACCGCGGTGTTGAAGACGAATTTGGGATCGTCGTCGCCGTTGATGCGAATGCGCTCCAAGACCACCCGAACCTTCGAGCCCGCCAGCGGATGCGTTCCGTTCGTGTCCGGATCGTGCCAGACGGTCGGATCGGTCCACGGTTGGCCCGCGGCATCGGCCAGCGCCTTGCTGCGATCCCGGAGATAGCGGACGCGCTCTTCCAGAATCGGACGCCACGAGTGCGTCTTCGGAAGCAGCGACAACCGGTCGAACATCAGTTTGAGAGTCGCGAGTTCGTCGGCAGCCATGAGCTCCGCCTTGGTCACTTCCACCACTACTTGAAACGCGCCGGTGGATCGGCCGTCCTCGCCGCGCAACTGCACCACATCGACAGTCCAACGCTGGCCATTTCTGACCCGCTCCGGCAGATCGATGGCGATGATGCCAGGTATGCGGGCGTTCTGACCCGCCGGAACCGGCAGGTAGGTGATACCGCCCACCGCGAGTTGCAGCCGGTTCGAATCGAGAATCCTCACGTTCGCTGGAGCGTGACGCAGGTTGCGGAGGTTGACGATGTTCTCGCAATTGAAATTCGGGAAATAGACGGTCGCGGTGGAATCCTCTGGCAAGTCGTTCCACACGATCATCAGCTCGTCGAACAGATCGTTGCGGCTGGACCAATCCGCGGCATCGAACACCAGCGGGTTCTCCTGCTGGATGCGTGGTAAGACTGCCGCGATGTGGTGTTCACCAGGAGGCTCCATGTGACCGTGGTGGCCGTGCTTCAGCACCGCGTCCATAACAGCCTCGGACCGCAGCAGTTCGTCGAACTTCGCGGAGGTGATGAACCGCGGAAACTCTTCCACCACCGGCGCCGCGGCCAGGAGCACCCGTACGTCGCGCTTCCGCGTCCGCTCTCCGGTGAAAATTTCGAAACTGTGCTGAACCTGGTGGGTGATGGGTCCGCCCGGATTATCGGACTTCAGAATCACCAGATTGCGCTGGGCGAGATTGTCGGACGAGAACGGGTCGGCGCCGTTCGGCGTGACGTCGCCGTCGTAATTCACTTCCACGACCATGCATACGTGCGAGTCGTAGAATATGTTCGTGATGCTGGTGACGTCGCCCGCGGAGAATCCGTTCTGTTCGGCGAGCGCGGATACGAAATTAAGAGGCAGGCGCGAGTTGGTGGCGTTCTGGTTGATGTCGAGGTATGCGCCAAAGTAGAGGACCTGCTCTTCGGGGTGGCCGGCGGGGAAATCGCTCGCGTTCAGAGGGTCGGGCTGCGTCTGCATTCCGACGCTGTAGTCGACGCGCGGCGCGGCGAAGAACGGGATGGAGATAGTGTTTCCCCCGGAGCTTGCCGCATCGAAGCCCATCATGGGGACCTTGTTCCCGGCGCCCTGATCGAAAGTGCGATAGCTGGTGGAGTTGTTAAAGATCAGGTTGGTGGCCGTGTACCGGAACAAGCGGAAGAAGGCGCGAACGTTCAGGGCTCCCGCGTTACCTTGCAGCCGTACTTTCGCCAGCGCGAAGTTGTACACGCGCCGCGTGGTGGAGGTGTTGTGATCCGTCACCGACGGGAAGAACACGAGGGCCGCCGCGTCCTCCGCGGGGGGAAGGTTGTCGAAGGTATCGCCACCCGCCGTGCCCGCGCGCAGGTGGTTGACGACGTCCTGAATGAAGACGTTCGCCGGATTTGCCCCGGTGGTGGGCAGCGTGGCGTTGAACTTCATATCGCCCTCGAAGACACGAAACACGCGTGTATCGATGCTGAGCCACGCCGGGTCGCCGTCGATCATGTACGGGTTCGCGGCGCGCAGCAGCGTGATGGAGCCGGGTTGAGTTGCGGCATTGTTGGAGCGATCGCGCGTGTCCACCGTGACGGATACGTCCTGTGTTCCTCCCAAGGGTATTCCAGTGAACCCGGTGAACCCATTCTGGAACCGGACGTTGTAGAAGTACGTGTACCGTTGCGGGAGGTTGTCGGGCAGCGAGGGATCTTCTTTCACGGGCCCGGAAGCAAGCTCGACCGTAATGCCGGCCATGCCGGCCGTGACGTTCGGCGCGTTCGTCGCGCCGTCGAACAGTCCGGATGCGGGAACGTATCCCTTGATCAGGCCCTTCACTGCGTCGTCCACTTCGGCTGGCCAAGTGATGGGCGCGTCGTCGGTGGTGCGGTCTTGAACGGTGACGATCAAGGCGTTGTTGAACAGGGCGCCTGACGGCGTCATGGCGGTATTCACCTGGTCTTCACCGAACGTGTTGAGGTTGAAGAACAAGTCGATCCGCGGGCCTTGCTTCTCTTTGACCAGGAGCACCTCGGTGGTTTCCACGGTGGCATCGAAGGTATCCGTGCCGGCGTTGTCGGACAGCGTGCCGGTAAAGCGGATGCGGCTGTTCACGAATCCAACCGGCATGGCGGCATTGAACACGGGGCTGTCGGAGCGGAACGCTTGCGCGAACGCGAAATCCACCGTGAAGGCGGTATCGAGAGGATGCGCGGTGCCCCCGCCCGGACCAACCACGAAGTCCGGGATGGTGACGGTTTCCACCGCAACGTTGGAATTCACGGCGTCGTTGAATACTTCGGCGCGCAGCGAAACGCGGATGTCGCGGTTATACGAGTCGTTCACGCGGCAGTTCAGCTTGGCCGTGCCCGCGCCGGTGTTGAAGTCCACGCCCGTCACGGAATTTACCGGGGCAACGGTATCGGAGCCATCGCGCACGATGGAGATGGCGGGGAGTCCGGGCCAGACGGCGCCTGTGGACAATACCGGTTCGAATACGCGCACGCGCAGTTTGTTAACGGTGTCCCAGTAGCCGAATCGCGGCGCGCGGAAATACCACTGCTCATCGATCCATTCGTGCCAACTGAAAAACCGCGTGATGTAGTTGTTGTGGCGCGGGTGCGCGATGTCCCCGTTTTGGTTGTGGCCGTTTCCGTGAACGCCGCCCGCCGCGAGACCCATCGCGTTGAGGGCCGCGTTGCTGGTGCGGAGCGCATTGATGTTCGTGACCAGGTCGTCCGAGGTCACCCACGGTGAAAGATTCGCCTGGACCCACGACGACGGCGCTGTGGCCGGGAGCAACGGCCAACCACTTCCACCGGCGGTTGAATCCGTCATCAAGTAGCCTTTGACGTTCGGAAGGCCGATCCGCCTCAACCACTCGTTGTAGATCCGGACGTGGTCGCGATGGAAGCGGAAGAACTCGGAGCCTATCAAAGCATTATTGCCGCCCCCGATTGCATACGCGCGCTGTCCCGCCGAGCTCGAGAGCTTCGGCGTGTTCTGCGTCGCTTGCGCGGTCGGTTCCGGAAAAATGGCGGGATTGAATCCATGCGTTCCCACGAAATCGTGCCAGCGCCAGTGTAGTTCGTCGAAAACGTCCAGGAACGGCACGGCCGAGAGTTGCGTTCCGTCCCGATCCACGATGGGCGCGGGCGGCACGACAATCTCCCCGCGAAACTTGCGGCGAAGCAACGAGCCGAACACGATGAAGCCCCAGTAACGGAACCCGTACAACGCTTTCTCCGCGCTGGCGAGTTCGGTAGCGGCCCCGAACGACACGCCCAACCCCAATGCGACCAGCCGCTGATGAAGCGCCTGGCTTAACTGGGCTTCCGTGGTGATTCCGGTGAAGCTTCCGTCCAGTGTAGTGGGCAACGGAAGCGCGGCCACACCGCTCGCGCCCGCCCACGGAGAGATGACCGTTCCGTCCCAAATGATTAACGGCGGAAGGTTCCGCGCGGACATCCAGGCCTGCATGGCTGGAAGCAGCGAGTCTACATGCTGCACGAGCCAGTCCGTGTTGTTGGCGGGAGCCGGGTGCGCCAGTACCCAGGTGCGATGATTTGGCGTTACACCAGAACCGTAAATCAGTTCAGAGAGGAAGTCGATGAGTTCGTTCATGGAAGAATAGTGACGGCTGCGAACGGACCGTTTCGCTGAGAGGTTACCGTCTTCTTCTCGGGTTGCCGCCCTCCGCGCCATTGACTCGGATTGCCGATACATCGCCATTGTCGAAGGGCCGCGTGAACTGCGGGTTCCCGGTGAAGACGGCTCCCGATACATGCGCGAGAATGAACGGATTGCCTCTACCGGATTACCGGGCAGGGCACGTACCGCGACAGCGTGCTAACCCGATTTCTGGTGCCGGTTCGCCATCCTTTTGCTGAACAGCGAAGTGCCGGGGCCAGGATACCGTCCGCGTAGTGCCCCACCACGGAAAGCTGTTCTGGCTGTGGGGCGACCCAGACCGCGCTGGCCGGCCGTACGGCAACTTCGCCACCACGGCCGCCACTTCGGAATTGCCGGGAGCCGGCGGCCTACCTCACCTACTTCACCGGCAGCCGATGGCTTCGTCGAGCCGATGTACCCCTGGCCCATCGCCGGCCTGAAGTGGTTGCACGCGCTGTTAACCGTGCGTGATCCGTCCGGCGCCGAACGTCTGGTGGCGCACTGTGATGCAGGAATTCGAGCGGATCGCTATCGCCCTCAATGGCTTACTCCGCCTCCGCGACGCTGGGGAATGAAGGTGAAAAACGAACCGAATCCCAAGAACGGACACCCAGTACGAATCCAAGCCAACAGAGCCAACCGCCCGCGCAGCCATCCGCGAAGCTAACCTCGCCCAGAAGTTCCGATCCCGCCGCGCTGCCAAGTGATTTTCTCCGATCTCTGATTCAAACTGAACCGCCGTGAGCGCAATGTCACTTCGTTTCCCTCAACCTGAATTACTAAGGGACATTGAGCCGCGAGCAACTCCCCGTTGTCGCCCGTTTGCAACCGTGGAAGAATTGAAATAAAATTCGAAGACCGAAAGGGAGCCAACCATGTCGACAGAACATCGCGGCCGGGTGTCCACTTAGATGACGCGACTCACGCTGACGTTGCTTGTCCTATGCAGCCTGCCCGCATTCAGCGCCGGGCGCGTGGTCATCATTGTAGATCGCCCGCTTGATCCACCCGCCCGGCACGGTCTCACCGTGCTCGAGCAGGCATTACAAGCCAAAGGCTTTTCCAGTACGGAACAATCTTCCACGCAACAACCGACAGCGGCCGACTTTGTCGTCAGGTTGGACTGCCCCAATATCCCGGTCCCACAGGCCAAGGAAGCGCTGGCAATCCGCCGCACTACATTTCAAGGAAAGCCCGCACTCATGCTGTGTGGCGCCGACGCGCGAGGATTGATGTACGCCGAGCTCGACACCGCCACCAGAATCTCATGGACTGAGAACAACGCATCTCCTTTTTCGCAAGTACACGACACCAGCGAGCAGCCCTATATACGGGAGCGCGGCGTCTCCATGTATACGATGCAGCGCGCCTATTTCGAATCGCGCCTGTACGACGAAGAGCAATGGAAGCGCTATTTCGACCTGCTCGCCGCCAGCCGCATCAATAGCTTCGTCGTTATTTTCGGATATGAAAACGGAGGCTTCCTCGCGCCGGCGTACCCATACTTCTTCAACGTCGACGGATTTCCCGATGTGCGTCTTATCGGCATCACGCCTCAAGAGCAGGCCAAAAATGCGGCCGCCTTCAATGCCATGATCCGCCTTGCGCACGAGCGCGGAATCGACGTGATCGCGGGACTCTGGGATCACATTTATCGTGGCGGCGTGCAGGGCGGCGGAATCCCCGGCGCCTCCCAAAACGCCGGGAAACGCGTTCCCGGCTTGGTGTGGGGCCTGGACGAGAAAAATCTGGAACCGTACACCAAAGCCGCCCTCCAGCGGTTTCTGGAAACCTTTCCGGACGTGGACGCGCTGCAATTCCGCATGCATTCCGAGTCGGGCCTGAAGCCCAGCGAAATGCAACCGTTCTGGCACGAAGTTTTCAAAATGATGAAGCAACTGCGTCCCAATCTGCGCATCGATCTTCGCGCCAAGGATTTGCCCCACGCCATCATCGAAGATGCTCTCGATCAGGGACTGAACGCGCGGGTGTCCACCAAATATTGGATGGAGCAAATGGGTCTCCCCTTCCATCCCACGCACGTAAATGTCGAGAACCAGCATGATCGCCGGCACGGCTACGCGGATCTGCTCCGTTATCCGCAGCGCTACAAAGTGCATTGGCCTTTGTGGACTGGAGGAACGGCGCGCTTGCTGCTGTGGGGCGATCCCGATTATGTCCGGCGATTCGCCGCTACCGTGCATCTCTACGATGGCGACAGCTTCGAAGTGAATGAAATGCTCGCCACCAAAATGCTGGGCGAGCCGCACGACGAAAAGCCGTTACCGGTACTCAATCCGCGCTACCGCTATTACGACTATGAGTTCGAACGATACTGGCACTTCTATCAGCTCTGGGGCCGGCTCACTTATAACCCCAACACCGCGCCGGAACTTTGGGAGCGTGACTTTCAACGACGCTTAGGGAAAGCTGCATCGGATGCGATGAGCGCCCTCCACCTGGCCAGTTGGGTGCTCCCGCGCATAGTTGCATCAAGCTATCGCTACCAGCTTTTTCCCACCACCCGCGGATGGGCGGAGATGATGCGCCAAGGCGACTTGCCCCAATATGCAGGCGAGCAAGGCAGCGATATCGCGCAGTTCCTGAATGTCAAGGACGAAGCTCAAAGAATTCTGGATGGCGCCGATACCGCGATGCGCCGGCCGGAAGACAGCAGCCGCTGGTTCTTGAAGACTTCTTCCGACATACTGGCGTATGCCAAAAAAGCGGAGCAGGCTTCAGGGAAACCTGGAAATGAATTGCTATCGACGCTGACCGATGTGAAGATACTGGCCAGGCTCGCGGAGTATCACGCATGGCGATTGCGTGCGGGCGTGGCTTACAACTTATACAAGCAGTCCGGCGATCTGTTTGCCTTCGACGATGCGATCGCGAATGAGAAAAGCGCAATTGCCGCTTGGGAAAAATTGGTCGTGGCAGCCGGTGACGTATATAGCAGGGATCTCGCCTTCGGCGTTCACGCGATGGGCTTCCCTCGGCACTGGTCGGAGGAACTGGGTGCTCTGCGGCAGGGATTAACGAAGCTGGAGACAGAACGCCGCGCCGCGCATTTCGATCCGCAAACTGCGGGACCGCGTATCGCGCACGTCCCCGACGCCGTTCGCATCCGGGCGACAGTTGCATCACAAGCAGCGATGAAACAAGTGGTAGCGAAGATCTCAGCAGGTGGACGCTTCACCTCGATCCCGATGCGCGAATCCAGCCCCGGAATGTACCAGACCGAAATTCCACCGGCGACCGAAGTGTATTCCATCGAAGCCGTGGATAGCGCGGGAAACCGAGCGGTGTTCCCAAGCACCGGTGGCAACATCACACTGCCGATTGCATCCAATCGCCCATCCGAAATCGCGCTTCAACCTGCCCCGTCAGCACGGCCGGGCGAAGACCTTCTCATCACGGCCCGACCCGCTGCGCAAACAATTCTAAAATCGCTGCGGCTCCGCTACCGGCATCTCACCCAATATGAGGATTACGAGACGCTGGACATGCGACTCGATCCCGACACCGGGTTGTACACAGGCAGAATTCCCGGGGCCTTCATCACTCCGAAATGGGATCTCATCTACTACATTGAAGCCATCGGCCAGAACGGAAATGGCCGCATCTATCCGGATCTCGACCAGGAAACGCCATACATTATCGCTACAGTCCAGCGGTAAACACCTAGATGGTAACCTTGTAGCTGTCCACCACTCCATTTAGTACGAGAGTCGAACGAGATATCTGTGATCGAGTTGAAACCGATGCAGACCGCGTCGAGCGAGGTTGTTCGTCACATCAATCGCAGGATTGTTCTCAATCTGATTCGAACGCGGCAGCCCATCTCGCGCGCGGATTTAGCGCGCGCTTCCGGAATGCAGCGCAGCACCATCTCGCTGATCGTCGAAGAGTTGGTGAATGAGCATTGGGTGCTGGAAGGCCCAACTGGACGGCCTCCGCGCGGACGCCGCCCCACCTTCCTGCGCTTGAATGACGACCGCGTCATCATCGGCGTGGATATACGTCCCACGCAAATCACCGTCGCTCTCGCCGACGTAAATTGCAAGTTCACTTCTCAAACTGTCATGGCTACTCCTTCGGATCCGGAGGTTGCCGTCAAGTCCATCATCCAGCACATACAAGCCATCGTGCGTAGCTGCGAGAAGAAGAAAATCGAAGGCATCGGGATCACTTTGCCGGGCCGCTTCCATCAGGACTCGAATCGTTTGATCTTCGCTCCCAACCTCAAGTGGCGGGATATTGACCTGCGTAATCCCATCGCCAAGGCTACCGGACTCGAAGTGGAGCTGGAGAACGCCGCCAGTGCCTGTGTGCTGGCCACGGTTTGGTTCAATCGGCTGGAAGCATGCCGTAACCTGGTGGTCGTCACGGTTTCCGAAGGCATCGGCACCGGCATCCTGATGAATGGCCAACTGGCCCGCGGGTTGAATAACATGGCGGGTGAATTCGGTCACGTGCCGCTGGATCCGGAAGGTCCGCTGTGCACGTGCGGCAGCCGGGGATGTTGGGAAGTTTTCGCTTCCAACCGCGCCGCTTTACGGTATTACCTGGAATCGAGCAGACATGGCGACGGCCTGGGCTTTCAGGACCTGCTGAGTCTGGCCGATCAGGGCGACACGCGGGCAGTCAAGGCCCTGGACACGATGGCGCACTATCTGGGCCGAGGCATGCGCATGATCGTCGCCGGCCTAGCTCCGGAACGGATCATAGTGATTGGAGATCTCACCCGCTCCTGGCACCGCTTCGGTCCGGTGATCGAAGCCGAAGTAAGAGCCCAGGTATTACCCGGTGGTGGCGTCCCCGTGGTGGTGCCGGAGCACGAAGACGGCATGGCCCGATTGCGCGGGACGGTGGCCCTGGTGCTGCAAAAACACTTCGGCACAGGCGCCACCCTAGCCAGCTAGCATGGAACCGCTTGTCCCTTTTTAGGCGGTTGAGACGCGCAAGCCAGATGCATGCGCGACGCACTATTTGCCGTCCTGCGGCAACTTGCGGTCCCGCGGCAACCCGTCGGGAAAGGTTCTGGGGCCGCCCCAGGGGATTCGGCCGGAGTGGATCAGGCGAGCCAGGACATGGTCGCGCATCCAAGGGGGCGACAGCAGCAGAGGACGAATGGGCGCGATGGGGTGGGGGGCGTTTTCGCCGGCGTCGCCTTTTTCCGGCTCGACCCGAGCGGCGGTGCCGAAGGTTACGCGGTACGTGCTGCCGCCAACGACCTCGCCTCTTACCCTTTGGAGGATATCGAACTCATGGACGCTGCCCGGCGCAATTCCCGCGCCCGCGTGCAGTGCGAGCCGCACGCGGAGCGGTTTTCCAGGAGTGAGGGATACGCCCCGGAATACCGCCTCCGCGGAAGGACTTGTGTCGAAGACGGAGGGCTGTGGAGTGGATACGTTGGGGCTGGATCTGCCGAAGATCGCCGCCAGTAGGCGGAGTAACCACGCGATCAGATCGGCCCAGAAGCCTCGAGGGCGAGGAGGCTCCGCGGGTGCGCGCGGCGTAAGACCCGTAACGTCGCGCGGCACAATGCCGGCGGGGAATTCAATCGCGGCGCGAACCTCCGCGTGAAGCCGTTTCAGGTCGAATACCAGCTCGGCATCCACCGGCTCCGCGGCGGGAGCATTGAACTCGATCGCGAACGGCCGCGATTGCCAGGCCATGGGGCGGCCCCCGGGGGGCGAGGCGGGGATGAGACGGGCGTCCGTCGCGGCCGTTGCCACAACACCAGGTAGCTGCATCGCCACCACGTGGAGATTCTTCTGGCCGATTTGCGGATTGTTGCGGTTGATGTGGTCGATGGCGGTGTCCGTGGTGCCGGTGAAGCCGGTGACCGGACTGTCGACGTTATTCACGATGACAGCGATGCAGTAGTGCGCTTCGCTGCTGCCGGCATCGACCGGGGGGACCGTCCAATCCCGGCTGACGACCATCGGGTTATCGGCGGTGATACCATTCAGGATTTCGACGCCGCCGATGATGGGCTGCCAGCGCGCATTGGCCGGCCACGCCGAAAGGTCGATCGCTCCACCCGCGAAGCGCGGCCAGAAGGAGAACGTCCCGCCGCCGGTCACTGCGTCGAAGTTGGGGATCACGGCGCCGGCGTTGACGAAGAGCAGGATCACCTGCGTGGGATGGACCGGCGCCGTGCGGCAGCGGTTGTGGATCTGGACATGCACTCGAGCCGCACGGCCGGCTTCCAGGTTCTGGCTGTAGTCGCGGACTTGCCCGAAAAGATCGTGGGGCAGACGCTCGGTAGCCGGATTCCACGCCGGTGGATCGGTCTGGAGGATAGGCGGTTGGCCGGACACCGGCTGCGCCGTTTCGACTTTGATATCGGGGCTCTGCCACCAATAGACGTTTTGCGAAGGATTGAGCGGATTGGGGCCCACGGGGGATGGGTCGAGCCAAGCGTCGTCAAGCAGGTTATCGCGCACATAGAGAAACGGATTCCGGTCGATAGCGCCCGGTGTGACGTCGCATTCCCAGAGACCGCGCGTGGCCACGGCGGCGCGCAACAGAATCTTCGAACCGCCGGCGGGAGCTACGTTGCCGGCCCAGAGGTCGACCACCCAATCGCCGGGCAAACTGCCGTCGGCGCCGCCGATCTCGGTCCAGGTCCACACCGCCGCCGCGCCGCGATCGAGCCGGTAAACCTGACCGCCCAAACTGGCGAACATCACCGCGGGATCGCTGGGGTGGCCGATCAGTTTGCCGAAGGAAAGGCCGGAAGGCAGGCTATTGCAAGCTAGCGGCTGCCAGGTATCTCCGGAGACGTGGAACAGCGGCGTGGTGACGCCGGCCACGGTCACGGAATGGCTCAGCAACACGTAGGCGCTGCCGTCGGATGCGACGGCTACGGACGAAATCGCAAAAGGCATGGACGGAACGCCGTTGACGGCCTGCGTCCAAGTGCTGGGTGCGCTGGTGCCACTCGTGGTGGTGAAGACGCGCGGGATATCCCACGCGGGGTTGGGCGACGGATAGCCACTGCCGGCTCCGGGATTCAGCGTACCGCTGAGCCGGGCGGGCGGCCAAGTGGCGCAGATCGCGGTGGCGGACGCGGGATTGAGTCCCACCAGGAGAGCTCCGTGGCCCCCGGCGGTGAGGTCCTGACTGATGGCGGTGGCTATGCCAGCCGCAGTCATCTTACCAACGTATCCGGCGATCACCGAGACGGGCGAGTGATCGGCGTAGCTGCTGATGTTGACGGAAATGCGATTGCCTGCGGTATCGACGTCGAGCACCTGGCGGTTGTAATCCAGAACCGTATCGGTGGCGGAGTCGAACCCGGGCGTGAAGGTCACCCATCCGCCTATCTGTATGCCGGCCACATTATCCAGGGTGACCCACTGGACTCCACTTGTCGTGCTAGCCCCGATGGTATGGCGCAGGACAGCGCTGGAATCATCGCGGCTGGCCAGGCCGGCAATGCACTCACCCGCGGCGTTCACCAGGTAATTGCTGAGGCTTCCCACGATGGGGCCGCCGGCGCCGAGCCGCACGGTCGGACCAGTAACAGTCTCGCCATTGTCGGTGACGGCGGAAACCCAGAAATAGGGAAAAGGTCCGAAAAGCCCGCCCGTATACCACATGGTGACGCCCGTGGAACTGGGGGTAACGGCCAGCGCCCCGGCATCCGCCTGGCTGACAGTACGCCAAGTGAGGCTGCCGCCTCCGGCAGTGACGCCGGTGTCCTGGCAACCCATGTAATTGAGCGCGCGCATGGCCGGGTGAGCGGCGAACTGAAAGACACAACTGCCGTATCTTCCGCGGTTCCAGTTGGCGAACACTCCGGATGCGGCGTCCACAACCGCGCCTTCGTTGAAGTTTTCGGAAGCAGGCGTGGGAGACATACCGCCGTAGAGCGTGCTGCGGCCGAGGCCTCCGTCGCAGCCGAGATAAAGCAGAGGTGTTACGCCCGGCGCCGGTGTGGTGGCCGGATCGAAGACCAGGGCGTGCACATCCGCGTGGTAGTAGGTAACCTCATGCCACGTGGCCCCCCCATCGGTGGACCGGCCGAGCCCCGCGCCGCCGGTGAAGAGAACGTCCGCGGACCCGCTTGCGGGCATCGCCGGAGACGCGGGAGAAATAGCAAAGACGAAGTTTCTAAAACCGTTCTGCGGAAAAGCGGGGAGGTAGCCGCCGGCCGGCACGACGTAGGTCCAGGGCCCGGCGGAGCCACTGTTCGAACGATAGAGATTGTTATGACTTTCATCGCTGGTGAGGACGTAGACGCGGTTTGGCGCGCTGGGAACCCGCGCGACGAGCACGCGCTGATAACCCGTGGGGCTGGGCACGCCATGCCCGGGCAACATACCGGAGCCGCCAGCCGGAAGCGCCGCGGCGCCCGTGGCCAAGTTGCTCCAGGAGCCGGCGGCATGGGGCGTGGCGGAGTAAACGACTCCGGTGAAGCGCTGACCAGCGAAGGCATCGGCCGCCCCGGCTTGAAAATTTGGCGCAAAGGAATCGATGAGGCCGATAAACGTCTGGATCCAACTGACGCCGTTGTCGGTGGAGTAGTAGATGCCGTTGGCGAAATTGGTTACGTTATCGTCGTTCAGGACGGCCCATAGTTGGGTGGTGGACTCGGTGGCCGCGGTCAAGCCGGTGGTTGGATTGATCACCAGCTTGCGGACGAAACTGGAAAATTGATGCTGGAGCGTCCAGGAGGCGCCGCCGTCATGGGAGATGAATAGCGAATGCGCAGAGCCGCAGCCGAAGTAGGCGACATTCACCAAGTTCGGATGAAATGACACGCACGTGGGGTCGGAGCCCAGACCGTAGCCGGGCGTGGAAGATGCGAGGACGGCATCCAGTACTGGGGTCCAGGTATCGCCGGAGTTCACGGTCAGCCACAACCCGGAGCCGCCATTATCGGGGCGATCGACGACGAGCCAATTACTTGGGAGCGTGGGGTGAATGGCGATGGCGGTCACCGTCCCCTGCATGCCGAAGGCATTCTGGCTGGATAGCCGGAGATAATTGGGATCGCGTGGAAGGAAGTTAAAGCTCGGACCGAGCGGGAACCAGGTCATGGCCGATAACTCCAGGTTTCTGAGTCGGCGTCTGGCGCATAGCGTAACAGCTTCTCGACAAAGTCCATAGAGGGCCCTCCTGCGGACAGCCCTGTCCGAACAGCGGAATCGATTACTTCCGCTTATTCTAGCGTATTTAGATCTACACGCAATTCATCGGACTAGAACCTCAGCGTCGCCCCCACCTGAATCACCCGCGCAGTGGACGTAGTGTTAGTAATCACGGTGTATCCGTTGTACGTCCTCACCGAACCGTCGGCGTTCAAAGTCGGCGCGGCATAACTCGCTCCCGGATTAGAGAACGATGGCGTGTTAGTAGCGTTGAAAGCCTCGCCTAGTAACTGCAGCTTGAGCCGTTCCTTGATCGCGAAGATGCGGGAGATATTAATGTTCGTATTGAATACGCCGGGACCACGCAGTATGTTTCTGCCGCTTGTTCCCAAGCGCGCGGTGGTGACGGGGCCGAAGGCGCTCCCATCGAAATAAGGCGTGTTGCCGTCATGCCCGCCGAGAATTGCCACATCCGGCTTCAATTGGTCCGCCGTCTGAGTCTGGCCGGCGGCGTTCAGAGAACTATTTGGTGCGTTAACGGTGAACGGCAGACCGCTGTACCGGCTTAAAGTGCCGCTGATCTGGAACCCGCCCACTACCTGCGCCAGGAAACCGTGATTGAGGAAGCTGTGGCCTTTACCGAACGGCAACTGGTAGACGGAATAGAACTGGAAGGTGTGCGTCCGGTCGAATCCCGCCAGGCCTTGATTTAGAACGAACGACGACGGGAATGCCCTGAATAGCGGAGAGTCTCCGTTGTCTCCGGTATTGATAGCTTTTGAAAAAGTGTAGCTGACGCCGATCAGCGAGGCGCCGATGCGCTTCCTCAACCGGGTCTGCAATGCATTGTACTTCAGGCTGCCGAAGGGCTCGTACGAATTCATGTCGCTGGTTATGAAGGGATAGAGTTGACGGCCGGCAGTACCAGTTCCCGGCGCTGACCCGTTGATGTTGACAGCCAGCATAGTGTGGACGGCATGCGTGCCGACGTATCCCACTTCCACCTGTAGTGTTTCGGAAAACGCGCGCTGGATAAAGAAGTTCCAACTCTCGATGTATCCCCGGTTCAAGTCCTTCGGAAATGTTACTGTGCCGGTACTTGGCAAGTAGGTAGACAGAGATGGCGTTGTCGATGGTTTTATAATGCCTGTCGAGATGTCCGGGAAAGTTGGCGCGGGAATGCCGGTGCGCAAGGATGCCTGAGCAACTCCAGGTATCGAGGTGACGAATTGGAATGTATTCTGCGCGGCGAAGTCTTGATTGATGACCGAGGGGAAAGCGTTCCGCTGGTTGCGCATGTTGTCCGGATCGACCGTAATGCCGAAACCGGTGCGGATCACCATTTTTTCGCCAAGCCGATACGCGATGCCGATTCGTGGAGCGAAATTCCTCTTGTTGGCGCCGGCGCCGGTGTCCCACGGAACACCGCCTTGGCCGCCGATCAGAATGTTGCCGGTCGGCGGATCGAACCGGACCGCGCCGTAGTTGTCATGCGAGAAAATCGGATAGTATTCCCAACGCAGACCGTAGTTGAGGGTCAGCTTGCTGGACACTTGCCATTGGTCGCGCGCGTAGACCGCCCAATCGGAAAAACGAAGCGCATTGGGGTTTTGGAATTGGGTGATTTTTCCGACGTGAGACGGGTACCCGAGCAGAAACTGCGCCCAGGAGTTGATTGGATTATTTACGTTGGGCCCGCCTTTCAACGCCGTCAACGTGCCGTCAAACCCAAATGTGCCGCGAGCCGTGCCGAAAGCTCCACCTTGAGGTTGGAAGTGGTTGAGCGCGTACTTATCGTATTCGAAGCCGAAGCGCAAAGAGTGCGCTCCCCTGATTTTGCTCACGTTGATGCTGGTGGTGTATTGGTTGTCGCGAAACAGAAACGGACTGCCAGTGCTGGCGTTCCCGAGATTTGCGATGTTGGTTATTTGGAATGCCGGGATGCCGAAGTAGTTTGGACCAATGCCATTCGTGCCAGGAATCTTCAGATTGTTCAGCCCAAAGAGCCCATCCTCGGGATCGCCGTTCGCGCCAATGTTCTGTCGTGTATAACCGACGCTGCCATCCAGCAATAGGGTGGGCGAAGCGGAATAGGTGAAGCCAGCCGCCGTGCTCTGCACGCGGCCGCCCGCATGACCGGGATTGCCTCCGCTAAATGCGTCGCCACCCGCCTTGCCCAATACCAATGGAGCCACAATGTCCAACGGCGATGCGCTGTATCGCCCCCATATCATCGACCGGTCGCTGGCGTTGTAGTTGACCTTGTAATCCCAATTATCGCGGCTGTACGTGGTGTGGCCGTAGGCGTCGTAATTGTTGAATTGTTGATTTCTGGTCAGTGCCGGCAGAAGACCAGCCATGGTGGCGGAGGCTGGGTCAATCTGGTTGGCTGGAATCATATTCGCATCGAACGGTGTGCGGCCCGTGCCATCCGCGTTACCCGAATGCGGGTCGTAGATGGTGCCGTTGGTGGCGCTGAAATCGCCTGTCCGCATGGCGGCTGTGGGTAGCGTCAAGTTTGTGCTGGCGGCATATTGGACACGCCTGGTGCCCTGGTAGTCCATGAAGAAGAACAGCCTGTTTTTGCCGTTATACAGTTTCGGAATCCAGATCGGCCCGCCGATCGCGAATCCAAATTGGTTGAAGATGTTCTTGTTCAACGGGCTGGAATGCTGGAAGTAATTCACCGCCGTCATGTCGTTATTCTGGTTGCGCTCGAACATTACGCCATGGAACTGATTGCTTCCCGACTTGATCATGACGTTCACCGCCACGCCTCCCGCCGCGCCCTGCTCGGCATCGAAGGCATTGGTGCTGACGTTGACGGTTTGGATGGATTCCACCGGCGGCACGTAGGCGATATTCACCGGGAGCCAAGGATAAGCCACGGTGGCGCCATCGATTTTCGTGCTGTTGCCCGTGGACGAAACTCCGTTCATGAAAAGCGTCTGCGCGCGTTGCGGATTGCCTGCTTCCGAATTCGCCTCGATGGTGCCCGGTATTCCCGCGCCAGGGATCAAGTAGAGCAGGCTCTGGAAATTTTTGCCTTCGCCGCCGTTATACGGAAGCTCTTCAACTTCCTGGGATGTGATCTCCGCATGTACGTCGGCCTTGTCGGTTTGCAGAGCAGCCACCGCGGCGGAGACTTCGATGGTCTCGGCCGCTTGGACAATTTGGAGATGCATGTCGACGCGCCGTACTTCGTTCGCATTTACCTGAATGTTGTTCTCGATCACCGTGCGAAAAGCCGGGGCAGTAATCGTGAGTTTGTAAACGCCGAATTGAAGGTTGTTAAAAAGGTAGGCGCCCCGCTCGTCAGTGGTCGTTTGCTTGGCGACGCCAGTCCCAACATCGAGCGCTTCCACTTTTGCGCCGGGAACGGCCGCATTGCTGGGATCGGTCACGTTGCCGGTAAGCGATCCATATAGAACCTGCGCGTCAGCAACGCCGCAAGTCAACGCGAGTGAAAGACAGATAACCAACGAAGTCGATCTGAAAGTCTGCACCGTGGACTCCCCCAAAGCTAATTTGTTGTTGCCTCAAACTATCTAGCCATATTGAGATGGGAAAGTCAAGGGTCTAGGCATCTGTGGGAAGTTGAGTGCCAATCAATGAGGTGACAGCCACCTCGTTCGAATCGCGCCGTGCCTTGCGGCGGACCGCCAGTCCATGGTTCAATAATTCTAGTTGAACATCTAGCAATCCTTCGAATGGGCCCGGCCGGTTTTTCTCGGTCTCGGGACCTTGGAAAACTCGAACTGGGGGAGTCTCGCCGTGGAGTCTGTGAATCGCAAGTTAATCCGTCCATCCCTAAACGAAGTGAAGGACCAAATGAACCGCCGGCCAACCCATCAAAAGAAAGTCGCTCCGCCCGATCAAACCAACGCTGAAAATTTCTATTACATGAAACAGATGCAGTCCAAGACTCCCATGATTTTCGTCCTGAAGGACGGAGAGACTTTGGAGGGCATCATCGAGTGGTATGACAAGACCTGCCTGAAGATCAATCGGGAAGGCGCGCCTAACCTGCTGATCTTCAAACCCAACATCAAATATATGTACAAGGCCGCGGCGGAATAGCCCAGCCCCAAGTCCCCAATCTCTAGCCCCGCTTCCGTTGGGCTTTCTCGCGTTCCGCCAGACGATACGTTCGCCGTTGTCCGGCCTCTTCGTAGCGGCGCTTCTCATCTTCAGTTTCGGGAATTACCGGAAGCACCGGACAACGCTGGCCGCTCTGGTCCAAAGCGACGAAGGTGAGATACGCCGACGAAGTGTGAACGATCTCACCCGTGATCAGGTTTTCCACTTCCACCCGCACGCCAACTTCCATGGAAGTACGAAAGACGCGGTTCACACTGGATCGCAACACGATCAAGTGGCCGACGTGGACCGGATGCAGAAAGCTCATGTGGTCCACCGAAGCGGTCACGGCCGGGCAGCGCGAATGACGCACCGCCGCCAATGCGCCGGCCAGGTCGACCAAGTGCATCACCTTTCCGCCGAGGACGTTGCCCAGGGCATTCGCGTCGTTGGGCAGCGCGTATTCCGAATATTCCGATATCGACTCGCGGACGAACCGGCCTGGAGGTTTCGGCTCCATGCTAACTCTTCCGGCGCAGGTAGCTTTCGAGGAATGCCGCGGCTTGCTTCCGCAGGATTTCGTTTTTCGATTCGCCCGAAACCTCGCGCGCCGCGCCCGCGTATTCCAATACTCCGTGCTCGCGCGGCCAACAATCCTTTTCGAAAACGTATTGAATGCGGATGAATTCGCCTTGGTCTTCGGACATGTGAAAGCGGACGGCGTCGACGCCGGCGGATTTCGGAAAGCGCTCGCAAGCACTGGTTCCATAGCCCGGATTGCAGGTCGTCCGTACCCTTGATTCTTCGGGTTGAAACGCGGTATCGCCGGCCCGGCATTCGCCCGAATAGGGATCGCCGAGAGGCAGGCGCGGCGGAACAACCCACGTGCTAGTCTCAAAACGGGCGATGGGATAAAAGTACGGGCACGCCATCGCCCGGTATAGTAGCACGTAGAGACATGTCGACGAACCGAATGGAAATCCTGATGAATATGGTTGCGCAAAACCCGCGCGACACTTTTGCCCGGTACGGTCTGGCGATGGAATATGCCAACAGCGGCAACCTCCAACAGGCCGTAATCGAGTACCGCGCGCTTCTGGAAAATAATCCGGATTACGCAGCAGCGTACTTTCACGGCGGTCATGCTCTGGAAAAACTTGGTCTGGTTGAGGAAGCCCGCCAGATATATGAGAAGGGGATTGAAACCACGACGCGTACCGGCGATCAGCACACCCGAAGCGAACTACAAGCCGCTCTCGACATGCTGCCCCTTTAGAGCTCGCTGCCACTCGCCGGCCAGCATCGAGTAGACATCGGTGTCGACGTACTTGCCATTCAGCAATTGGCCTTCCCGAAGGACGCCCTCAAACTGATAGCCGAGACGTTTCGGGATCGCGCAGCTTTTCTCATTTCCAACGGCGCAATGTATTTCCACCCGATTCAGTTTCCACTCGCTGAAGGCGTGATGCGTAAGAGCGCGGCAGCCGGCGGTGATTATTCCCCGTCCTTGAAACTTCGACGCCAGCCAATAACCGATCTCCACTTTACGGTTCACCCAATCGATTTTATGCGTGCCGACGGTTCCCGCGAATTCGCCGCCACACCAGATTCCGGCCGCCAGACCTTCGTTGTTTGCAAATTGCTCCAGGCTCCTGCGAATGAATTTCATAACGTCATCGACGCCGGTCGAAAGATCCACCCACGGCAGCCACTCCCGCAGATACGCACGGTCCCGCTCCACCGCGTCGAAAATGACATCGGCATGCCTGTCCTCCATGAGAGTCAGGTAGACGCCGTCTTGAATAGTTAATCGAAACATTTCAAGCTAAGTTGATCAAACCAAGCTATTCTTTTTTTGCCTGGCCTTCCACCAATTCGATTCGGACTTTGTCGGGGCCTTCGATGAAGGCGATCTTCAGCTTGCCTAGTACTGTGCGCGGTTCATCGGTCACTACTACGCCGTCTTTTTTCAGGCGCGCAATGGTCTCGTCGAGATTGTCCACGCTGAATCCCAAGTGATCCGTGACGTGGCCCTGGGTGGATTCGAAATCGTTTCGGTCCTTCCATAGCTCGGGCCACTGGGTCTTGGCGTACTCCATGGGATAAATGATGATGTTGACGTCGTCCGCCATGAGCGACATCGACGGGCCGATTTGAAAACCTTTGTACATGCGGGGCTCGCGGGAGGGAGTTCCGCGGCCGCGCCGGACCAGTCCGAATTCTTTCACATACCATTCGCCGGCCGAAACCGGATCTTTGCTTAACATGTGGATGTGGCCGAAATGGTGGTGATTCGCAGTGTTCAACTCGATCAACTGGCGATCGGGGCCGTCGACATAGGCGTAGAAGAACACGCCTTGCGCGGTACCGCCGCCGATGTCGCTGATGTCCGTGATGGGTGTCGCGAACTTCGTTCCACTGTCCAGTTGCTTCCGATATGTGGCCTTCATGTCTTCCCCGCCCCAGCCGATGTGCCAGATCGCGGACGTGATCTCGGACTTGGGAGGCTGGTTTACCTTAGTGAATAGCAGCCAGGATTTTTGCGCCCATACGGCGTCCAGCGCGCCGGCGAACTTTCCCTTTTCGCAGTCGAATTTGGAAGTGTAGAAGTCGATCGCCGCTTGGGGATCGGTGGAGTTGAGATGCACGTGATGGAAATGTGCGAGCGGTGCGGGCGGCGTCTCTTGTGTTTGGGCGGTCAGGAAGGCGCACGCAACAGCGGCCACGGACGCAACCCGGTATAGGCTTGGCAGAGACATAGGAGAATTGTACTGTGGATTTCGCTCTAAACGATGAACAACGGATGTTGAAGGATCTTGTCGCGCGCTTTGTGCGGGAAGAATTGATGCCGCTAGAAAATGCCGTGTTGGAGCGCGAAGCGTCCGGGCAAGGTGTGATGCTGACGAAGGAAGAACGCGCGCCCATCGACAAGAAATCGCGCGAATTGGGTCTGTGGGGATTGGATGCTCCCGAAAACGCCGGCGGATCGGACCTTCCCGAAGTATCGCTGGTTGGGGTGAATGAAGAACTGGGAAAAACAGTCACGCCGTATGTGTTTCCGCCGGATTCGCCGAATCTGCGAATGCTGATGGTGACCGTCAACGAGGAACAGCGTGCTCAGTATCTGGCGCCGTACGTGCGGGGCGAAACCATCTCGGCGATTGGAATCTCGGAGCCCGGCGCGGGAGCCGATCCGGCATCCATGACGACGACTGCCGTCAAAGATGGCGATCACTGGGTGATCAATGGACGTAAGATTTGGATCAGCAAGGCGGCCGAAGCGGACTTCACGATTTTGATGGCCGTTACCGATCCGGCCAAGCGCGCACGCGGCATATCTGCTTTTTTAATCGATAAAGGCACGCCGGGTTTCAATGTGCTTCGTAATATTCAGATGATCGCGGGTCATTTCACTTACGAGGTGGCCTTGGAGGATTGCCGGGTGCCGTCGTCGAAGTTGCTGGGCAAGGAAGGGCAGGGGTTCGCTCCGATGCAAGTCCGCTTGTCCACCAAGCGTCTGGAAATGGCTTGCAACTGCATCGGGATCGCACAGCGGGCGTTGGATATGATGTGCGAGTACGCACCGCAACGAGTAACATTCGGAGTGCCGCTGGCGGAAAGGCAGACCATACAGTGGTGGGTGGCGGATGCCGCTACCAAGATACATGCCTGCCGGTTAATGGCTTACGATGTGGCCTGGAAAATCGATCAGGGACGAGATGCGCGAACTGAATTGTCGATGGTGAAAGTTTTCGCGACGGAGATGGCGTGGGACATCGTCGATCACGCGATGCAGACGTTCGGCGCGATGGGAATGACGAAGGAGATGCCGCTGCAGTTGATGGCGAGTATCGTGCGCAACATGCGGATTTACGACGGTCCGTCGGAAGTGCATCGTTGGGTGGTTGCGAGAAAATTGCTGCGCTTGCGGGGTGACCATGGTAAATAGCCGGTACGGTGATGTGTCGGTGAGCGTGAATGACCATGTCGCATGGGTGGAGATTCACCGGCCGCCGCACAATTTCTTTGACGATCGACTGATTCGGGATTTGGCGGACGCGTTCGAGGCATTGGATGGCGATCCTGCATGCCGGGCTTCCGTGCTGGCTTCCGAAGGCAAGGCGTTCTGCGCGGGAGCGGATTTCAATCGTCCGTCGGAAAGCGGCGAGTTTCTATCCGGTGGTCCGAGCCGTCTCTACGAACAAGCTGTTCGTCTTTTCGCGTGCCAGAAGCCGATTGTGGCCGCGATTCAGGGCGCCGCGGTCGGCGGTGGGCTGGGGCTTTCCTTGGTGGCCGACTTTCGAGTGGTGTCGTCCGAAGCGCGATTCGCGGCGAATTTCGTAAAGCTCGGAATTCATCCGGGATTCGGATTGACTTACACTTTGCCGCGCTTGATTGGCGCTCAAAGATCCAGCATGATGTTTCTCACGGGCCGGCGAGTGACAGGTGGGGAAGCGGTGTCAATGGGGCTCGCGGATGTGCTGGCGCCCGCGGAAAGCCTGCGTGAGGAAGCCCGCAAACTCGCCCTGGAAATTGCCGGGGGCGCGCCGCTGGCAGTGCGGTCGACTCGGGCAACGCTGCGAAGTGGGCTTGCCCAAGCGGTGCAGGCACAGACGGAACACGAACTGGCGGAGCAGACTAGGCTCGCGCGGACGGAAGATCATAGGGAGGGAGTGCGTGCCGTTAGTGAACGGCGGCGGGGGCAATTTCGGGAGAGATGAGTGGACTTTTTCGCATGATGAAGAGCCTTGAGACTACTCTCGAGGCCACTACACTAGTCGGCGCTAGCCGGCTGAAAGCTCATATGCCCAGTACCGAACACGCTGACCAGGGACAGCGACATTGATCTGTTGGTGGTGGAACCGCGGCGACGGCTAATACTCGCGAGCGGAGCGTGCAGATCCTCGACCCTGTTGGCGAGGTCGGTGGACAGAGCGTTTCAAGCGAAGCAAACAAGTACGCGCGTGTCATCGCTACAGTCGCTTGATCGCCGATTTCTGCTACCGGCGAGCAGTAGTTTTCTTGCGGTGGGCCAGTTCTGTCTCCGAGCCGATGAACCCCCAGGTCACCCAAACGCGACCTTTGGCCACGCGTTCGAAATAATCCATCGCCTTGCCGGAATCGCCGTTGTACAAATGCCAGTTGCCGACGCCATACGTGACAGTGTCGTAGGTCAACTCGGCCTCCGTATCCGAAGCATCCTTGGGCGCGGGCGGCAGAATTTCGCTTTCGGTTTTCTGTCCTTGAAAGAACCGCACCAGGTTGAAGTAGAACTCGGTGTGGCCGGGGTTCGATTTCATGTCAAGGGGCACCTTTTCGAGAGCCTTCATGGCTTCCTCTTTTCTGCCGGCGCGGCGGAGGGCGGCATAGCACCAATTGGTGAAGTTCACCAGGCTGTCCTGGCTGGAAACCAAGTCACGGCCTTTCAAAAACGCGTCCGCGGCAGGTGAAAACTCTCCGAGGAAATAGTAGGCGAGCCCAAGATGATAGTACGCTTCACTCTGTCTCGGATCGAGGGCAACCGCGCGCTTCAAGTCGGCGCGAGCGAGGGCGAATTGGCGCAAGGGAAGCTCGCGGTGGCCACGCTCGGTGAGCAGGTCGGCGTTGTCCGGATCAATCGCGAGTCCACGTGTGCAAGTCGCGGCCGCCTCCTTGTTCTGCCAGACGGATGCTTGCGCCTGCGCGAGTTTCAAAATCAGCTTGACATTTTTCGGGTCGGCAGCGAGCTCTTTTTCCGCGGCGGACACAACCGCCTTGTCGTCGGGTTGCGAGTGGAAGGTTCTGCCGAGTGGAGAAGTTATTTC
>CATPCJ010000155.1 GCA_955652915.1 uncultured Bryobacteraceae bacterium
AACAACTCTTGGTTTCTCAAGACACGCCGGCACCCGATGGTTGCAGTGCTTCTGACATGCACCCTCGCTGGAGGCGCATCCGCCGCTTCGATCGACCTCACTTTCAAGGCGATCACCGCCGAAGTCTCTGTCAATGGCGCACCACCCGTGAAAACCGACCTCGCGGTGCGCCTTGTCGTCAACGCGGGAAAACTGGTGACGGGTGGCGGCTATGCCGGATCAGATCGCTATCTCAACCTGACGGGTTTTTTCTCCAGCATGCAGTTGGGATTCTCGAATGTCGAAGCTGTGACGCCTTTGGATGTGCACATCGGAGCGCCCGCAGCCACCCCGCCATTCCAGAACTCCACCGTGCTTCTGGTCTCCGGCGACGTCGTAAATGGGATCTTCAGCGTCGGCGATATCGGGCGATGGAACCGCATCTCCAGCCTCGGCCCGCTGCGCGGACCCGCCACTGCAAGCGCGCCACTCAAAGTCTCGCTGAAGAACGGTAGTACGCTCTCCATCACGACGTTGGAAAGCGAGCGCACTTTCGGAAATGCATCCTTCCAGGCGACCCTTGTCCCGGAGGGTTCTGGGGATATCCGCCCGACCCAGAATCTGGTGGTGGACGGCCATCTTCGCAAACTGCGTGAGAAAGAACTGATCCTCCAGACCGGGGACAATCGTCTAGTGCATATCCGCCTGCTGGCGAAAACAAAGTTTCGCGACCTGCAAGGAGCCCCAGTTCGCGATTCGCTGCTCCGTCCTGGCAATCAGCTCTCGGTGACCGTCGATCCAGACGATCCAGAAACGGCGCTCATCGTGGTCGTCATCCCCAAACGCGACCAGCCTGGAACCTGATTGGGGCGGGGGGCGCGGATTCAGTGAAGATCCCACAACGTCGCCGTTTACGCCTTGGAGGCAATCCGCTTGGCCGTATAACGCCCAAACCGTGGATCTGGGAGATCAACTGAGATAGGTTCGTCAACGTGCGCTTGTGGAAGCGATGGACTTGCTCATCTTGACTGCCTTCGCAGCAGTTTCCTGTTGCTTTGCGACCCTCGCGGCAATCAGTTGACTAAGTTTAAGATAGTGGCGGTCTGTTCCGGCTAGTCTGACATTGAGGCTTTATAACAAGACTGGCGGGTAGTTGACAACCATGTTCGGCGACGTGCCGCACGTAGGCGGCACGCGCCTGACTTGCCTTCGCCTCACATCTATTCTGCTTGTTCAAAAGCATGTGGTAACCGGCCAATGCCAGTTTTCCAGCGACTTCCGCTAGTGCGAGCGTGGCCTGGGAAGATTCTGGCAGGGCATTGTTGTATTCGCTCAGCAATGGATCACGCTCGGTGCGCTTCGCGGGGAGTTGATGGTATCACCCAGCAGGTGTTTCCCCAAGTTGGCCTCCGTCCGAAGCCGATTTATACTCATTGAAATCGCAATGTGCGAGCGCCACCGCGAACTGCCGGACATGTACCAGAAAGCCGTATCCCGGTGCAGTGCCACCCTTGAAGCTCTTAGGGCGGCGCAAGCATCATCCTTATCGAAATCCAAGCAAGAGTATGATCGGCTCTACGGGTACGTGGGGCAAGCCAACGCCGGGGAATTAGATCGGCCAGAAATTATGCGACTACTCGGAGCCGGTTGGGCAGTTACGCGACGCGCTTGGATTCAAATGAGAATACGCGCCAGGACTCGCCACCTTTTTCCCCGCAAACCGAATGGATCGCCGCACCCGTGAATTCCGCGATGGCACGCTCCCAAAAAAGGCGCGCCGAATGGTTCGACTGCATCACGCGAACTTCCCACAGCCCCGGGAACAGCCTCCATACTTCATGCGCTATTTCAGTTCCAATTCCACGCCTCCGGTACCCACGAACGACAAAGAACTCCGCCATATCCCAGACAGTCTCACTGCCGGAGTCCTCCGAAACTCTCTTCACCAAAACCAACCCCGCCAGTTTGCCATCCATCCGGACGAGAAACGGATGCAGGTTGGGCTCGCTCCAATAAAGTGGCAGGGGCCTGTAGCCGAACCTGCCATCCTCTCCGAGTTCTAAATCGCGGAACTCGCTGAAATCGTGTGCGTACAACTCAAGCAAATTTGCCAGGATCGGCTCTTGCTCCGGCGACGCGGGGATAACTTCGATGCGCACGACGACCTCCATGCTCTATTCTCCGCCGAACACTTTTCCTTTTCGCTCTCTTCCAATCGCCGCCATGAACATCGCCAGAGCGAATACTACCGTTGCAGTTAACGCCATCGTGGAAGCGTAGCTCATCGTCTTGGCGAAAACGGCCTCGATATAGACCACTGAGCTCGCCAGCAAGACGCCGCATTGATACGCGAAGCCGGGCAAAAAGCCGCGAACCGAATCGGGCGAGAGTTCTGAGAGATGCGCTGGAATAACGCCCCACGCGCCTTGCACCATGAACTGGATAAGAAACGCCCCGATCACCAGCAGAGCCATATTCGGCGAGAAGGCCCATAAGGGAACCATGGCGATGGCGCCCAGCATTGCCAGGATGATGGCGCGCCTGCGGCCGTAACGGTCCGATAGAAAGCCGATCAAAACGCCGCCGAGTATGGCGCCGATCATGGATATGCCGGAAATTACCGAGCGTTGCGCGGGACTCATGTGCCACTGGCGCTCCAGAAAGGTCGGGTACATATCCTGCGTGCCGTGCGACGCAAAGTTCATCATGGTCATCAACAGCATGAGATAGATGAAGAGCTTCCAGTGTGAGCCGATGCCTTGCCCCAGGCCTCGCCAACTTTCGTGGCGCGATTTTTTCCAAACCTCCGACTCTTGCACGTGGAAGCGCACGAATACCGCCAGCAGCGCG
The DNA here is from genome assembly GCA_955652915.1 of uncultured Bryobacteraceae bacterium. Lineage (GTDB taxonomy): Bacteria > Acidobacteriota > Terriglobia > Bryobacterales > Bryobacteraceae > Palsa-89. The sequence goes on from CATPCJ010000155.1 coordinate 2,830, forward strand.
GGTAGACCGCCCAGAAAAAACAGCGGACGCCATCCCCAGCGTTGGAACAAAGCGAAATAGCAGATGGCCGCCAGTAAATTTCCAGCGGCGTAACCTTGCTGCAGTAGTCCCGACAAAATTCCACGCAGCCGGGGCGGCACCTTTTCCATGGCCAGCGAAGCTCCCACGCCCCACTCGCCACCCATGCCGATGCCGAACAGAGCGCGCAGCACCATGAACGACGTGTAGCTTGGCGCCAGGCCGGTCAACACTTCGACGATCGAATAGAAAACCAGATCGATCATGAGCGGCAGCCGACGGCCGTACCGGTCCGCCAGAAGACCGAAAATGAGAGCGCCGACGGGCCGGAACGCGAGCGTGATGGTGATTGACAGGGCCATCTCGGCGTCCGACTTGTGGAATTCTTTCCCGATGGCGGTAAGGCAAAAGACCACCAGGAAGAAATCGAACGCGTCCAACATCCAGCCGAGAAATCCGGCGAACAATGCGGCGCGATGATCCTGCGGAGGACTGGTCATTAAGGAGGGCTATGCCACTATTTTCCCGCGGCAAACAAATCGTGTCGAGGCCAATCGCCGATCGTTATCCAACTCGCCCTGGAATTGTCCGCCCTTCGGAGGTGAGTTGAAAACGGCGGCCCAGTCAATGCCAGCGGGAATGCAAGACAGCGCAACTAACCTGGTCTTCACCTTCACCTCCAGGAATGATCTTACCAACCGCACATTTTGTGGCGGGGACACTCCGTGTCTGCGGCCTCGAGGCTCTTTCCCACACGGAGCATCGAGACGAGTCTCGATGCGGCAGCCTGAGAGGCCGCGCCACAACAAATGCTAAGCTCGCGAAGTATGGATCGAGGTCATCAGGATCGTATTCTGGAGCAGTTCACACGGCAGGCCGTGCCTTTTTCGATCGCGCCCGCGATCCGCAATCAGGAGGCGCTCAATCGTATCGTTACAATGGCTGAGGCTGGTCCGGAAGACACGGTGCTGGATGTGGCCTGTGGTCCGGGGTTGCTCGTGTGCGCTTTTGCCAAAGTGGTGCGGCACGCAACAGGCATCGATCTGACCCCCGCGATGCTGGAACAGGCGCGGGCATTTCAGCAGGAGCAGAGACTGGAAAACGTTGCCTGGCAGCAAGGCGATGTACTGCCGCTGCCCTACGCCGACAGCCGATTCTCAATTGTGAGCGCGCGTTTCGCTTTTCATCATTTTTTGGATCCGCCGGCGGTGCTGAAGGAAATGCGACGCGTGTGCCAACCGGGCGGCCGCATCGTTGTCGCCGATAGCGCGCCGGAGGCGGCCAAGGCGGCGGCCTTCAACGCCATGGAGCTGCTCCGCGATCCATCGCACGTCCGCGCGATGCCCCTGGAAGAACTGCGCTCCTTGTTCCTTGACGCCGGGCTTAGCGCGCCCCGCATCGAGTTGTATCGGCTGCGGGGCGAGCTGGAAGATCTGCTCTCGCGTTCATTCCCCGCTGAAGGCAATGCGGACCGTATCAGGAAAATATTCGAAGACTCCCTGGAGACGAATGCCCTTGATATGGCAACGTCGCGCAAGGATGGAAAAATCTACTACTCTTATCCCGTCGCCATTTTGGCCGCGAATAATTAGACGCGCGTGATGGTGACGAAGATATCTTCGCCGCTCAGCGATAGCTTGGCGCCGCCGTTCGGTGTCGTGCTGCCTTCCAGACGCTCGGCCAGAAGCTCGTCGCGAAGATATGCTTCGTGCGTGGCGATGGCTTCCGCTATGCGGGGCGAGGCGGAGTAACTAACCACGATACGGTCCGAAATATCCAGGTTCAATGCTTTTCGCCGATCCTGCACTAACCGATTGAAGTCTCTCGCGAGCCCTTCCTGCAGCAGCTCCGGCGTCAGTGCGGTGTCGAGCGCCATGAAGGTGCCTTGTTCCAAACCGCACTTCAAATTCTCCGGGCCTTCGAAGGACGTAAGGATTTCATCCGAGGCCAGTTCGAATGTTTGCCCGTCTACTTCGACCTTATAAGCGCCCTTCGCCACCGTAACGGGGTCGGCATTCTCCAGAGCCTGCCCGATGGCTCTTAAATACTTCCCCGCGCGCGGCCCGAGTTTCTTGCCATCCGGCTTGAAGCGCGCCTTGACCAGGCTCGTCTCGTCTTCGATCGGGACGATGTTCTTCAGGTTGGCTTCTTCCAAAATCTGCGCGGCGTAATCCGGGTTTTCGAGAACACGCCGGTCGGCTGCATCCCTGGGGCGAACGTAGAGCGTGCTTAGCGGCTGCCGGATTTTCACCTTGCTCTGGGTACGCAGATTCAGCGCCTGGTTCTTGAGGCGGATCACGGCTTCGATGCTTTTTTCCAAGGCTTCGTCGATGAACGACGCGTCCACTTGCGGGTAGGTGGTGAGGTGTACGGACTCCGGCGCCGACGGATTCACCGCGCGAACCAGGTTCTGATAAATCTCTTCGGTAAGGAACGGGAGCGCGGGCGCCATCACGCGCGCGACCGTGGTCAGCACGGTGTAAAGCGTCTGATACGCCTCAGAGTCGCTGCTCCAGAATCGGCGGCGCGAGCGGCGCAAATACCAATTGGAGAACATCTCATCGAAAGCCTGGAAAGCTTCGATCAGCTTGTAATGCTCGAGGTTTTCAAAGGCATCGTGGGCCGCGGCCAGCAGGCGATGTAGACGGCTCAATACCCAACGATCCAGTTCGTTGGTGGAGGCAGGCGCGCCGGCGCTGGGCTTCCAATCGTCGGCGGCCGCATACATCACGAAGAAGCTGTAGCAGTTCCAGAAGGTCAACAGTTTGCGGCGGGCGTCCGCGTCGATGGTCTGGCCCGCATTCGGATCCGGACGCAAGTCCGGGAAATTCAAATGCTGCGCGGTTTTTTGCTCCGCGTAGATATAGCGCATGACTTCAGCGCCCAACACCTCGGCCGCTTCATCGAACGCCACGGAGTTGCCCTTGGACTTGTGCATCTCCTCACCCCGGGCATCGCGAACCAGCGCGTGTCCCAGCAGAGCTTGAAACGGAGCGCGGTTTTCCATCATCGCGCTCATCGCCAGCATGGAATAAAACCAATTGCGAAATTGACCCGGAAAACTCTCCAGCACCAAGCCGGCCGGAAACCATTTCTCCCAGTAAGCGCGATCGGTGGAATAACCCATGGTGCTGAAAGGCACGATGCCGGCGTCCAACCAGGGATTGCCGACATCTTCAATTCGGGTCGCCAAGCCGCCGCATTTCTCGCAACGGATTTTCACCGCGTCGACGTAGGGCCGGTGCGGAGAATTTCCCTCGAAAATGTCCCAGCCTTCCACCGCCTTGGTTTTCAGTTCGTCGCGGCTGCCGATCACGGTGAAGTGCTCGCAATCGGCGCAGACCCAGATGGGCAGGGCGAGTCCCCAGAAGCGCTTCTTCGAGATCATCCAGTCGGACATGTTGCGCAGCCAGTCCTGCTCGCGCGCTTCGCCTTCCGGCGGAATCCACTTGATGTCCGGGACGACTTTTTGAATCCGATCGCGCCAGTCCATGCGGATGAACCACTCGTCCACCGGGCGGAAAACCAATTCTTCCTTGCAGCGCCAGCAGTGCGGATACACGTGCGGATATTTTTCTTTCGCCACCAGGTGCCCGGAAGCTTTCAGCGCCACGATAATATCTTCGGCCACCTTGTTCGCATTGCATCCGGTGAACGGCCCGAAGCCCGGAATAAAAATTGCGCTCTCGTCGAGCGGCGCGATGAACGGAAGAGTGTTCTCCTTGCCGAGATCCTGGTCCTCCGCACCGCAACCAGGCGCGATGTGGACCAGTCCAGTACCTTCCGCTTCGCTCACTTCTTTCCAGGCGATAACGCGATGCGACTCGGCGGACGTCTTGCCGCCTCCGGTCTCGCCATACGGAAAGACCCCGCCGGGCGTGTTCTGGGCCGGCAGTTCGTCGAACGGACCGGTGTACGTGAGGCCGATCAAGTCGCGTCCCGGAAGTTCGTCCAGCACCTCTACGCCACCGCTGCCCTTCAGGATGTTGCGGATCGACGATAGCTTGTGCGTCTCGTGCTTGCCTTCCACCTGCAAATCCTGCACGCGTTCGCGCTCGAAGTTCGCTTTGGCGACATAGTAGATCCAATCGCCGTGCCGGACGCGAAGATACGTCATGTCCGGATGCACCGCGACCGCGACGTTGGACGTCAGCGTCCAGGGGGTTGTGGTCCACACCAGCAGCGCGGTACGTTCCTGCCCCTTCACGGGAAATCGCGCGAAGACGGAGGTGTGCGTAGTGATGCGTCGGCCCTCGGCCACTTCCATCTGCGACAGGCCGGTGCCGCAGCGTCCGCACCAGGGCATCACATCGTGCCCACGATAGATGAAGCCTTCGTTGTGGCACTTCTTCAGGAACGTCCAGATGGTGTAGTTATTTTCGTCGGAGAAAGTAAAGTAGCTGCCGCCGTATTCCAACGAGCCCAGCTTGCGTATAATTTCGCTGGCCCGCGCCGTTTCTGTTTTGCCGCTGGGCAGCTTCACGGTCAGCACCCGGTCGCCCTCCGCCAACGCATCGCGCAATGCCAGCAGAACGCGCGGATCGTCCCAATCGCACCAATAGCCCAGGCGAATCGACTGCTCCGTCTGCCGCGCGGCGTAGGTTAGAACCCGCTCCTTGCAGGCTCGCACGAAGTTCTCGATGCCGAAGTCGCGGATCTCACGCTTGGTTTTGAGGCCCAGACTTTTCTCAACTTCCACTTCCACCCAAAGTCCCTGGCAGTCGAACCCATTCTGATACCTGAGCGCTTGACCGCTCATGGCGTGATAGCGCTGGTACATATCTTTCAGGGAGCGGCCCCACGCATGATGCACTCCCATGGGATTATTGGCGGTGATGGGACCATCCAGGAAGGACCAGCGCGGACCGTTGGCGGTTTGCCGGCGGAGCTTCTCGAAAATCCGGTTCTCCTCCCAGAAGCGCAGCATGTCGCGCTCCATGGCAGGGAAATCAGGTACTCTTGGCACGGGCCGATACATAGTCATGAATTAAACGAGCAGAGAAACGGCGGAAAAACGGCCAGATAATTGATGATAACACCGGAGGGCTTTAGTAGGATAAAGATATCGGTCAAGTCAGCGAGACATGAATCAGCGCTTCGTACCTTTCGCCATCGCCGCGTCCGTTTTTCTATTGGATCGGATCACCAAGTCGATCGTCAAGGCGCATTTTTCGATGTGGGACACGCGCTTGGTCATCCCGAACTTTTTCAATATTGTTCATACGGAAAATCCCGGAATCGCTTTCGGATTACTGACCGACGCGCCGGGTTGGTGGCGTGACGCTTTACTGATTGGATTTTCGAGCGCGGTGTTGATTGGAATTGCAACCTTGCTGCTGAAATCCGGGGTGAGCGGTTTACAAGGCGCGATGATGCGTACCGCATTGGGCTTGGTGTTGGGTGGCGCCTCCGGAAATCTTTACGACCGCATCATGAGCCGGACTGTAACGGATTTCCTGGAGTTCCATGCAGGCCAATCATATTTTTTCCCGGCATTCAATGTCGCCGACAGCGCCATCTTCTGCGGCGCATCCTTATTGTTGTTGGACATGTGGCGTTCGCGGGAGACGAAGAGCCAGACCGCGCTGGATTCTTGAAATGTTTCCTAAGCTGATCACCATCGGAAGTTTCTTCATCCCCACCTACGGCACCCTGGTGGCGCTGGGGTTTCTGCTGGCGCTGTTGATCACGGTGCGCTTGGCGAAGCGCGCGAAGCTTGCTCCGGAGCCGGTTACCAATCTTGCGATCTACTGCGCGCTGGCGGGGTTGGCGGGCGCGAAGCTGTTCATGATTCTGTTCGACCTCAGCAGTTATTTGGATGGCGCGCGTTCGCTGTTTTCCATGGACACGCTACAAGCCGCGGGTGTATACCAAGGCGGCTTCCTGCTGGCGCTGATTACGGCGGTTCTGTATATGCGCCGTAATCATTTGCCGGTGTTTGCAACCAGCGATGTTTTTGCGCCCGGAATCGCGCTTGGACAATCCATTGGACGCCTGGGTTGTTTCGCGGCCGGCTGCTGTTGGGGCAACGAATGCCATCTGGCCTGGGCCGTTACGTTCAACAACACGGAGGCACAGACAGGCGTGCCGCTGGGCATTCCGTTGCATCCCACGCAGCTCTACGAAGCATTGGCCGACGCCCTGATTTTTGTTGTTCTATATCGCCTGATCGCGAAGCCGCACGGTGCGGGCACGATTCTGGGCTGGTATCTTACGTTGTATTCAATCGCGCGATTCGGGATTGAGTTTTTCCGATATCACGAACAGGGACTGCATCTAGGGTTATCACTAACACAGTGGATTTCGCTGGCGACGCTAGTTGCTGGATTGGCACTTCTGGTGTTGCGCCGTGGAACGCCGAAGTTGGCCGTGAGCGCATAGTCAGGGCGGCTTGCCACGTTACAGAAACGGGTTCACGATCCTGACACCAGCTATGACTTGGTCGTGGTTGAGATCTTCGCTCAACAACTGCGCGGCCTGGACCTGTTCGGCGGCGGCAAGAATCATACCATCCCAAAACGAGAGGCGCCATATTTCACCGATCTCCGAAGCGCGAATCACGGTGGCCGGTGTGATCCACGACTCGGCCCAAGGAGTGTAGTTGCGAACTACTTCGCGTGCCGCGCGCCGGCTGAGTGGGCCTTTGATCTTCTGCGTGACATTAACGTAGAACTCCTGAAGCACCTGCGTGCTCAGCCGTCCGGTTTCGAAATCGTGTGCGTTGAATCAACGAAGGTTTTGTCGATGATGTAGGGACTCGCGGTTTGGCACCTTTCCTCCGCCAAGGGCGCTAACGCTGGTCTTGCGTTGAGCGGCAAAGGCTCGGGCTTTCTTCAAGAGCTGTTTGTCTATCGCAAGCGTGATGTTCTGCTTCATGAGGCCTTTATTTTACACTTTGCTCATCTTGCTGAATCTTCCACGTGGATTCTCTTCAAATGTGACGTTTCGCCCGACACGATTCGCACCTTGCTCTTCGCCACTCCCAACTTCTCGGCCACGAATTCGCAGAGGGCGCGATTGGCCTTTCCTTTTTCCGGCGGCGCCGCGACCTTGACTTTCCAGGTGCCATCCGGCAGATAGCCCGTCAGTTCCGTCTTCGAACTTTTCGGAATTACTTTAACGCGGATGTCCATATCGCGCCCGCGGGAATTTGTACCGGGCCGGTCAGCGTCCAGACGTTTGCGCCAGGAGCGTAATCGCGATCGAGGAGAAAAGCTTTGGTGACGGTTTCTACACCACAGACGGAGTCGGCCGCTTTATCCAGCACCAGGCATTCAAATCCGATTTCAGCAATCTGATCCGCCTTAGTGCCTGGGGGCAGTTCCACGGTGGTGCGGACGAATCCCTTGGGGCTCTCGGCCGAATTCCGTTTCCACGTTCGGATGGCGTAGTCGGCATGGCCCAAGTGCGAACTGTACCAGCGAGGATCGCTTTTCAAACGCACCAGCGCCGCCACGGATGCCTCGCTGTTCGCCAGCTTCATCTCGAAATAGAGATAGTTGATCGGATCGCTCACCTTCTCGCCGTCCACAATTCCGAACGGCCGCAGCTTGCCCTCGCGCTTCAACTCCTTGGCCATCACCCGATACGCGAATGGATGCCGATCCATCACTTGTTCTCGCGAATGACCCGTGAGATCCACCAGATGGGGCGCTATCTGGTAACGGATTGGCGTAGGGGTGTCCGCCTCGCCGATCATATTGTTATCGGTGATGGGCATCAGCAGCGGATGCGAGCCATCCATCTTGCCACGGAACTCGATCTCTTTATGGTTGTTGCCCTGGATCGTCGCCCGGCGCACGTGACGGCCATCCGCCGTTAAGAACGCGCGGTAAACGTACTCGATATCGGTGCTGCGCCCCCAGCGCGCCATCAACGCACGCGTGGAAGTGCCGCCATCTTCATTCGAGAAAATCACGGTGTACTGTAGAAAGGCATCGCCATTCTCGGAGAGCCGCTCGCAGTAGACAAGCAGCGGAATGTCGGTGTATTTTCCCACCGTATTCGCTCGCGCGAACAAGATCGGCGCATTCGCCACCGCATCGGACGACTCCTCGCGAAACGTTGCCTGCAGCAGTTGAACGCCGTCTCCGCGAACGTCCACAGTATGCTCGCCTGAAGAAAGCGTCCCGAGAAATACGGAGTAAGGAAAAGTCGCGGCCCCGGCGTAGAGCATGATCTGTTGTTGAGCACGACCGTCAACCAGCACGGTGGCCAGCGCGGCTTCATGTCCCGCTTCACCCCAGTCCGTCCCAGGCGCGCGAAGACTCAGTTCCGCGGCGACTTCGCTCGGCTTCGAAATCCGGAATGATTCAGCACGCACGAGCGGCAGAAACAAAAGCAGCAGGCAGAGCTTGGCGATCACTTCCAATAATTTCCTGGACGAAAACGGCTTGGTCAGAAATTCGTCCACTGGAAGCGGAACATCCGGCTTCGCGCCGGACAGAACAACGATGCGCGCGTGGCCTACGGCGGCTCGGATCAGCCGCAGGCCGTCCGCGGTTGTCGGAATACGGTAATCCATTAGAACTAGCTGGCAGCCTGGAAGTTTTTCAATCGCATTCGATGCGTCGCGCGCCGTCACGACCTCGTAATCCGCCTGTTCCAAGATCAACTTGCGCACCTCCAACTGGCCGGGATCGTCCTCCACAACCAGAATGCGAGCCATCAGGTGAAATCGATAAGCGCGATTACAAGCTGCGGCATTTGGTTGTTCCAACTCCCAGGGATCGTGTCGAAGGGCAAGCGGAACGGCCGCATCTCACCGGGCTGGAGGGCGCTCTTCACGATCGCCACTCGCTCGCGCAGCACCACTTCGCCGTAGGAGTTGTAAAAGATGCAGTAGACCTGCACCTGTTTCACGGCGCGATCTCCGGCGTTGACGACCTTGCCTTCGATCTCAGTCACCATTTGCTTGACATAGCTTTCGGTGGCCTTCATGGAGACTTCACTGAGCTTGAGATTGTGAACGTAGTTTTTCGCTTCGGCGGTCAGAACCACTTTGGAACTGTCCGAGGGCGGCGTACGCATTACGAACCAAGCCATGATGCCGCCGGCGAACAACAAAACGGCCAGAGTATAAATCGCGGTTCTACTGCCCACTGACAGTCATCTCCCGGATCATCAACGTCGGCGACGCCACCGATCCACGGAATTCGAGGTCGGAGCCGATGGCCTCAATCTCCATCAGCATCCGCGGCAGATTGGACGCGATGGTGATCTCGGATACAGGATACGCGAATTCACCATTCTCGATCCACAGTCCGGTCGCGCCCCGGGAATAATCGCCGGTCACGATATTGACTCCGGAACCGATCAATTCGGTGACGTACAAACCCTTGCAGATTCCACGGACGATCTCTTCGGGCGATTTCCCGCCTTTCTCAAGATATAGATTGCCATGGCCCACCCTCGCATTTCCGGTGATGCCTCGCGCGGCGCTGCCAGTGGTGCGAAGCCCCAGCTTACGGGCCGTATAAGTGTTGAGCAAGTAGCTCCGCAGGACGCCACGATCGATCACCACCGTGCGGCGGGTCGGCACGCCTTCATCGTCGAAAGGCGCGGTGCCGAAAAGTCCCGGAATGGTTCCGTCATCCACGACGGTGACGCTTTCCGCGGCGACGCGCTGGCCTAATTTCCCGGCCAGAAAAGAAGCTTTCTGGTAGACCGCGGTGCCTTCCACGGCTTCAAAGATCTCACCGAGCAGCGAGCGGGCGGTCAGGGGATCGAAGACCACCGGAACCTTCTGCGTGGATACTTTGCGCGCGCCCAAGCGGCGAACGGTTCTTTCGGCAGCCTTGCGGCCGATCGAGGACGGACTCTCCAGCGTGGCATGGCTTCGCGCGGTTGAATACCAATAGTCGCGCTCCATGGAGTCGCCTTCGCGCGCCACCGGCGTCGCGACTAACGAGCAACTGCTCTGCCGGTACGAGCCGGTGAAGCCACGCGAGTTCGCGAACAATCGTTCTCCGGTGACCGACTCAAACGAAGCGCCTTCGGAGTTCGTAATGCGAGGATCGGCGGACAACGCGGCCTCCTCGGCTTCCAGCGCCTGCGCGATTCGATACGAAGTGTCGATGCTGTTGATGTCCTCCGAGTAGAGCTGGAGGCCGGTTGAAAGCGAACCGAGCTCCGATGCATCGGGCAGACCGGCGTGCGGATCTTCGGTGGAGATAGCCGCAATCTCCAGCGCCGATTCCACCAGCTTGCGCATGCCCTCCGCGGAAAGGTCGGAAGTATACGAGGAACCAACCTGCTTTCCAAGCAGAACCCGCAGTCCCGCGCCGCGAGAACCAGCGTCCTTGATGGTTTCAAGCGAGCGCATACGAACGGAGGCGGTGAATTCCTCACCTTCCGAAATGGTGCACTCCGCATCGGTGGCGCCGCGCGCCAGGGCCAGGCGGATGGCCCGTGCCGCGATTTCCGGATCGATCATTCCGCGGTGCCGCCTACGGTCATGCGATCGATTTTCAAAGTAGGAATTCCAACACCGACCGGAACGCTCTGACCTTCCTTGCCGCAAATGCCGACGCCTTCGTCCAGCATCAAATCGTTGCCCACCATGCTGACATACTTCAGCGCTTCCGGGCCGTTGCCGACCAGCGTGGCGCCGCGCACCGGGCGTGTAATGCGGCCGTCTTCAATAAGGTAACTTTCGGACGCGCTGAAGACAAAATTGCCACTGGTGATATCCACCTGGCCGCCGCCAAAATTCGCGCAATAGAGGCCTCTGGGAGTGGATCGAATAATGTCCGCGGGATCGCTCTCGCCGGCCAGCATGAAAGTGTTGGTCATGCGCGGCATGGGAATGTGCTGGTAACTTTCGCGGCGGCCGTTTCCGGTTGTTCCCGATCGCAGCAGCCGGCTGGAAAGCTTGTCGTAGAGATAGCCGCGCAGGACGCCTTTTTCGATGAGCACATTTTGCTGCGTCGGCACGCCTTCGTCGTCGACGTTGAGAGATCCGCGGCGATTCTGAATGGTTCCGTCATCGATGACGGTGCAGAGCGGACTGGCCACCAGCTCACCCATGCGATCGCTGAAAGCCGAAACTTTCTTGCGGTTGAAGTCCGCTTCCAGACCATGTCCCACAGCTTCGTGCAAAAGAATGCCAGGCCAGCCCGGCCCCAGCACCACCGTCATTTCACCGGCGGGCGCGGGCACCGCATCCAGTTGAACAATGGCCTGGCGGGTGGCCTCGCGCGCGAAATACACGGGCGTCTTTTCAACTTGAAAAAAATCCAGCGCAACGCGGCCCCCGCCGCCCGAATAGCCTCGCTGCGGAGTTCCTTCGCCTTCGCGCGCCAGAACGGTTACACCCAGGCGGGCCATCGGCTGGCGATCGAAACTGAGAATGCCGTCGCTGTTTGCCACCAGCACCTGACGCAGGCTATCGACGTAACTCGCCTGCACTTGAAACACACGAGGATCGCAGGCGCGGGCGGCGCGGTCGGCCGTTTTCACCAACTCGACGCGCTCGGAGAGGCTGGTTTCGTTCGAAGCCTTCAGCACGGGATAGAGATTGCGTTTCTTCGATTCCTCAAATCCGGTTTTGTCTACCTTCGAGGGGCCTTTGGCGATACACGCCGCGACACGCGCCGCCCGGCGAATTTTTTCCGCGCTAAGATCGTCGCTGTACGCATAGCCGGTGCGCGCGCCCGAAATTACGCGGACACCGACGCCCAGCGAAACGCCTTGCACCGCGCTCTTGACGATGGATTCGTCGATGCTCAGGCTGCTGGTGGACAAATATTCAAAATAGAGGTCGGCGTAATCGCCGCCGGCGGAAAGGGCTTCGGAAAGGTAGGACTGAAGGTCCTGCTCCGTGACGCCGAATTTTTGCCCGAAGAACGAATCAGAAAGGGACATCCAGCTTCAGCGTAGCATTGCCTTGCAGCGTTCATTTATGGGATTGGGTTCGTTTGGCCATTTCATATATGCGCAGGATCCTTTGGTCCCGCTTCACACCGGCTTGATGGTCTCATCAGCTACAGAATACTCCTCGCGGCGTGGGAGGCGGGCGGCCGGATTGTCCAAGTTGTTGTTGAGGAAGGAAACAAAAATTTTGAAGTGGGGTGAATGACCGGGACCCCCTGAAGTACTCGCTGTCGCGCCGATTGTTTCCGGGTGGCGCTTCTGTCAAACTCAAAGTTCATGCCTGGATGTTTTACGGCTCGTCTGAGCTGCGTCTATTTGGCCCTGTTCGCGATTCCCTCGTTGCTTCCGCAAGCGAAGCCCGCCGCCGGCGCGCCGGTTGCATTTCCATCGGCCGAGACATTGTCTTACAACATCGAATGGCGGCTCATCTACGGCGGGAACGCGCGTCTCAGCCTGGAACCGAAGAAATCAGGCTGGGAATCCAAGCTGCATTTGGAATCCGGCGGGCTGGTCTCCAAGCTCTACAAGCTGGATTATAACTACCTGAGCGAAATGGAGGGTCAGTTCTGCACCGCCAGCACGGATCTCAATGCGGTGGAACGAAGCCGGCATCGGGAAACAAAGGTCACCTACGACCACGTGCGGAACAAAGCCAATTACGTGGAGCGCGATCTGCTGAAGAACTCCATTTCAAAAACGTCGGAGATCGACATTCCGGCGTGCGTCAGTGACGTTATCGGCGGTCTCTACAAGGTGCGGACGTTGAAGTTGGAGCCCGGGCAGTCCACCCAGGTTCAGCTTAGCGATGGCAAAAAATCCGTGTCGGTGAAGTTCGACGCCCAACAGCGCGAACAAATAAAGACGGGGGCGGGAACCTTCAACACCATTCGTTATGAGGCCTACGTTTTCAATGGCGTGTTGTTCGCGAGGAAAGCGGATTTACAGATCTGGATTACCGACGATGCGCGCCGCCTGCCCGTCCAAATTCGCGCACGAATGAGCTTCCCCATCGGCTCCATCACTTTTGAATTGCAAAAGGAGGAACACTCTTGAAGAAGCCGTGGCTGGCATGCTTTGCCCTGGTTCTATCCGCGCAGCCGCCGCAGGAGCAGAGCGCGCTCTTAACGGGCCGGCCTTTATTCGATGCGTACCAGCGCGTGATCCAGCTCATGGAATCGAGCACCGTCTCTATTCCGGAACTCGCCCGGGCAGGCGCTCCGCTGCTTGAAAGCGAGCGGCGAACGCTCACCAGTTTACGCACTAACGCCGCTAACGGCGACCTGCACTACACCTTCCTCAACAACCTGCGCGCGTATCTCGCTTTGACCGACGCCGTGCCGAAGCCGTTTCCTTTTCCAGCGGAAGCCCAACGGCAACTGCATGAGCTCCGCGATGCATACGCGCGCATCGACTCGCATTTTCACGCGCTGATCGAACAAAAAGACCGGCAGTTGCGATCGCCTGATCCCAACAACCTGACACGCTTCATGGATGACGATTCGCGCATTGGTCCGCCAAAGCCCGAGAAGCCTCGCGTGGTATTTCTGGGCGACTCAATTACAGATCTCTGGCGGCTGAACGAATACTTTCCAGATCGCGATTTCATCAATCGCGGTATCGGCGGTCAGGTGACCATCCAGATGCTAGGGCGTATGCGGTCCGACGCGATCAACCTGCAACCCAGCGTGGTGGTGATCCTGGGTGGAACGAACGATCTCGCGCGAAGCACTTCGCTTAACGCTATTGAAGACAATTTGACGATGATTGCCGACCTGGCCGACTATCACAAGATCAAAGTGATTTTCGCATCGGTGCTTCCGGTTAGCGATTACCACAAAGACGTCAACCCGGCCTACGAAATGACGCCGATCCGTCCACCCGTACTGATACGCGCGCTGAACGATTGGATCAAGAGTTTCTGCACCAGGCGTAATTTCACTTATCTGGATTACTATTCTGAAATGGTGGATGCCGCGGGATTCCTCAAGGCCGATCTGGCCGACGACGGCTTGCATCCCAACAGCGCGGGTTACCGCATCATGGCTCCCCTGGCGCAGGCGGCAATCGACAGTGTGATTCGAGTCCGAGCGGCTCCCGCGCCTGCCCCGGCGGCGCCGGTGAAGCAGCGGAAGCACCGGCTGTTCGGCAGGTAGGACAGGCCTCCTGGCCTGTTTTCTTACATAAGACGAAGCCGACAGGACAGGAGGATTGTCCGTGGACATTCCACACTTTTCATGTAATTTTGTTCAACCTGGCACAAAGTAATTGTGGGGCAGGTTGGTAACCTGCCGATTGGCGATCGGCCTTAAGTAATTCCGGCGGATTACCAATCCGCGGCAGGATGCCATCCTGCCCCACATAAGAATGTCCAAACTCCAGTAAGACAGGCCTATAGATTAATTCTTGGCAGCCCATTCTATATTTCGATTTGATTGACCAGCCGGTCCGTCTTAAAGTAGACTAGCCGGTCTCGTCTGCCGCCTGTAATCCACGTCGCTTAAGTTACGTGTGGTCTTATGCAACGATTGGTGCTTGTCGGCAATGGGATGGCGGGAGTGGCCTGCATAGAGCAGGTGCTGAAGCTTGCCCCGTCGTTCGACATCACGATTTTCGGCGACGAGACACACACCAATTACAATCGCATTCTTCTGTCGTCCGTCCTGGCCGGCGAAAAATCCCTGGATGAGATCACGCTTCACCCGCTGGACTGGTACGTGGACAAGGGCATTACTTTGCGGCTGGGAGTGCGCATCGTCGATGTCGATGCGGATGCCAAAACAGTAACCGGCGACGACGGCAGCGTCGTTGAATTCGACAAGCTTTTGCTGGCGACCGGCAGTTCGCCCGTGATTCCTCCTATCGCGCATGCGAGCAAGACCGGCGTCTTTACCTTCCGCAACATGGGCGATGCACGAGCCTTGCTGGAACGCGCGGGGCCCGGCGTCAACGCGGTCGTGATCGGTGGAGGGTTGCTGGGCTTGGAAGCGGCTCGGGGACTGCAGGTGCAAGGCTGCGCGGTCACCGTGATCCACTTGGTCGACACCCTGATGGAGCGGCAGCTCGACCCGACGGGCGGCACGTATCTCACGCGCAAGATGGAACGCCTGGGCATGCGCGTATTGTTGAGCCGGCGGACAACGGCTGTGCTGGGCAACGGCCACGTTCAAGGCGTGGAACTCGCCGATGGCGAGCAGATCGACGCCGACTTAGTCGTGATTGCCGCCGGCATTCGTCCGAATGCGGACCTGGGACGAAAAGCCGGTCTGATCGTGAATCGCGGCATCGTAGTCAACGACTACATGGAAACATCGCATCCGGATATCTTCGCCGTGGGAGAGTGCGCCGAACACCGGAATGTTTGTTACGGGTTGGTGGCCCCGCTATTGGAACAAGGCAAAGTGCTGGCCGCCACGATCACCGGAAACCGCGGGCCTGTTTATGAGGGCACAGTCGAAGCTTCCAAGTTGAAAATCATGGGCGTCGATGTGTTTTCCGCGGGAGATATCAACGAAGCCGCTGAAAACGAGTCCGTGCGCCATGAGGATCCGTCGCTCGGAATTTACAAGAAGATAATTCTTGCCGGTGGAAAGCTGAAGGGCATCGTGCTGGTGGGCGATGCATCCGAAAGCCATCGCTACATGGATTGGCTGCGCACCGGCGCGGACCTTACCGCCAAGCGCAAGCATCTGCTGTTTCCCGATCCCGTGGAGGACGTTGGCTTCGATGTCGCCGCCATGCCGGACAGCGAAACAGTTTGCGGTTGTCTGGGCGTGAGTAAGGGCGCCATTATCGAAGCCATCCACGCGCAAGGCATGAACACCATGGCGCAGCTCAAGCAGGTGACGCGCGCATCCACCGGCTGCGGAAGCTGCACGAACTTGTGCGAGCAATTGCTGCGCGCGGTGGCCCCCCGGTTCGAGGAGGAAACCAAATCGACGTTGTGCGCCTGCGTTCCGTTCTCTTACGAGCAGCTTCGGGACATCGTGCTAAGCCAGAAGTTGAAATCGGTGCAGGAAGTTTTGAACATTTATGGCAACCGCAAGGGTTGCGAGGTCTGCAAGCCGGCGCTCAGCTACATGCTGGACATGGTGTGGTGCGGCGAGCACGAGGAAGATCGTTCCGCGCGCTTCATCAACGATCGAGTGCACGCCAATATTCAACGCGACGGCTCATTCTCGGTGGTGCCGCGCATTCGCGGCGGCGTAACGTCGCCTGGCGAATTACGCCGCATCGCCGACGTCGCCGAAAAGTACAGCGTGCGCATGGTCAAGATCACCGGCAGCCAGCGGATCGATTTACTGGGCGTAAAGAAAGCAGATCTCCCGAAAATTTGGGCGGATCTCGGCATGCCTTCGGGTCAAGCCTATACCAAAGGCGTCCGCATGGTGAAGACCTGCGTTGGAACGGATTTTTGCCGCTTTGGCGTGCAGGATTCCACCAGCGCCGGCATTGAGCTGGAACGCCGTCTGGAAAATCTCTACACGCCGCATAAGACAAAAATGGGCGCGGTTGGCTGTCCGCGAAATTGCGCCGAGGCAACCGTAAAGGACATCGGCCTGATCGGACAGGAAGGAAGCTGGCAGGTTGTGGTGGGCGGCGCGGCGGGCAAGAAGGTCCGCAAGGCCGATCTTCTGATCACCGTCGAATCCACCGCGCAAGCGCTGGAGGCGGCCGAGCTTTTCTTTCAGTACTACCGCGAGAACGCTAACTACCTGGAACGGACTTACGACTTCGTGGAGCGCACCGGCATCGAGAAAGTCCGCAAAGATACCGTGTACGCGCCGGAACCCGACCGGAAGAAACTCCTGGACCGCCTGGAAAGATCCAAGGCTATCGCCAAGGACGCCTGGCTCGAGCGCGAGACGCCGTTCCATCCCACGCAGTTCACCCAAATCGAACCAATGGAGAAAGTGCTGGTATGACGCGCGAGAACAACTGGATACGCATTACCAAGGCTGAAAATTTTCCGCTTCGCGAGGGACGGCCGGTCAGCCTGGGCGGCGTGGAGATCGCAATCTTCAATCTAGGCGATCGCTTTGCGGCAATCGAAAATAAGTGCCCGCATCAGGGTGGACCGCTGTGCGACGGCATTGTCGCTGGAACCGCGGTGGTGTGCCCACTGCACGGTTGGAGGTTCGACCTGGATACAGGCGCCGCCACGCGCGCTTCATTGCCGGTCTGCGTGACAATTTTTCCCACTCGAGTGGAAGACGGTATCGTTCAAGTCAACGTCAACGGCGGCAGCCGTATTGAAATGGAGGACGCGGCATAAATGGATTTCGTAGCCCCTCATGAAGCTATCGCCGACGCTCTACGCGCGGCGGAGAAGAAGTGCTCCCTTCCGGTTCGAGACCTGCTGATTCGCGGAATACTGGCGGGCGCCTTTCTTGGCTACGCCACCTCGCTTGTGTTTGTCGCGTTGTCGCAGGGAGTGCCCGGGATCGTTGGCGCAATTATTTTCCCTGTCGGTTTTGTGATGCTGGTGTTGCTGGGGCTTGAACTGGCGACGGGTAATTTCGCGCTGCTGCCGGCGGCATTGGCGGACCGGCGGATCGGTCTGGGCGCAATGCTTCGAAATTGGGCCTGGGTTTACGCGGGCAATCTGCTGGGCAGTGTGCTGTATGCGCTGTTGTTCTACCTGGCTATTACGAACTGGGGGACGAATAACGGCGGCGCGCTGGGCGACCAGCTTCGGCAGATCGCGCAGAAGAAAACCCTGGTGTATGCGGCGCTCGGCGGAGCCGGATGGGGCACAGCTCTGCTGAAAGGCGTCCTATGTAACTGGATGGTCACCGTGGGAACAACCCTGGCATTTGTTTCCCGCTCAACCGCCGGCAAAATCTTCGCGATGTGGCTTCCGATCACGACGTTTTTCGCTCATGGATATGAGCATTCCATCGTCAATATGTTCGCCATTCCGGCCGGGATGTTGCTGGGCGCTCCGGTTTCCGCAGCGCAGTGGTGGCTATGGAATCAGATTCCGGTGACTTTGGGTAACATCATTGGAGGAGCTGTGTTCACCGGCGTTGCGTTATGGTACACGCACGGGCGGAGACAGGAGCAAGCCCTGCGGGCGGCGGTCGCGAAGGTAGGTTGAGAGGGTTCCTCAATCAACTCCGCCGGCCCATGATCCCGATTTCTTTCATGGGAAGCCGGTCCATCTGATCTTTCGAGAGGCCGAAGTGGTCGTATAGTAGGGCCGCGGGATTTCCACCCAGCCAATTGGAAAGAGAAATCTCTTCGTAATTCGGGCTATTGAACAAGATCAGCAGCGTGGTCGGTTCGTCGCCAATCTGTTCTATATAG
>CATPCJ010000156.1 GCA_955652915.1 uncultured Bryobacteraceae bacterium
AGGGCATTGTGGAATTGAAAGATCCCGCCGCCTGGCCGCCGGGTCGCGTTCGCCGTGAGGGCGGTGGGCGCAAGAAGGCGGCGGATAAGGATGCATCGTTGAGGTCCGATCTGCAGGAGCTGTTGGAATCGACAACGCGTGGCGATCCGGAAGCCCCATTGCGATGGACCTGCAAGAGCGTCCGCCAGTTGACCGATGAATTGAAGCGGATGAAGCATCAGGTCAGCCATCAAGTCGTGGCCGATTTGTTGCATGCATTGGGGTACAGTCTCCAGGCTAACCGAAAGACCACAGAAGGAACGAACCATGCGGATCGCAATGCTCAGTTTGAGCATCTGAATGGGAAGGTGAAATGGTCCTTGGGGCGGAATCAGCCAGTCATTTCGGTAGACACGAAAAAGAAAGAACCGGTGGGCGATTTCAAGAATAATGGGCAGGAACTGCGCCCCCAAGGCCAACCCGAGTTGGTTCGTGTCCACGACTTTGTAGACCCGGAATTGGGACGAGCTACACCCTATGGCATCTACGATGTGGGCCGCAACAGCGGTTGGGTGAGCGTGGGCATGGACCACGATACCGCGGAGTTTGCGGTGGAGACGATCCGCCGTTGGTGGCGATCGATGGGACAGCCCATCTATCCGCAGGCAACGCGCTTGCTGATCACAGCCGATGCAGGAGGCAGCAATGGTTCCCGCTTACGGCTTTGGAAGGTAGAACTGCAAAGACTGGCGGATGAAACCGGCTTGAGGATTGTCGTCTGCCATTTCCCCCCGGGCACCAGCAAGTGGAACAAGATCGAGCACCGATTATTTTCATTCATTAGCCAGAACTGGCGGGGCAAGCCGTTGCGAAGCTTCGAGACCATCGTTAATCTCATTGCCGCCACCACTACCTCAACCGGTCTCAAGGTCCACGCGGAACTCAACACAGAATCTTATCGGGCGGGCATTAAAGTCTCCGATCAAGAACTCGCACAAATCAAGATCCACCGCGACAAATTCCACGGAGACTGGAACTACGAGATCCAGCCAAGGAATCTGAACACCTGATCACTTTATTTCTAGACAGGCACTAAGGTCCGCCAGTGAAGATTCTTGTAACACCCTTGCGTGTGTCGGAGTCAAGTAGGTGAGTAGAAGTGTATGACACCTGTAGAGGTTTTGCTCGTGGAGGACAATGCCGGGGACGCAGTGCTGATGCGTCAGGTGATGGGCGAGTCTAAGATCCCCGTAAACCTTCACATTGCACGAGATGGGGAGCAGGCTTTGATAATCTTGTCGGACGCTCAATTCCGGCCGGACCTCATCATTCTCGACCTGAATCTTCCCAGAATTCCGGGCAGCGTAGTGCTGGAGCGGTACAAATCGACCACGCCGATTGTCGTCTTCAGTTCATCGTGGAACGAGACCGAGATTCAGAATGCATTGAACTTGGGCGCACGTGAGTTCGTGCAGAAGCCTACCGACATCCAGGAATTTATCGACGCCGTCTGCGGAATTATCAAAAAGTGGGGCGTGCGGCACGAAAGCGGCACCACCAGCGCGGGATAGAGGTTCAAAAATAGGGTGACAGGCACCACCGTCCACGCCCCGTAAAGCGCATGCGCATGCTTCGATGTTGGGACGGCGGAGCCTGCCACCCTATTTTCCTCGTTAGCGGGCGATGGATTTGATTTGGAAGTATTCTTCCAGGCCGAACATGCCGAGCTCGCGTCCGATGCCGGATTGTTTATAGCCGCCGAACGGGGCCAGGGGATTGAACTTGCCGCCGTTGACGTCTACTTGGCCGGTGCGCATGCGGCGCGCCACGCGCATGGCTCGCTCGGGATCGCCGGACCATACCCCACCGGCTAATCCATAACTAGTATCGTTCGCGATGCCGATGGCCTCTTCCTCGGTGTCGTAGGGAAGAACGGAAAGCACGGGTCCGAAAATCTCTTCCTGGGCGATGGTCATCTTCGGCTGCACGTCGGCGAAAATGGTCGGCTCGACATAGTAACCCTTGCCGAAAGCGGTTGGACGGCCGCCGCCCATCACGACTCGCGCCCCTTCCTGCTTTCCTTTCGCGATATAACCTTCCACGCGTTCGCGCTGCGTAGCGGAGATGAGCGGACCCAGGCGGGTGGCCGGATCCAGTGGATCGCCGAGCTTCAATGCTCCGATCGCTTGCGCCGCCAAGTCCAGCGCTTCCTGATAGCGGCTGCGCGGCACGACCATGCGCGTCCACGCGGAACAGGTTTGTCCGGAGTTCTGCATTGCGTTTCGCGCGCCCGCCGGAATAGCTTTCTCGAGCGGCGCGTCGTCCAATACGACAAACGCGGATTTGCCGCCGAGCTCCAGCGTGACCTTCTTGATGCCCTCCGCAGCCAGCGCTCCAACGCGCTTACCGGCGCGAACAGAACCGGTGAAGCTCACCATATCAACCAGCGGGTGCGATGCGATGGCTTCGCCTACAGCCAGTCCATATCCGGTGACGATGTTCAGCACGCCTGGAGGCAGCCCAATCGACTGGCACGCTTCCGCGAGGAGCATCGCGTTGAGCGGCGCAACTTCGCTGGGCTTCAACACCACCGTGCAGCCTGACGCCAGCGCCGGCGCCACCTTGGCCATGATCTGATGCAGCGGATAATTCCAGGGAGTGATCGCGCCGACGACTCCGTACGGCTCGCGCACTACCAGTGAGTTGCCGATTTCCTGCTCGAGCTTCAGCTCGGTAATCAACTTCGCGTAGGTGCTGGTGACGAGCACGGGCAATCCGGCTTGGATGCTGGTGGACATCGAAATCGGCGAGCCCACTTCCTGGCTGATGATGTTCGCGATTTGTTCGCCGCGCTCCTTCAACGCGCCCGCGAGCTTCAGTAGCCACGCTGCCCGTTCTGGAACGGTGGTTTGGCTCCAGCCGTCGAAAGCTGCTCTGGCGGCACGAGCGGCACGGTCAACATCCGCCGCCGTGCCTTCCGGAACCGAGCCGATTACTTCTTCAGTGGAAGCCGACAGAACATCAATCGAACCGTTACCCGACTGCGGCTGCCATTTTCCATCAATGTATAATTCGCGCGAGTGCGCGGTCTTGGATTGTGCTCCAGTCATGATTGCTCCTAATTCGAATCCGGCGGCACTTCGACCAGTGGACCAAACTTCTTCAACAGATCGCGAATCTTCGATCCATCCCCCACGGCAATGATCTGAACGTTGTCGTACGGGACATATTTCTTCGCGACGCGTTGGACGTCCTCTGCGGTGATGGCCATGATCTTCTCCGGGTAAGTATCCCAATAATCTTCGGGCAATCCATATTCGCGCTGCTGCATCCATCGGCCCAGCACGCCCGCCGGATTTTCAAGCACCATGGCGAAACTTCCAACCAGCGCGTGCTTGGCGGCTTCAAATTCATCCTTTGGCACGCGCACATCTCGAATTTCACGGAATTCCTGGAGCGTGTCGGCGAGTGCGGGTTCGGTTACTTCAGTCCTTACTGACGTAGCGGCCATGAAATGCTCTTGATAATGCGAGGCGGTGAAGCCCGAGCTGATTCCGTAGGTATAGCCTTTCTCTTCCCGAATGATGCGGAACAGGCGCGCAGCCGGTCCCGATCCGAGCACTTGATTCATCACCAGGCAGGCAATGTAATCCGGATTTGTCCGATCGACGGCGCGGTTCGCGAGAACCAGGTAGGTCTGCACGGAGTTCGGGCGCGGAATGAGATAGACCTTCTTCTCCTGGATCGGAGGATCGATCGGTAACGCGAGCCGCTCCACGGGGCCGCCTTTCCAATTCGCGAGAGCCTTTTCGAGCTTCACGACGGCATCGCGTGGCGTAATGTCGCCGCTGATTCCCGCCAGATTTCCGGACGGTACGTAATAAGTCTTATAGTGTTGCAGGAGATTCTCGCGCGTAATCTTGCCGAGCGATTCCACCGTGGCTCGCGAGGTCTGGCGGGCGTCGTTGGGATAGAGCACTTTGAGAAGGAGTTCATTGGCCAGCACATTTGGCGACGTCCGGCCTTGCTCAATGGCGCTGAGCTGGCGCGATTTCCATTTTGCGAAATCGTCCGCCGGGAAAGATGGATGCAGCAGGACGTCGGCCAGAATGTCCAGCGCAGTGTCGAGATTCTCAGTAAGGGAACTGAGCGTGATGGAGCCGGTGTCGCCCCCACCTCCGCCGAAGCCGCCGCGCCCTCCTCCTCCACCGCCACCAACGCTAATATTCAGATTTGCGCCGATGTCGGCGAGAGCTTCAGAAATCTGTCGAGCCGAACGAGTAGTGGTACCGAGCTGCATCATCGCCGCAGTGGCTTCAGCTACCCCGGGCAATCCAGCGGGATCGCGCAAGTGGGATGAGGGAATAGAAATCGTGAGCGCGACGACGGGCGCGCGATGACTTTCCAGGATCAGCAGCTTGATGCCGTTAGAAAGTTGCCGCTCCACCGGACGCGGAAGTTTCACATGTAGAACTTCGTTCGAGACCGGCGCGCGATTCAGGCGAACCATGCCCCGGAACGACTGCCGGGCCTGCGAATCGGCCTCTTGCGCGAAGCAGACGGTGGCAAACACTAGGAGGGTGCCTAAAAAGGCGAGTGGGACAGGCCTCCCGGCCTGTAGGAGGCTTTTTCCGCAACCTGCCAAAGATGGAATGAGCAGTTTTAGCACGTTGTCTCCTTACTTCTCTGGTGGACCATTTCGGCGAGGCGTTCCGGCAGCGCCGGCCGCCGGAAGCGTGTCGATGACAACCCGATTGGCCGCGACCAGATAGGATCGGACAGCTTTCTGAATGTGGGCGGGCGTGACGGCGAGCTGTTGATCGACCTCACTGTTAATTCGATTGGGATCGTTGTATAACGCCGCGTTGTCCGCAAGAGCCTGGGCTCGGCTGAGTACGCTAAGGCGGTTTTCCGTTGCGCGCCGAAGACTGATTCGAACGCGCTGCAATTCCTTGGCGGTGACCGGCTCGGAATGGAGCTTTGAGATCTCTTCGAAAATCAGACCTTCCACGTCTTCCATTTTCTTGCCAGGGCGCACGGTAGCGGAAATGTGAAACATTCCAGGGCCGGCGCGGCGATCCGTATTAGCGGATACTTGAAGCGCAAGCTCCTTGTCCTCGACCAGTTTTTGATAGAGCCGCGAGTTGCCGCGCCCTCCGCCTCCACCGCCTCGTCCGCCGAAGCCGCCGCCACCACCGCCAAGAATCGAGGCCGCAATCGCCAGTGCGCGTGCGTCGGCCTGTCCGGATGGTGGAATTCGATAGGCGATATCCACGCGGGCCAGACGCGCCAGCGGATCGTCAATTTTTGCACGGCGCTCGCCATCCTTGGCTGGTTCGGTGAGGTCCACGGGCTTGGGCGCTTCTTGCCGCGGTATGGTACCGAAGTATTTCTTCACTTTCGCCAGGGCGTCTTTGGTATTCAGGTCTCCCACAAGCGCGACCACGGCATTGTTCGGCGCATAGTAGGTTTTGAAAAACTGGCGAACGTCCTCCACCGACGCGGCGTCGAGATCCGTCATGGAGCCGATCACCGAGTGGTGATACGCGAAATTATCGTAGATCAACTCTTCCATTTTTTCGGACTCGCCGCCATAAGGCTGATTGTCGACGCGCAAGCGGCGCTCCTCCTTGACGGCCTGGCGCTGGTTCTCGAGATTATCCGGCGTGATGACCAGGCCGCGCATGCGGTCCGCTTCCAGGAAGAGGCCGAGATCGATCTGGTTCTTCGGCAAAACTTCGTAGTACAGGGTGCGGTCCGTGTTGGTGGTGCCGTTCATGTTGCCGCCGTTGGTGTAGATGAGATAATCCAATTCGCCCGGCCCCACGTTTACCGAGCCTTTGAACATCATGTGTTCGAACAGATGCGCGAAGCCGGTGCGCCCTTTACGCTCGTCGCGCGAACCGACCTTGTAGCTGATGGCGATGGCGTATACCGGCGCGTAGTGATCTTCGGAGATGATGACGCGCAGTCCATTGTCGAGCGTGGTGTCGGTGAAGGTAACCTTGGGCATCTGCTGGGCGACGAGCATGCTGGCAGTAAGGGGAAGGAGTAGGACGAGCGGATTCGGTTTCAGAGGGGCCTCCGTTCATTAGTGTAGCTGGAGCTTGCACCGCGTTCACAATCTTGAATCCGAGGTTGCGGAAAAACGCTCAGCTCCACTCCCCGACCCGGCATAGCCGGAACCAAACAGGTCATTCTTGAGAAAGTTGGCCACCCCAGAAGGAAGGCACAGACATTAGTACAATAGATTAGTCCTCCCCCCTGTTCGAGATAACGCATGAGTTCCGCAACGCCATTTGTCCATCTCCATTGCCACACCGATTATTCGCTGCTCGATGGAGCTTGCGAAATCGAGCAGTTGATGGATCTTGTGGTCGAGCAAAAAATGCCGGCCGTGGCGATGACCGATCACGGGAATCTTTTCGGCGCCGTCGAGTTTTACAACAGCGCGAAAGAGAAGGGCGTGCATCCGGTGATCGGCTGCGAAGTGTATGTCTCGCAGCAGGGCCACGCCACCCGCAGCGACACGGATCGCTACAATCATCTGGTTTTGCTGTGCGAAAACCAGGATGGTTATCGCAATCTGTTGAAGCTGGTCTCGAAATCCTTTCTCGAAGGCTTCTACTACAAGCCGCGAATCGATAAAGATTTACTAGCCCAGCACTCCAAGGGCCTGATCGCGATGTCGGCATGCCTGCGCGGCGACATCAACGAAACGCTGATGGCCAATCGTTACGAAGAAGCCAAGCGGCTGGCCTACGGTTACGCCGACATGTTCGGCAAGGACAATTTCTTTCTCGAGATTCAGGATCACGGACTGGATCAGGACAAGATCGTCGTCCCGCTGGTAAATCGCCTCTCGCAGGAGACGCGCATCCCGCTGGTGGCCACCAACGATTCACACTACATGCGCAAGGAAGACGCGCGGGCGCACGAAATTCTGCTGTGCATCCAGACCGGCAAGACCATGAGCGATCCGGAGCGCCTGCGCTTCACGGTTCCCGAGTTTTACCTGAAAACGCGCAACGAGATGCTGGCGATGTTCGGCGAACTGGAAGATTCGCTCAATCGCCCGTGGGAAATCGCGCAGCGCTGCCAGGTGAGTCTCGAAAAGGTAAAGGAGCCGTTTCCGAAATTCGACGTTCCCGCCGAGCACACTACCGACACCTATTTCGAATACGTCGCTCGCCAGGGATTTGAAAAACGACGGGCGCGTTTAGAGGCACAGCGTCGAAATGGGGCCTTGGAGCACGACCTGGCTGAATATGCCGAGCGGCTGGATAGCGAGATCCGGATGATCCAGCAGATGAAGTTCGCCGGATATTTTCTGATCGTGTGGGACTTCATTCGCTTCGCAAAACTGCGGGGCATTCCGGTGGGTCCGGGGCGCGGGTCGGCTGCCGGCAGCCTGGTCAGCTATTCGATGGACATCACCGATATCGATCCGTTGCAATATGGCCTGCTGTTTGAGCGCTTCCTGAATCCGGAACGAATCAGCATGCCGGATATCGATATCGACTTCCACACGCGCCGGCGCGGCGAGGTGATTCAATATGTCACCGAAAAATATGGGCGCGAGCAGGTAGCGCAGATCATCACCTTCGGAACGCTGGGCGCGCGAACGGCCATCAAGGATGTCGGCCGGGTGCTGGACATCGGCTATGCGGATGTGGACCGCATCACCAAACTGATCCCCACTCAGCTCAATATCAAGCTGAAGGAGGCGTTCCAGCAGGAGCCTGCCATTGAGGAAGCGGCGCGCAAGGATCCACGCCTGAAGGAAGTGCTGGAGGTCGCCACGAAGCTGGAGGGCATGGCGCGCAATGCCGGCATGCACGCGGCGGGTGTCGTGATCTCACCAGTGCCGCTCAACGAACTGGTTCCACTTTACAAGACCAGCAAAGACGAAATTGTCACGCAATACGACATGGTGGGTCTGGAAAAGCTGTCTCTTCTAAAGATGGACTTCCTGGGGCTCACGACGCTGGACATCATCCAAGATGCTCTTGCGCTCATTGAGCGGCAACATGGCGTGAAGCTGGTGATCGAAGACTTACCGCTGGATGACCCAGCGACGTACCGGATTTTCGCTAAAGCCTACACCGGCGGAATATTTCAGTTTGAATCGCGGGGGATGAAAGACATCCTGCGGAAGTACGAGCCAACGCGCATGGAGGACTTGTGCGCCCTGAACGCGCTCTATCGGCCTGGGCCTATCCAGGGCGGCATGATCGACGATTTCATCGACGGCAAGCATGGACGCAAACAGGTCACTTACGATTTCCCGGAACTGCAAGAGATCCTGCAAGAGACCTACGGCGTCATCATC
Source organism: uncultured Bryobacteraceae bacterium (assembly GCA_955652915.1). Lineage (GTDB taxonomy): Bacteria > Acidobacteriota > Terriglobia > Bryobacterales > Bryobacteraceae > Palsa-89. The sequence continues at coordinate 8,312 of CATPCJ010000156.1, forward strand.
TATCAGGAACAGGTGATGAAGATTTCGAACCGCCTGGCGGGATATTCGCTGGGAGAAGCGGACATCCTGCGGCGGGCCATGGGCAAGAAGAAAGCCGAAGAGATGGCCGCGCAGCGTGCTCGATTCCTGCAGGGCGCGAAGCAGAAAGGCCTTCCCCAGAAGAAGGTCGAAAAGATCTTCGACCTGATGGAGAAGTTTGCCGGTTACGGCTTCCCGAAGGCGCACTCAGCCGCGTATGCGTTTCTCGCGTATGTCACCGCGTACCTGAAAGCGCATTACCCGCTGGAGTTTTTGTCTGCGTTGCTGACTTCAGAAATGGGCAGCAGCGACAAGGTGGTGAAGTACATCAACGAGTGCCGCGAGATGGGCATCCCGGTGCTGCCGCCCGATGTCAACTCCAGCAATCGCGACTTCATTCCAGATGGGACAGGCATTCGGATGGGTCTGTGCGCGGTGCGCAATCTAGGCTCTGGCGCGGCGGATTCGATCATTGAGGCGCGGCAGAGCGGGGGGCCGTTCAAATCGCTTTACGATTTCTGCGAACGTGTGGACCTCGGTTCGGTGAATCGCCGAGTCATTGAGAACCTGATCAAGTGCGGGGCCATGAGCAGCCTGGGCGGGAATCGCGCGCAACTGACCGCGGTGGTCGAAGGCGCGATGGAATCGGGGCAGAGGGCGTGGAAGGATCGGCTGAGCGGCCAAGTGGGGCTCTTCGGCATGGTGGCGGATGAGCCTGCACACGTCGAACATCCGCTGCCCGCGCTGCCGGATTGGACACCGCAGCAGAAGCTTTCGAGCGAGAAAGAAGTGGTCGGCATCTATGTCACCGGGCATCCGCTGGATGAATACTCGGAGAAGGTGTCGCAGCTTTCCACGCACTACACCGAAACGCTGGAAGGCCTGGACCGGGGCGTGGAGGTGGTCATTTGCGGGATTCTGACCGGCATACTGCGAAAGCGCAATAAGGATGGCAAGCTCTATGGCGCCATGCGGCTGGAGGATCGTACCGGCAGCTTAGAAGCGATGTGTTTCAATACCCAGTACGAGCGGCTCTTGGACAAGATGGTGGAAGACCAGGCGGTTATGGTTCGGGCGTTGGTGTTGCCCGAAGAAAACGCTCCGCCTAAACTTTCGATTCAGGACATCGTGCCTTTGGCTGTAGCGCGTATCAACCTTCCGACGCTTATCTCGATCCGCGTAGGTGTCGGATCGAACGGAACCATGGATAAGGCGGAAGCGCTGCAACAGCTCTTCGCCAAGAAACGCGGTGAGACCGAGGTGCGGCTGCGCCTTGAAAAACCCCGCGACTTTTCCGTTATTCTAGATGTGACCCTCAAGGTCCGCCCGGACAAAGAGTTCTGGGCGGAAATCGAGCGGATCTGCGGACCGGAAGCAGGCGAAATCCTGGCAAGTTAGCTCACGCGGCATTTGTTGGGCCGCGGCGGGCAATTCACATCTGAATGGAAAACAACCCAACCCCCGAAGCGCAAAACACCAGTGCCGAAACGCCAGCCGGCAATCCCACCTGGGAACGAGTGCTGCTGGCCCGTCATCCTAAGCGGCCGCACACTTTGGATTACATCAACCGGATTTTCACCGGGTTCCAGGAGTTACATGGCGATCGAGCCTTTGGTGACGACGCGGCCATTGTGGGCGGCATGGCTTTCTTCGCCGAGCGGCCGGTGATGGTCATCGGTCATCAGAAGGGCCGCGATACCAAGCAAAAACTCCACCGGAATTTCGGGATGCCGAAGCCGGAGGGTTACCGCAAGGCCATGCGCCTGATGCGAATCGCGGATAAGTTCAAGCGGCCCATTGTGACCTTTCTGGATACGCCGGGCGCCTATCCCGGCATCGACGCGGAGGAACGCGGCCAAGCCGAAGCGATTGCCGTGAACCTGCGGGAGATGTCGCGGTTGGGCGTGCCCGTGGTTGCAATCGTGATCGGCGAAGGCGGGAGTGGAGGCGCGTTGGGTCTGGGCGTGGCCAATCGCGTCTACATGCTGGAGAACGCCTACTACAGCGTGATCGCACCGGAAAGCTGCGCGGCTATCATTTATCGCGATTCCGGGAAGGCTCCGGAAGCAGCGCGCGCGCTACGGCTGGCGTCCACCGATTTACAAACGCTGGGACTGATCGACGGAATTATCCCCGAGCCGGCCGAGGGCGCTCATACCGATGCCGACAAGACAGCAGAGTCGGTTCGAGAAACGATCCAGGCCGCTTTGGCTGAACTTTCCTCGCGATCGCCCGTGGAATTGATTGACGATCGCTATCGGAAATTCCGGCAGATGGGGAACTTCTTCACCGAAGGAAGTGATGAGTAAGACGGTGGTGATTGGCGTCATCTTTGTGGCGGTGGTGCTGGGGTTCTTGTTCTACTCGAGCATGCACATCGCCACTACGCGAGTGGAGGTATGCGTGGAATTTGGCGGCAGGACCTCCTGCCGGATCTCCTCGGCCGACACGAAGGACCACGCATTGCGAACGGCTCAATCAAATGCGTGCGCGTTGATCGCATCGGGAGTGACGGATACCATGAAGTGCGAGCACTCGACTCCGGTGAGTGTGAAGTGGCTGGAGAAGAAGTAGCGGAGGGCGGTGAAACCCTCCGAACAGCTTCTAGAAATACTTCTCGGCCAATTCCGGCTTCGCTTCCAGCGCTTGCTGCCAGCAGGTTTTCGCTTCCTGCTCCTGGCCCAACTGCTTCAGTGCATGACCTAAGTTAAGCAGCGCTTCTGCAAATCCGGGCTTTTCTTTGGCGGCACGGCGATAGGACCGGGCGGCGTCCTCGTATAGGTTGGAGCGTTCCAGCAGAATTCCGATGTTGTAGGAGAGCTCGGGCAAAGTTTCGCCGAGTTCCTCCAACTTCGATTCAATGTCGAGAGCCAGAATGTAATCCTCCATTTCGATGCTCAGAGCCGCCAGCGTGCGCAGGGCATCGGCCGACTTGGGATGCTTGGCCGCGGCTTGCACCAGCGTCGCCTTGGCCGCTTCCAAATCACCGGAGCGCCATTGAGCGAGACTGAGGTTGATGAGAGCCTCCAGCCAGTCGGGGCGGTTGCTGACGCAATTGCGGAAGGGCTCGACGCTACCTGCGTTGTCTCCACGCACCAGCCGGAAGTAGCCCAGACGGAACCAGGCATCCTCGCGCTCAGGTTCGTTTTCGATGACCTTCTCCAGGCACTTCTCGGCTTCGTCGAGGTAGCCCAAACGCTCATAAACATTGCCGAGATTCCACAACGATCCGGCATGGCCAGGCGAAATCTGCACGGCGCGTTCGTAAGCCTTCTTAGCCCCAGCCAGATCGCTGCGCTCTTGTAGCGTGGTGCCCAGGTTCGCGTACGCCAACTCGCTTTCCGGTTGGATCTTGATGGCTTCCGAATACGCTTGGCCAGCTTGCTCCGGACGGTTGGTTTTTTGATATGCCACTCCGAGATTGAACCAGGCTTCGAAGGACTCCGGAGCAATTTTTACCAGTTGAGCGCCTTGCTGCGCGGCGGTCTTGTAATCTCCGCGCGCCATGGCGGCGGCGATCAGTCCTTCAAACGCGTGGCGGGCGCCGGGCCGAAGCCGCAAGAGTTTTTCGCAGTATTCGCGCGTCTTGGCGTCTTCACCGCGGGCCAGCGTCAGCCCTATTACATTAATCAGCAATTCGGGATTCGATCCGTTGGCGGGAATCAGTTTCAAATAGAGCTGCATGGCCTCCTCGCCGCGCCCCAATATCTGTAGCGCAACCGCCTTGCCATAGAGGGCCTTGTCGTAATTAGGCTTGGTTTTCAGGCAGGCCTCGAACGCGGCCAACGCTTCTTCCGGGCGGTTGAGATGCAGGTGGCAAACGCCCAGACCGATATAGGCCTCGACGAGGTTGGCATCCAGCTCCGCGGTTTTGGCGAAAGCTTCCGCGGCTTCTTCAAAGCGTTCCAGTTTTTCCAGACAGAGCCCCGAGTTGTAAGCCGCGGCTTTGTGTTTCGGATAGCTCTCTAGAACTTTCCGGTAATCCCGCAACGCTTCCTCATACTGGCCGAGCTGGAACTCGAGGTGGGCCTTGGTCCAATCCATTTCAGGCAAGGCCGCGCCGCCTTCGATGGCCGCCCGGATCTCCCGCAGAGCCTGTTCCGTCTTGCCCTCCATGTTGAGCGTCAAGGCCTTCGCGAGGGCTGGTGACAGCACCGGGCGCTTTTCGCTTTTGGAGTCTAAAGTATCGTGGCGCGCAAGCGCATCTATCAGTTCGTCATCGACGAACCATAACCATTGATCGTTGGTTTGTTCCATGGAATCCTTCTCTAGCTGTGACCTTTTCACCTGGCCCCCCCGGTCAAGTATGCAATCGATACAGTCTTAATGCGCGCCCGTTCAGCGCGTTCGTTCAGAAAGCCGACGCCACCGGATTTTAGCTGGTCGTCGGTCCACACATCCACTGGCTGCCCTTGAATATAGGTGTTGTACTTTACGCCCCGGACATCCGTCCGAACACTGAAAATTGTGTCGTTCCGCGCCGGAGTATTCAGAAAGACACGTCCCACTTCCGTCTCGCGGCCGCTGCGGACTACGTACTTGATAAGCGCCATCCTGGGAGTTGCGCCCGGTGACACGATCGCCAGTTTTATAGCGTAATAATTGTTTGGATCGGCGGCGCGGAACACCCATCCCAAACTCTTGGTATCGATCTGTCCTTGAAATTCGATGCGGTAGTCGGACAGCTTGAGCGAGGGGCGATAGATGGTAATCTGGCGTCCCACATGGGCGTTCAACGGATCGCCGCCCCAGTTTTGCACCCAGCCGCCTTCGCCCATCATGATGCTGGGCCCGACGGCGCTATCCGCTTGATCGGAATAGTTGGCGGAAGTCTTATGCGACTTTCCGGACATGAAATACGCTGCGCCCCCGAGCAGGACCACGAGAGCGGCGGCAATCGCCGCCTTGCCCTTCAGCGTCGCCAGAAAAGAGGTATTGTCGTTGGCCATTAGCTGCAGGTGCAAGGTCTCGAAAGTTAATGTCGGCTGGTCCGGCGCGGGGGACGGTTGCACATCGGGCTTGCTGCGGGGTTGCGGCGTTTCAGTTTTGGCTGGAGGGACCCGAATGGGCTCTCGCGCGGGCGGTGACGGAGCCTGCACTTGCGGCGTGGGCGGCTTCACCGCCGGAGCTTGGGTTTGCGCGGTTGCGGCCGGTTGCGCCGGTCTTGCCGCTGGCGTGGACTTTGGCGTTTGTGGCGACGGCCCAGCCTGTGCTGGTTTCTGCTGCTGGACTGGCGGCTTGTTTGGCGCCGCTGGCTTTGGCCGGTTTTCGGTGCGCGGCGGAATGGGAATGCTGGCCGCGGATCTTAATTTTGCTTCAGTGACCGGATTTTTCGCCGCCGGTGTTGATGGCGCTTTCGGTTGCGGCGTGTATCCCGCGGGCGCCAAGGCAACCTTCGGCCTCAATGGCAGTGCTTTCATCCGAGGCAGCGTTGGCTGCTGCAGCGTTAGCAAAGCGTCGGCGTGTACCGCCAGGGCAATTTCCGGGGGAGGAAAGCTCTTCAAGGGAATCGCCAGCAGATCGTTGGATCCACTTGGAATCGATTGTCCTTCGACAGGCGCGGAGACCTCGATGTCCTGTCCCTGTGCTCCCACCAGCACCGCGACGGTCTCATGTGCTTCGGATTCGACGGTCTGAGAAACCGGGATCGCGGCGGGCGATTTGGATTCGTCCGCGGATTGGTCCGCAGCCTGCTCCGCAACCATATTCTGGTGGAGTCGCGAAAGTGCTTCGAGAGCGGCGCGAGGCGTCCGGTCAGGCTCGGGTGTATCCGCCGGTTGGCCGGCATCCTCTTGACCACCGTCACCCCAGGGGCCGGAGACGTCCGGCGTAGTGGACGCAAATCCAGCCCACAAATCCGGAAAGACCACATCGGCATCTTCGGCCGGATATTCAATCACCGATTGGGGCCGTTCCCAAAAGATGGAACTCCGGGTCAAAACTTCAAATCGAAAGCCGGCAGGTCCGGCCAGACTTAAACTGCGGTTTGTTTCCGGCGGCTTGGGGGGGAACTCGATGTCCACGGGACCTGCGGTGGGAATTTCAGGCGATGATTTCACCGCGAGCGGCATGCTCAGATCCACCTTTCCACTGTTGAATTCTCTGGGTGTCGCATTATTATCCTCGTTCGAATGTGTCTGGTCCCAAGCCCTGGGCTGGATTTCCAATCGCAGCGGCTCGGCGCCAGGTAGAGCCGGCAGCCCGTTCTGAAAATGCGCTTTCGGCGTTGCCAACTCTACCCGGCTCTCCAGCCATGGTTCTACGTAAGGCATACCTTCAGGCAGAAAGCAAAAAGCCGGCATTTCCATCGAAAAACCCGCTTCAGGAGGAAGGAAAGCGTCCTCGATCTTCGGCTCTTCCACATGACTGGCAACCATTACCGGTTCTTCTACCTGTACTGGCTCTTCTATAGCGACCGGCGCGGATACCCGCACCGGCTCGGGGGGACGCGCGGGGGACTTTTGGGCCGCGGCTTTATCTCCAGGCTTTGATTGCGCTTGCAGCAGACGGCTCAGGGCTAAACGGTTGTACTCCTCTTGATAGCTTTGCTTGTGCGTTTCGGAACAAAACTCGCCGCCTCCGGTCAGTCGCTTGAGGAGCGCCAGTTCCTTTCCGCAGTACAGGCATCGCATATGGATGTAATCGGCACTTAGGGGCAAATCGTTAATACCCCCTAGAGAGGTTTCTATACGATAAAGCGCTTATCTAGGGGTTCTAAGGCAAGTTCCTTACGACCATCGCGTGGATTTTAGCCTGCCAGAGCACATCAATGACCCGTCTGCACGGGTCTCCTGAGATGTGTAAGGTGCAAATTAGCGTAAGGAAATTCGAACGCCTATGTATAAAGTAATGTGTTTGCCGGAAAGCAGATCTAAAGTTGCCGCCTTATCCGACGATGGTATTAGCAGCACCAAGATCCCGGTAGCGCGCTGGTGCGTCACTTTCGGAGTGGTGAGATGGCTAAACGTTTAGGAGACACAATGGTGAAACAAGATGCTTTAAAGAATCATCTGGAATCGCTTCGCAATTCGATTCCCGAACTAAGAGGCGTGTTGCTGGCTTCCAACGAGGGCCTGCCGGTTGCACATTCCCTTTCCAATGGTACCGATCCGAACCGTGTCGCGGCCATGGCAGCCGCGGCTTCCGGGCTCGGACGCCGCATTAGCGAAAGCATGGCGACGGGCATTCTGTCGGAAGTAAGTATACGCGGAGACGACGGAGTCCTCTTCGTATACTCCGCTGGTGCTAAGGCGGTTCTGGCGGTGATGGGTCCCATGGGTTCAAATGCCGGCTTGATCCATCTGGAAGCGCGGGGAGTAGCCAAGGAAATCGGCGATCTGTTTTAGCCAGGTGGGTTTGACCAGGTGGGTTAACCAGGTGGGTTAACCAGGTGGGCGCCGTCCGCCGCTCGGGTTGAGTGGCGCCTAGCTGGACCTCGCCCGGAATGCCGGCACTCGCTGAGGCCGGTTCCGAACACCGGCACGCCTGTGTCCGGCGGTGGCGGATTTCCCACAGCTATACTGGTTTTCAAGCGCGCCGCCCTTGGAACCCCTTGCATACCAGTCACTCCTCGACGTCTCCAAGACGATACTCCAACATCAGGATCTGACCGGCTTGTTCCACGATCTCGCCGCCAAGCTGGGTTCGGTCTTACATTTCGATTACCTGAACCTGATCCTGCACGAGCCTAAGCGCAACATCATGCGTTTGCATATTCTTGAATTCGGAACGGGCGAATCGTTGGACACGCCCCAAATTGAGCTGCCGCCCGAAGAATCGCCGTCCGGATGGGTGTTCCTGCACCAGGAACCGCTTGTAATTCATGACGTCCGGCAAGACACACGCTGGCCGGTGATCATGGACCTCTTGATCCGCAACAAAATCCTGACCTCTTGCTGGCTACCATTGACGACGGCGCAGCATCGCCTGGGCGCCCTTGCATTCGGGTTCCGCTCCGCCTTTCCAGTGGAAACACAACTGGATTTCATGCAGCAAGTCGCGGCTCAAGTAGCTGTGGCCGTCGACAACACGCTGAATTACGAGAAGGCGGAGAAATACCGGCAGCAAGTGGCGCGAGAGCGTGACCGCCTGCAAATCCTCCTTGAGATCACGAATACGCTGGTGTCCGAACTCGGCATTCGAGAGTTATTTCCAACCATCAGCGCCTGTTTGAAGCGCGCTGTACCGCATGAATATGCGAGCCTCGCTTTGTGTATACCCGGCACGAACCAACTTACAATTCACGCGCTTGTCTTCGACGGCGATCCGGAAATATTCCACGCAGGCGCGACAGCCGCCATGGACGAAACCCCAGCAGGCCGGGCCGTCGAGACCCGCGGCCCCGTAATTTTGGATGAGGCGGACCTGGATCGGTTTTCCTCGCCGTTGGTCCCACGACTCAAAGAGGCGGGACTGAAGTCGGCTTGCTGTATTCCTTTAATCACGCGCCGCCGCGTGCTAGGCACATTGAACATGGGGAGCACGCGCGATAAGGCCTTTTCCGCTTCCGACGTCGATTTCTTGAGCCAGGTAGCCGTCCAGGCCGCGATTGCAATCGAGAACGCAACGGCGTATCGGGAAATCGGCCAGTTGAAGGATCAGCTCGCCCAAGAAAAACTCTATCTCCAGGATGAAATCCGCACCGAAAGGAATTTCGGGGAGATTGTTGGTGACAGTCCGCCCTTCCTGCACATTCTCGAGCAGGTGGAAACCGTCGCTCCCACCGGCGCCTCCGTGTTGATTCTCGGTGAAACGGGGACCGGTAAAGAGCTGATCGCGCGGGCTATCCACGACCTAAGCACTCGCCGCGACCGGACTTTCGTCAAACTGAACTGCGCCGCCATCCCCACTGGGCTTCTAGAGAGCGAGTTGTTCGGCCACGAAAAAGGCGCCTTCACGGGAGCGATCGCTCAAAAGGCAGGCCGCTTCGAATTGGCCAATCGGGGAACTCTGTTTCTGGATGAAATTGGCGATATCCCTTTGGAGCTGCAGCCCAAGTTGCTGCGCGCTTTGCAGGAGCATGAATTCGAACGCTTGGGCGGCACGCGCACCATCAAGGTAGACGTTCGTGTGGTGGCGGCAACCAATCGCGATTTGGCGCAGATGATCGCCGAGAGGCAATTCAGGACGGATCTCTACTATCGCCTGAGTGTCTTCCCGCTTTCCGTTCCCCCGCTGCGCGACCGGCCCGAGGACATTCCCAAGCTGGTTCGTTATTTCACCCAAAAATACTCGCGCCGAATGAACCGCCACATCGAGACGATTCCGCAGGAGACGATGGAGACGCTGGTCCGCTATCCCTGGCCTGGCAACGTGCGCGAGCTTGAAAACCTGGTCGAGCGGGCGGTAATTCTAACGCGCGGGACCACGCTTCAGATTCCCCTGGCCGAATTGCGCTCCGCACCGGAGGTGGTGTCCCCAGTGACTCTGAAGGACGCTGAGCGCGATCACATCCGGCGCGTGCTGGAGCAAGTCCACTGGGTAGTCGGCGGAAAGAACGGAGCGGCGTCCCGGCTGGGGATGAAGCGGACGACCTTGCAAAGCAAGATGAAGAAGCTGGGGATCAATCGTTGATTGATTCCCAGCTTCCGGGGCTGGGGACTGGGGAAAACCTCAACCGCCCCGAGTCCCCAGTCCCCTCCTATTGCCTTCCCACAAGAACCTATGCCATACTCTTGTGGGAACCCAACATGAAAGACACAAGGGATATCTGGCAAGGCACGTTGGCGATGATGGTTCTGAAAACGCTCGACGTGATGGGCCCGCAACACGGTTACGGCATTGCCCGGCGTATTGAGCAAATAAGCGACCAACTGCTTTCGGTCAATCACGGGACGCTCTATCCGGTGCTTCTCAAACTGGAACAAGAAGGCTGCATCAAATCTGAGTGGGGAGAATCGGAGAACAAACGTAGCGCGAAGTTTTACACCTTAACGAAAACCGGGCGTAAAGAGCTGAGCGCGGCTGCCCTGCACTGGCGGGAAACGACGGAGATTATTGCGCGGTTTTTCGCGGCGCGTGAGAGCCCGCGATGAAAGCGCTCCGCCGGACATGGAACAGAATCGCCGGAAGTCTCCTGAGCCAGCGGCGCGAAAATGAGCTTGCGCGGGAACTCGAATCGCATATTCAAATGCAGACCGAAGACAACATCCGTCTCGGAATGCCGCACGAACGGGCGTACCGGGAAGCGGTTCTGAAGTTCGGAGCCATCGAATCGGCCAAGGAAGGCTATCGAGATCAGCGCGGGCTGCCGCAACTGGACCTGCTGATGCAAGACTGGCGTTACGGATTGCGCCAGTTTCGCCGAACGCCCGGATTCACGGCCTTCGCCCTGCTAGCGTTGGCCATTGGAATCGGCGCCAACGCCACGGTGTTCAGCGTCGTGAACCAGGTGCTGCTGAAGCCGCCGGGGTATCGCGATCCTGACCGCTTGATCTTGTTCCAATCGGTCAATCCGAAGAAGGAAACCCTGGAAGGCTACAGCTCCTACGACGATTTTCGGGACCTGCAGCGCCAGTCGAAAATGCTGGAAGGCATCAGTGCCGTTTCCCCGCTGTGGAGTTTTACATTGCAGGGCCTCGGAGCCGCGGAGCAAGTGCAAGGACAATGGGCGTCAGCGAGTCTGTTC
>CATPCJ010000157.1 GCA_955652915.1 uncultured Bryobacteraceae bacterium
ATGGCCGTACTGGGACTTTAGCCCGTACTAGTGGCCGACTCCCCTATTGACCTTAGATCCACCGCGGAGTAGAGTCGATACGTAGAGTCCTGAATGGAACAACGAAAAGCCCAAAGATTCGATCTCAAATTACCCTTTGAATTGATCCGCGCCGGCTCGGCTGCTGCGTCCCGGCAAGGTGAGACGAAGAATGTCAGTTCTTCGGGAGTCCTCTTCGAATCGGATGTCAGTCTCCGAATCGGGGAGCCGGTTGAGTACGTAATTACCCTCCCGACCTCGCCCACTCCTGGGATTCAGGTGCGGCTCCGTTGCATGGGCAAAGTCGTTCGAATGGTAAAAGAAACCGGAATCGCGGCGACGTTGGAACGCTACGAGTTCGTCCGCTAAGCGGCCAGCAGTTCTTCCAGAATTCTAATCGCGGCTTCTTTACCACGCTCGCCAACTTCTCCGATCGGTCCAACGCACGAAGGACAACCAGCGTCGCAACCGCAGGACCGCAGCAACTCCATCGCGCCGGTAAGCAGTTTCGACGTCAGCTTGAATAAAGGCTGGCTCTGGCCGATTCCTCCGGGGTAGGTGTCGAAAAGAAACAAATCCGGCTCAAATGTCTGCGTGCCTTTCGAGATGTCCTCGGCGAATGCGATTCCAAGGTCGCGCGGATCGCACATCAGCAATAACGAAGCCACGGTGCGCAGGGCGTTTGCCAGCCCACTAAGCGCGTTTTGCTTCTCTGCGCGGCTTAAGTCCGGAAAACGCGCCAAAAATACGGCTGGAAAGTGCAGCCAGAAAGCAGTGGTATGCATTTCGCGTTCCGGCATCGAGAGATTTCCCGCGCCGACATTTTCCATCGTGTAAAACCGGACCTTCTTGAACCCCACCACCTGCGTGTTCAACCGCACGTCGCCGTGGACCGCCCGCGCCCCATTTAGCTCGCGCGAATCGAATTGCTCCAGTTCCTTGACCTGCGTGTAGTCGATGGCATCCGTGAAATAATCGCTGTCCACGCGCCGTACGTACGCCTTGCGCCCGTCGTAATCGAACTTCTCCACCTGGTACTGGCGCGCCTCATGCAGATAGATTGCCTTTTCGTGCAGAGTGGCGAACGCCATCGGAAAGGACACTTCCGCAATTACCCGATGCTCCCCGGTGATGTCGACCACGACGAAGTTATCGCTGGAAACGGACCGCAGGCTCACCGTGTCGGCCGGATAGGTGTCCGAAGTCCAATGCCAGCAACTTGCGGAATGATGCAGCAGTCCGGCGTCCTCGGAAAGAAATTTGCACAGCTCCGTGGGATCGTGCGGCCCGAACTTTTCGCCATCGCGAATGGACAGCTCGAATGCCGCGCACTTTAAGTGACTGATCAGGATCTCCAGGTTGTCGGGGTTGATGTGCGCGTGTTCCGGCGAGCGATCGAAGAAATACTCCGGGTGCTCGACGACGTATTGATCGAGCGGAGCGCTGGAGGCCACCATCACCGCCAGAGACGCAGTTTGCCGGCGGCCGGCGCGGCCCGCGCGCTGCCATGCCGACGCGATTGAGCCCGGATAACCGGCCATGACCACGGCATCCAGCGATCCGATGTCGATTCCCAACTCCAGCGCATTGGTGGCCACCACCGCGCGAATCTCGCCCTCTCGCAGCTTGCGCTCGATTTCGCGGCGTTCCCGCGGCAAGTAGCCGCCACGGTATCCGCGAATGGTGTCGCCGGGATATGGACCCCGCTCGCAGGCGTCCTGGAGATACTTCAGCAGAATCTCAGTTGCCAGGCGGCTATTGGCGAAGATCAGCGTCTGTTGATGCCGCTCGATAAACTCGGTCGCGATGCGGCGCGTCTCGCTGAGATAACCGCGGCGGATGCCGAGCTGCTTATTCACGACCGGTGGATTGTAGAAGACAAAATATTTCTCGCCGCTGGGCGCTCCATTGCGGTCCACCAATTCGAAGGGTGATTCGGCCAAAGCCTCGGCCAGCTCCTTGGGATTCGCGATGGTCGCGGAACAGCAGATAAACCGCGGCTTCGATCCATAAAATTCGCAGATCCGCCGAAGCCTTCGCAGCACATTCGCGAGATGGCTGCCATAGACGCCGCGATAGTAATGCAGCTCGTCGATGACCACGTAGCGAAGGTTTTCGAAGCACTTCGCCCACTTGGTGTGATGCGGCAAAATGCCGCTGTGCAGCATGTCCGGATTTGTCAGCACTACGTTGGCGCGTTCGCGAATGGCGCGGCGCGCATCCTGCGGAGTGTCGCCGTCATAAGTGAAGGCTCGAATATTGGAGCCCATGGCGTCCACCGCCGCCTGGAATTCGTGCAGTTGATCCTCGGCCAGCGCTTTGGTCGGAAACAAGTACATCGCGCGCGCCGAGGGATCTTCAATCAGGCGCTGCAATACGGGCAGGTTGTAGCAAAGCGTTTTGCCGCTGGCCGTGGGCGTCACAACCACGACATTTTTCCCGGCGTGACAATGACGGACAACTTCGGCCTGATGCGTATAGAGGCGGGCAATTCCTCGGGATTCGAGCGTCTGGCGAAGAGCAGGCGCAACACTCTCGGGATACTCTTCAAACTCTCCCACGCGCGCCGGTTGATGCCGGATGGCCCGGATTGGCGATTCCGGATCGGTCATCAATTGCTCGAACCGCGCTACCGACGTTTCGATTTCCGAGCGCCGGGCAACACCGGTGCCAGTCCCTTCTGATAGCCCCAATGACAAGTTCATGTCTTCGCCTTTTCTTTGCCAAGCTTACACGAATTGCCAGACAGAATCCAGTAGATTTTCGAATTCGGCCTAGTTTAGTTAAACAACTGGAACTGCCACGGGGAACAAACTTAACGAATCAAGCGACGACTAATGGAGAATGCGGGCTTATCTAAGCAATAGTCCCCAGGTTAGAAATACTAGTTTCTTGCGATAGTGTCAGCAGTTAACCACCTAACCCATGCGACACTGTCACCTTATTACGATATGTGTACTCTCAGCCCTTGCGGCCTTTGGACAAGGAAATATTACAACCACCGCCGGGACCGGGGCGTGCGCTTACGGCGGTGACCAGGGCCAGGCCGTTCAAGCCACCCTGTGCAATCCGCAAGGCGCGGTGGCGGACGCCGCGGGCAACGTCTACTTTGCCGACAGTACCAACTGGAGAGTCCGACAGATCGCGGCCAACGGCGTAATCACAACCATCGCCGGGAACGGCACCCGCGGCACCTCCGGCGATGGCGGACCCGCGATCTCGGCCAGCATCGGTATGGTTACGCACCTCGCCTACGATGGTCTGGGACACGTCTGTTTCGGAGACCAGGACGCGTACAAGGTTCGTTGTGTCTTCCTGTCCAGTGGAATGATTGCCGGTTACGGATCAGGGGGCTCCATTTCGTCGGGCGATGGAGGCCCCTTCCCCAACGCCAGCTTCAGCCGCCTTAGTGGGATCGAATTCGTCCTGCGCTATCAGAGTCCCAACGTATTTTCCGATCTTTACATCGTTGACGGCGATAGCGCCGTCCGCCGCGTCGATGGAGCCACGGGAATCATCTCGACAGTGGTGGGCCCCGGCCAGACGACCATACTTGGCGATGGCGGACCGGGAACGGCCGCATCACTCGCGGGTCCGGAAGGTTTGCGGTATTGGAACAATGCGATCTACATCGCCGACACTTACCATCATCGGATTCGCAAGCTCGACCTTGCCACCGGAATCATCACGACCGCGGTCGGAGACGGCATTCCTTCCTTTTTTGGCGACGGCGGTCCTGCCACTCAGGCCTCGATCACTTCTCCCGGACACATCGTATTCGATCCGCTCGGCAACATGTTCCTAACGGATCGCGGGAACATGCGAGTGCGCAAGGTGGACTTGAGCGGAACCATCAGCACCTTCGCCGGGGACGGCACCACCGGCGTTGGACCGGATAACGTACCACCCACGCAGACGGATTTCAACGGCCTGAACGGACTGGCCTGGAACCCTGTAACGAACGGATTGGTAATCGCGGACGGATCGAACCGGCTACGCGAGGTACCTCCCAATTCCGCATCTACTACTAACTTAACCGTCTCCCCCAACCCGGCAACTTCCGGCAGCGCGCTCACCTTGACCGCGACGATTACGCCGGCCGTAGCCAGCGGAAATGTGAGCTTCTTCAACGGCTCGGCCGTCATCGGAACATCGGTGCTCAGCAATGGTGTCGCGACATTTTCGTGGAACCCGCCCAGCTCGGGCACCTTTCAATTGAGCGCGACCTACAACGGCGAAGCGCACTACGCATCGTCCACCTCCGCGACTGTGAACGCCGTGGTCCAGTCCGCGTCCACGACGACCACGATCGCCTCCAACCCGAACCCCTGCGTTCAAGGACAAACCGCGTTATTCACCGCGACGGTGACTCCCGCAGCAGCCTCGGGGACAGTGCAGTTCATGACCTCTAACCAGGTGGTTCTGGGCACTGCTCCGCTGGTCAACGGCATCGCGAGGTTTACCACAACAACGCTTCCCGCCGGCTCGACTATGATTTTCGCATCCTACCTCGGGGATGGCACCTACAACTCCAGCGCATCCTCTCCGATCACCCAAGTGATCCAGGCCACCACCACAACGGGACTCTCGATCGTCCCGGCCACCGCCTCCTATGGGTCTCCGGTCAGCATCGTCGCTCAGGTAACGCCTTCCTCCGCAACCGGTACTGTGCAGTTTTCCAGCGGGAGCTCGTTTCTGGCTTCGGCTACTCTCGACAGCGGCGGATATGCGCGCCTTACGCTTACCATTCTGTCGGTGGGCACGAATTCGATTACAGCGGGTTACCTCGGCGACTCCAATAATTCCCTCAGCATTTCCAGCGCAGTAGTGGTGACGATCACCAAAGCGAGCACGACCACCACTCTTTCGGTTAACCCCACGACATCGACGTTCGGCCAAGCCGTAACGCTGAACGCGTCCGTCACGCCGCCGCTGGCAACCGGAATCGTACAGTTCTTCAACGGCAGCACATCGCTGGGTTCGGCGGTCATCGCCAATAATCTGGCGCAGATTATAACGACGGCATTACCAGTGGGCGCCAATTCGCTGACAGCAGTGTATAGCGGCGACGCCAACGCGCTCACGAGCACGTCCGCCGCGGTCGTGCAGACCGTGAGTAAGGCCGCATCGACCACAACACTCTCGGCTAGCCCCGCTCCTTCCACCTCGGGCCAATCCGTGACCCTGACGGCGGCCGTAACTCCGACAGGAGCTACCGGCACCGTGCAGTTCTTCAGCGGCAGCACTTCCTTGGGTTCAGCAACCATCACCAGCGGACAGGCTCAATTGGCGACAACCGCATTGCCTGTGGGAACAGATTCGCTCACCGCCGTTTACAGCGGTGATTCGAATACCGCCGGAAGCACCTCCGCCGCAGTCGCACAGACAGTGAGCCTGGTGAGCACCGCCACCGCTCTCACGAGCAGTCCGAATCCCTCCATCTTGGGCGCGTCCGTCACGTTGAATGCGACGGTATCGCCGGCCGGCGCCACGGGCGCGGTGCAATTCTTGAACGGCGCCACGCTGTTGGGCTCGGCCAATCTCAGCGGCGGGCAGGCTCAATTCGCCACCACGACATTGCCGGCCGGGACGAACACCCTCACGGCCACCTACACCGGCGACACGAACAACGCCACCAGCACTTCGGGCGCCGTGCAACAGATCGTCAACAAATTGACCAGCACCACCGGCCTCGCCAGCAGCGCGAATCCAATCACGCTTGGCGGGTCGGTGACTTTCACCGCCTCCGTGTCTCCGGCTGACGCCACCGGAACGGTGCTGTTCGTCACAATCGCAGCCGGAAACCCTAGCACTTTGGGGTCTGCCGCGATCATCGGCGGCGTAGCGACGCTTACTACCAGCGCCCTGAGTTCTGGTCCCAATACAGTCACGGCGCAATATAGCGGAGACGCCCGCTACAACGGCAGCACGTCCTCTGCTGTGAACGAAATGGTTCGATTCACCAGTTACACGGTTCTGAGCACCAACCCGAATCCGTCGGTCTTCGGCGGGGCTGTGGTTCTAACGGCTAACATTTATCCTGCGAATAACGGACAGACGGGTTCGGTCCAGTTCTTAAACGGCAGCGTAGTGCTGGGTTCGGCCACGCTCAATGCCGGCGGACAGGCTCAGTTGACCACCACCGCGCTACCTCTGGGAACGGATTCCCTGACGGCTTCCTACAGTGGCGATACTTACTGGGCTAACAGCACCACGTCCGCGACCCTGACGGTAAACAAGCCGGGCACCACCACCAGTCTCGCCAGCAGCGCGAATCCAATCACACTTGGCGGGTCGGTGACTTTCACCGCGACCGTGTCGCCGTCTGATGCCACTGGAACCGTGCAGTTCGTCACGATCGACTCCGGAAACGCGACCACCTTGGGGTCTGCCGCGGTTATCGGCGGCGTGGCGACGCTCACTACCAGCGCCCTCGCTTCCGGTCTCAATACGGTTACGGCGCAACATAGCGGTGACGCCCGCTATAACGGCAGCACTTCTTCCCCCGTGAACGAAATGGTTCGATTCACTAGTTACACGGTTCTGAGCACCAGCCCGAATCCGTCGGTTTCCGGCGGGGCTGTGGTTCTAACGGCTAACATCTATCCCGCGAATAGTGGGCAAACGGGTTCGGTCCAGTTCTTCAACGGCAGCGCAGTGCTGGGCTCGGCCACGCTCAATGCCAGCGGACAGGCTCAGTTCACCACCAACGCACTACCTCTGGGAACGGATTCCCTGACGGCTTCCTACAGTGGCGATACTTACTGGGCTAACAGCACGTCGGCCGCGATCCAGCAGACTGTGAACAAGCCGAGCACCACCACCAGTCTCAGCGGCAGTCCGAATCCGTCAGTGTGGGGCGCATCGGTTACGCTAACGGCAACAGTCTCGCCGTCCAGCGCGACGGGGCCGGTGCAATTCTTAAATGGCAGCACGCTGCTGGGCTCGGCCAATCTTACGGGCGGACAAGCTCAATTCAGCACCACGGCCTTACCCGTCGGCACGGACTCGCTCACTGCGATTTACAGCGGTGATGCCAACAATTCCGGGAGCACTTCGAGCGCGATCCCACTGACCGTAAACAAGGCGAACACCAGTGCCACGCTTGCGGCCAATCCATCCCCATCGACGGTAGGCCAGGCGGTGACGCTTACGTCTACAGTGGCGCCATCCAGCGCCACAGGCTTGGTACAGTTCTTCAACGGCAGTACGGTGATGGGCACGGCCAACGTGAGCGGCGGACAAGCGCAGTTCACCACCACCGCACTCCCCGCCGGCACAAACTCGCTCACAGCGGTCTATAGTGGCGATACGAACTACTCGAATGCCACTTCGGCGGCGATCGCGCAAACCGTCACCAAAACGGCTACAGCCACTACCGTGACGTCATCGCAAAATCCTTTGATCGCGGGAGGCGGCGTTTTGTTCAGCGCGGCGGTGACGCCGTCGACAGCCACAGGAACCGTGCAGTTCCTGGATGGAACCACGGTTCTCGGGACGGGGACACTTGGCGGCGGTACGGCGTCATTCGGCACTTCGACGCTCACCCAAGGGACGCATTCGATCACTGCCGTCTATAGCGGCGATGCGGCAAACACCGGATCCACCTCCGCGGTTTTGTCTCAGTCCGTCAAGCTTTACGCCGGACTGACCATGGGGATCTCTCCCAGCCCGGCGGCGGTGGGACAGACGGTGATAATCACCGCGACCATGAACAGTGCCGCTACGGGCACGGTAAAATTCACCGATGGAAGCGCGGTGCTGGCGACGGTGCCGGTGTCGGCCGGCGTGGCGTCTTACTCGACCTCGTCGTTGACCGCGGGCTCGCATACGCTGGGCATCGGTTACAGCGGCGACACAACCTACGTCACTACGTCGGCGAGTTTCAATGAGACGGTGTTAGTGGCTTCCTCTGTCGTCTTGCAGTCAAACGCGAATCCGACGACGGTTGGACAGAGCATCACCTTCACGGCGGTGGTTACACCGACCTCGGCGACCGGCACCGTGCAGTTCTTCGACGGCGGGACCTTAATCGCAACGGCGCCGGACGTTGGTGGTCTCGCCACGTTCTCGACGGCTTCGTTCGCCAAAGGATCGCACTCCGTCACCGCTATCTATAGCGGCGACGCCGCAAATTCGCAAGCGTTTTCCGCGCCGCTGACAGAGATCGTGAGGGCAATTACGTCGGTGTCGCTGGCCTCCAGCGCGAACCCTTCCACGGTTGGCCAGTCCGTAACATTCTCCGCGAGCCTTTCATCTTCAACGGCCACGGGCACGGTCCAATTTATTGATGGAGCCACAGTGCTTAGTACGGTCACGGTGAACTCGGGTAGTGCGATGTTTACCACTTCTCAGCTCGGGGCCGGCGTGCATTCGATGACCGTGCTTTACAGCGGAGACAACTCCGACACGGCGGTCACGTCCGCGGTACTGACGCAGACGGTCAATGTTCCCCCGCCGGCTGCTCCTTCCAATCTGACCGCTACGGCGGCGGGATCTAGCCAGATTAACCTTGCCTGGATGGCGAGCCCGACTAGCGGCGTCACTTACACCGTCTACGGGAGCACATCGTCGGGAATTACGCCATCGGCGTCCAATCGGATTGCCAGTGGCGTAGCATCCACAACCTACCCGGCCGCGGGACTCAGCGCTTCGACGGCTTACTATTACCGGGTGACCGCGGTGAATGCCGGTGGAGAATCGGCCGCAACAAATCAAGCGAGCGCCACGACCGCGGGCGTGCTGGCTTGCCACGTACGCTATAGCGTGACGAATCAGTGGAACAACGGGTTCACCGGCGCCATCTCGATCAAGAACACGGGTGCCACCCCGATCAATTCCTGGACGCTGACCTGGACTTGGCCCGGGAATCAGAGGGTCACGCAATCGTGGAGCGCGAACTCCAGCCAGAGTGGAGCAAACGTCACGTTTACGAATATGAGTTACAACGCCACGATCGCACCGGGAGCGACCTTGACCGGTGTGGGATTTAACGCGAGCTACAGCGGAAGCAATCCCGCGCCGGGGGCGTTCTCTGTCAACGGAACACCTTGCCACTAACGGGTGCGGCCTATCGCGCGCTCACGGGATACTGTTCGCTCCGCCTGGGAAACCCGGCTCACAGACATGCGCGCGTTTGTCGCAAGTTGCAGGAAGCTGTGAAAAAATCGCTCTAAGGTCCACACAGGCAAGAATGCCTGTGCCACAATTTGCGCGAACTCAGTGGCACAGGCATTCTTGCCTGTGTTGGTTTGCGATTTTTTCACAGCTTTCAGACGATCGTTATTTCGTGTTTCAGTACCATTGAAGACCGATTGCACGGGATGCGCTCCGCCTGCCCACGCCGCTCCTGTGGCAAAGCTTGCGCGCTAAACGCGCCGGGATCAACCGGCGTGTTGTTATCATCGGAAGCAAGCCGCTACTGTGATCGCCGATCTGCTTCAAATGCCGTTGCCCGGCCAGTCGGGTTACAACGAACTCGCGCCGGACGGAGTTACTCTACGGCCGCACTGGTCGTCCTTCATCGATTCGCTGCAGGCCATCGGGTCCGACGAATTGGCGCGCCGCTGGGAGCGCGCGGAACGCCGCATCCGGGAAAACGGCGTCACTTACAACATCTACACAGACCCTCAAGGCGCGAACCGGCCCCTGGCGATCGATCCGATCCCGTTTCTTATCCCGCCGGAAGAATGGCGCTTCATCGAGGCGGGCATTATACAGCGGGCCCAACTGCTCAATCTGCTCCTCGAGGATATCTATGGCCCGGGCCGGCTGGTGAAGAACGGCGACGTTCCGGCGGCGTTGCTTTTTGCCAATCCGGCCTTTCTGCGGCCATTGACGGGCGTCGCGGTTCCGAAGCATTCGTATCTGCATTTGCTCGGCGTGGATCTCGCTCGATCGCCGGACGGCCGCTGGTGGGTACTCGCGGACCGCACGCAATCGCCTTCGGGCACTGGATATGCACTCGAAAATCGATCCATCGTCTCGGACGTTCTGCCGGACGCTTTTCGCACCGCGAATGTCAGGCGCCTGGCTTCCTTTTTCCGGACTCAGCGTGAAGTGCTGCTCGGCTTAGCGCAGTCCCATCGTCCGCGAGCGGTGCTGCTGACGCCGGGTCCATACAACGAAACTTACTTCGAGCATTCCTACCTGGCCCGGTATCTCGGATTCACGCTGGTCGAAGGAGGCGATTTAACGGTTCGCGACCGGCGGGTCTACCTGAAAACGGTGGAGGGCTTGCAACCCGTGGACGTAATCCTGCGCCGCGTCGACGACAGTTTCTGCGATCCGCTGGATCTCCGCGGCGATTCATTCCTGGGAGTCGCGGGATTGGTGGACGCGATCACCGCCGGGAACGTAGTCGTGGCAAATGCGCTGGGAAGCGGCGTGATCGAGACCGCCGCCATTATGCCGTTTCTCCCCGGCCTCGCTACAAAGCTTCTGGGAGAGCCGCTCAAATTACCGTCCGTGGCCACCTGGTGGTGTGGTCAGGAATACGCATTGGATTGGGTGCTGCACCATTTGGATGAGGTGGTCGTAAAACCGGCGTTTCCATTGCGTGGAATGGAACCCATTTTCGGCGCGGATCTAGCAAAAGCGGAAAAACAGAAAATCGGCGATTGGTTGCGTTCACGCCCCTACGAATACGTGGCGCAGGAGCAGATGGCCCTCTCCACCGCCCCGGTGTGGGACCACGGCCGCCTCTACTCGCGCAGTCTGGTGCTGCGCACGTATGTTCTGAACACCGGTTCAGGTTGGGTCGCGATGCCCGGTGGTTTGGTGCGCGTGGCCGGAGCCGACGGCCCGGTTGTCTCCATGCAGCGCGGCGGCGGCGGCAAAGACGCCTGGGTTCTGTGGGACGAACCGGTCGACACGTTCAGCATGCTGCGTCCGCGCAACCAGCCGGTCCAACTGCAACGTTCTCCAGTGGACTTGCCAAGCCGCGCCGCGGACAACCTTTTCTGGCTGGGCCGCTATGCCGAGCGGTCGGAATGCATCGCGCGCCTGCTGCGGTGCCTCATGACGCGCGTCCGGAGATCCACCGGCGCCGAACTTTCGTGCCTGTTTCGCTTGCATGGCTGTTTTGATTCGCAGCACGGCATTCTGCCAAAAGATCGCCCGGCCACGGCGCGCGAGCTGGAAGACGAACTCGTCTCTTTGATGTCGAACGCCGAGCGGCCCGACAGCCTGGCGTCCACTCTGGCCGAGGTTCAGCGAGTGGGTGGAAATCTTCGCGAGCGCCTTTCCTCGGATATGTCGCGGCTCGTCGTCGCGCTTGCCGAATCCGGTCACACCGAGGAGTACATGCTGTTTGTCGAGTACAACGCCGTACTCAGCGGATGCCTGGAAGTACTTTCCGCATTTTCCGGCATGGAACGTGAAAATATCACCCGCGGACCGGGCTGGCTCTTCATGAGTCTGGGGCGCAGACTGGAACGAGCGATGCGCTCGGCCAGGCAGTTGCGGGAATTGACGGTGCGGCTCGATGAGGAAAGCTGGCCTCTGCTGGAATACTTATTGGAAGTGGCCGATAGCTCCATGACTTACCGCTCACGCTACTTCACGACGTTGCAGCCGCTGGCGGTGCTGGACGTATTGATGGCGGATGAAAGCAATCCTCGATCGTTAAATTTCCAAGTAGCTCATTTGGCTGACTTGTATTCCAAGTTGCCGCGTCATGCTCCGGACGATCTGCGGGCGATACAGCACGCGCTCGCGCTGCTGCGAGCTTTAGACCTTCAGAAGCTCGATTTTCCACTGCCCGGAAGCGGACGGACGGGCTCCGATTCCGAAGGACAATTGCAACTAAATCGGTCTCTTGGCTTTGTCCAGAATCTCTTGCCTTCCTGGGCGGATAATATTTCGCTCACTTACTTCGATCATGCCCGCACTTACCCGATCAGCATAGGCGGATGACTTACCGGATCGTTCATAAAACGACTTACAAGTACAAGCAACCGGTGTCTCTCGGGACTCATGTAGCCTACCTAACCCCCCGGTCTCAGCCGCACCAGAGTTGTAAGTCGCATGAGTTATTGGTAACACCGGCCCCGGCTGATCTGCGCGAACGGGTGGATTACTTTGGCAATCCGTGTACGTTCTTCACAATCCGCGAACCGCATACAGAACTAATCATCGAAGCCAGCAGCCGGGTTGTCATCGATGGGCATCCGGTAATCTGGCCGGAATACTCACCCCCGTGGGACGAAGTGGTTCGTTCTCTGCCGAAGGATCTCAGTCCGGCCGGGCTCGACGCTTACCAGTTCGTGTTTGAGTCGCCTCGTGTTCCACCAGGCGCCCAGTTTGCGGCGTATGCGTCGCAATCTTTTTCGCGCGTGCGGCCGCTAACCGAAGCATTACTTGATTTCACCGGACGCATCTTCAAGGATTTCCGGTTCGATTCCAAAGCAACCAATGTGCGGACCTCGCCGGACGAAATACTTCGCTCCGGGAGAGGTGTCTGTCAGGACTTCGCTCATTTACAAGTCGCGTGCTTGCGATCGTTGGGCTTGCCCGCCAGGTACGTAAGCGGATATTTACGGACATACCCGCCGCCAGGACGTCCCAGACTAATCGGCGCTGATGCTTCGCACGCCTGGGTGTCCGTGTATTGTCCCGGTACGGGTTGGCTGGACGTGGACCCCACCAATAATCTGATCCCGTGCCAGAGTCACGTCACGCTCGCGTGGGGCCGCGATTACGGCGATGTGAGTCCAGTGCGCGGCGTAATTCTGGGAGGCCGCGACCACAAACTCGAAGTTGGCGTGGATATGGAAGCGCTGGACTAAAACATCGTACTGACCAATCCTGGCCAACCTCACTTAGTTTTTCTCGAAAGCCGGAATGCGGGCAAACCCTGTGGGGCGGATCCCCGGTCCGCGCGGGTCCCCCTGGACGTTATTCATTCGAAGATTCCAATCGCTGCCGGCTAAAAGCCCTATACGCGCCGGCTCCCCAGTGTCTGATGCGCACGGAGCTTATTCTCCGTGGCGGACATTTTCTTTCGAGGTAAACCGGAGCGGGAGATCCGTGATCCGCCTTGCCGCAGCCCTCGATCCCGTCAACGAATGGGGATCGGCCGAATCGACATTCATCGGCATCGAGCGACGAATAGTTTTGTGCCGGATGTCGATTCAGACGATGGCCGTGCGTCTTCGAAGTGAGGACCTACTTAGAGAGAAACGGTCCAGATGCAGTTCTAGTTTGGTACGCTAGCTTCATTTAAGTGTCTGATGGGTTCGTTGATCTTCCTGGCGTGAGGCTTGCCCATGACATCGCTGGTCATGGAGATTCCGTTATTTTTCTGCGCGGCAGGTTACTTGATCGACGAATGTGGGATGAGCAGTTCTCGTTTTTCGCCCGACACTATCAGGCCGTCCGGTATGACATGCGAAGTGCGGGTCAGAGCGAAACGGCGCCGTCGAGCGAGCTTCTCTTGTTGGTCTGTCCAATTACGCTGCGGCCCTTGATTTCGCGATAGCCTACCCAACATGGTGCTGAAGCTCGTTCTGGTTTCGCCAGGATTGCGCGGGTATTAATATCGAGATCCGTGGGTCGGCGCGCGCTTGCCGCTATGCTCCAAGCGCTTGAGCAGCGGAATCTCACTGGTGTGGTGGAGGTGTGTTTTTGACCATGTGGGTCGCTAGCCGGTATCGGACACCCGAGCAAGTCGATCAAGTTTTGCCCCCAATCTGAGGAAACTCGAACCGCCCGCAATCGGGCGTCTCGCCGAAGTGCATATACCAACCTTAATTGTCCTGGGTGACAAAGATGCACCCGACATTCACTCGATCGGCGAATTGATCCACCACCAGACATCGAGGTCGAGCGGGAATAACCTGATATCCAATCCCTTAGTCCTCCAGCCCCAATTCCGCGCGTAACCGGGCCATGTCGTAGAATGGCTCGCCGGCCTGGCGCTTCCGATCCTCGCCGTTCTCAAAATCTTTCAGGAGGGCGGTCACCAGCTTGCGGCCCTTCGGGGTTCGCACCGCCTCTCGCGGCGTCTTTCCGTCCAGCGCCGGAAGATTCATGTCCGGCCATCCGCGGTAGTGATCCTCCATGAAGCGCCCCACTGCCTCATTGAGTACTTCCTTTGGAATCTCCTCCTCGGCCGGCCGGGCGCCCCGAGGCTCTTCCGCCGCCCTCCGCCGGAGTTCCTTCTGCGTGGTGAACTCATCGCGCAGATGCTGCAGCGACTCACCCGTTAGGCCTGACAGCAATAGTTTTCCCCGCTCCAAGCGCTGCTTCGAATTGCACTCCAGCACAAGTTCATTGCTAACGATCTGGATGTTCCCCAACACGGTCCGCTTCCTGTCAAACCAGACAAAATGCTTTTGCGCCCCCTCACGGCTGATGTCGGCATCGAACTCGGGGCACATCTCCAGGGCCCCGATTACCGCGGCCTCGTCGATCATTCTGTGCACCGCCTTAGAGAAGAGCAGTTCCTCGCCGTCCGTGTTGGACAGCCGAAGCGATTCCATCCAGTCCGCTGCGATGTCAAAAGACTGGCGGCGAATCCGCGCCCAGTTCATCTTCAGATAGTCCCGCCATTCCAGGCCCGCTTTCTTGCGGTCCTCTTCCATCCATTCGAGAAGCGGTTCAATGTTAGGGCGCGGCACGGTGACTCCGATACCGCCAAGCTCGGTGCCGCGTTCACCGGGCAACACGCGAGCGAGTAACCCGTCCCATCGCGCCAGTTGTGTCGACATACTCACATCGTGAGCAAAGAACGTCTCACCGAATATAAGATCTTTTAGTTTGATCCCGACTCCGGCAGTCAGCTCCTGAACTTCATAAAGCCCCACGAAGCTCCGCGACCAGGCTTCCACCATATTCCGTTCGCGTTCCGTGATGCGGGATCCATGCCGCACCAGAAACTCCTGCATGACTGTGCGGCCCAGGCTCCGCGCTACCCGGTCATGCAGTATCCAGTCGACCACGGCGATATTTGCCGCGTCTCCGTCATCCTGCAACCGATCGCCAAAAAGCTCTTCGATCGCAAGCTTGAATTCCCGTTCCGGCAGTACCTCACCGAGAAACTCGCCGATGCGCTTCCGCAAGCCTGCCAACTCATTCGTCCCGCGCACAGCAGCCGTATCCTGGTTCCGCGGCTCATCCCGGCCCTTGTCTGAATCGAGATGGCATTTCTTGTACTTCTTGCCACTACCGCACCAGCATGCCTCGTTGCGCCCAAGGCCGGCCTTTCGCCGCGCCGGTTCCGGCACCGGCGGAACTTCTTCTTCCTCTTCCTCCTCTTCGTCGTCATCCCAATCCACTTCGCCCGCGCAGATTTCGTACACCGTCCCGCGCGAAGGCTCCATCGAAACCGGCGGAATTCCATCTTGAATGAGAGCGGCCAGCAGGCCATCGCATTCACGCTGGGCCTTCCGGGACAGCCGGCCACGCTGCCGCGCCAAAGCCGCGCGGCCCAAGGTCACTCCCTCAGGCCCTTTCGCGAGCGCCATCGCACCCAGGAGCGTAGGAAAGAACGCGTTGCGATCCTCCATTTTCATCGGCTCGAGGTTTTCGCTCAGCCGCTCGAGTAAAGACCCGGCCGGATCGAGCTCGGGATGCCGGAGAATCTGCTCAGCCACCGCAAGCCGCTCAGCCGGCCCCAGCCCGCCGGCAATCGACTTGATGAACTGCCGCGCCGATTCCTCCGGATGGCGCTCGACGATCCGGCCTACCGCCCACGATGAAATGCCCGCCAACACCTCATGGTCCAGATCGACGAACTCCAGCAGATGGGGGATCTCCGCGGGAGAGCCGGTTTCACCCAAAAGCGCCAATGCATTCTCGACAGTACTATCGCCGTCATCGCCAAGGAAATCCTGTGCCCAATCCCGTAGCACCCCTACCAGCAGAGGCACCATGGATTCGCCTTCGCCAATGACCGCGTCAACAGTTTCGACGTCCAGCTCGCCCTCTTCCTGTATTTGCTGAAGCAAGCGGAGCGGGCGCAGCCGCTCCGTAACGGACTCCGGCTCCTCGTCACGCTTCCCGCGCATCGCAAGGGCGACTAGCCTCCTTTGCGTGCTGGCGGGAAGTTTCCTGAAGTCCTCAAGAACCTTTCCGTGGAGTCCTGTCTTCTGAAGATCCACGCCTTCCAGAAACGGTTCGTCGTTGTCCAAGCGTTTACTGATCCCCAGTTCGCCCAGGGCCTCAGCCAGCGCGACCGATTCGGGCTCATGAAAAAGCATCTGGGACAACTGCAAATAGGGAGGACTGGTGCACGGATGGGCTTGAACGGCGCGCCAGAAATACTCCTTCGCCCGTGCAAAGTCGCCCGCTTCTATCCGCAACCGGCCCAGTCCGATCATCCCGATGTGGTCGTCCGGGTCCAGTTCCAGCATCTTCTGATAGGTTTGCTCGGCGGTTGTCTTGCCAGCGTCGAAGTCGCTCCACAAGCGCTTGCGGACATCATAGACAGATTCAGGGAGAAAGAGCATGACTCTCTATTTTATTATCCGGCGCGCCAGTTGCCTATGACGCCACAGGCGTACGGACTTCGACTAGGAACTCGATATCGACCGCGCAATGAACTACGCCACCGGATGCGGCGGGGGAGATCTGTTCCGCCTCCGAGCCGGCAATGCCCCCGGCGGATCGGCTCATCAGCCGGGCAGCTCTGCAGCGCACGAGAAACGGGCGGAACACCTCCGATGTAACCGTTTTCCGGCGAGGGTGAGTTGATCACGACTTTTCTGCTAAGGTCAGGCACCCAAGGGTCACCGTGTTCCGTGATAACAGACTCAGAGCCCTTGCGCCTCTTGTAGAGGTTGGCGGTCAGGCCAAGCACGACAGGCTACTTTAACAAGGTAGTTCGGCTCTCCTTGAGTTCAGCGGGAAGAACGGCCACCGACGGACTCCACGTCGAACATCGGGGAACACTGCTCTTCCGCGGGGCGAGCCTGGCCGAAATCATCCAGCGCCCTCCGATTCCGGGTCACGCCGCCTGATGGCTCGGCTGGTGGTAAAGGTGCAACAACTGATCGGCACGGCGAGAGACGCGTACGTCCGGCCGTCGTCGTCGCTGAATTCGACTTCGTAGACGCAGGGCGTAAGATTTTCGACAACGGTCCCGACCTGCCCCCGAACAAGCCCCTCCCCGGGTACATCTTCGAGAAGCGCAACCACTTCGAAATCGACCGTATATCGCTCGCCATATTCGTCAGCGTCGCCTTCCGCAACGTCGAATCTGTCTGCGTCAATCCGAGGGCTGAAGCGAAGACGCGCGCCTTGCGCCGGCCGCGTGGGTGAAGGGCGTTGAGGCAGTAGTCGCGCAGCTTTGCGAGATCAACAACGGCATGCTCGCCTCCGGGTAACTTCATCTCGAACGAGCGTAACCGAGACCCACCACTAGGTAGTTAAAAGGGCCGAAAAGTTTCGATGGATCAGCGGTCACGGAGGCGTAGCGGCTCATTCGCACAAACACCACTAAAGCAATCCAAACATCGACCTGTTAACTACTCAGTAGACGCAGATCAAGCTTTCATCGCCCGCACTTCACCCAAACGGCGCTCCAGAAAACGGCGCTCGCTGTCATTAGTGACCAGCGTGAGGGCCGTCGCGTAGCTTTTCGCGGCTTCCTCCGAGGATCCGCTGCGGCGCAACAGATCGGCGCGCGCGGAATGCAGCAGATGATAGCCGTCGAGATCGCCGGCGGCGGTAAGCTCATCAATAAGCGCGAGCGCCGCGCGAGGACCTTGCACCATCGCGATTGCCACCGCGCGGTTCAACGCCACGATGGGAGAGGGCTGGAGGCTCTCGAGCACCTCGTACAACCGGAGGATCTGTGGCCAGTCCGTATCTTGGGCCCTTGCCGCCCGGCAGTGCAGGGCCGCGATCGCCGCCTGTACGGCAAATGGGCCGGGTCCCCCTCGAAGAGACTCGTCGACCAGCGGCAACGCTTCGGCGATCTGACGTTGATCCCAGCGGCTGCGGTCCTGCTCTTCGAGAACAACTATATCGCTGGCCTCATCGAGACGTGCATCGCGCCGTGCATCGTGCAGCAGCATGAGTGCTACCAGACCAGTCACTTCAGCCGGTGGCTGCGGCGACAGCAGCGTCCTCACGGCGCGTCCAAGACGGATGGCCTCGGCGCAAAGATCGGTCCGCACCAACGGTCCACTTCGAGTGGTTGCATAGCCTTCGTTGAAGACCAGATAGATCACCGTCAGCACCGCGTCGAGCCGCTCCGGCATATCGTATGTGCCGGGCACTGTATACGGAATACGCGCGTCGCGAATCTTACGCTTGGCCCGCACCAGCCGCTGCGCCATCGTTACCGGCGGCACCAGAAATGCGCGCGCGATCTCGTCCGTCTCCAGGCCGCCCAGCGTGCGGAGTGTCAGCGCGACCTGTGATTCAAGCGCCAGCGCCGGATGGCAGCAGGTGAAGATCAGGCGAAGGCGCTCGTCGGGGATTTCGGCCGTGTCGTAGTCCGGCTCCTCGATGGTTTTCATCCACCCGGGGTTGGCGTATGTTTCAATATTTTCCTTGAATCGCGTTGAACGCCGGATACGGTCGATGGCCTTGTGGCGGGCTGTCTGTATGATCCAAGCGCGTGGGATATCCGGGATGCCGGAGGTGCGCCACTGATCCACGGCGGCCGTAAATGCTTCTTGCGCAGCTTCTTCGGCGATTTCGAAGTCGCCCACGAGACGAATTAGGGACGCGACGATCCGGCCCCAGTCCGAGCGATAGACCGCCTCCACCGCCTCATCGGCATTACAATGCATGAACCGATGGTAAAAAAAATCTTCGAGGTTGTCGATCCAGCCGTTGGCCGTTCGACTATGTAATAGAGGCGCACACATGAAATACATGCTGTTGATTTACCTTGACGAGAACGCCCTGAACGAGACCGAGCGCCAGGAATGTTACGCCGAGTCCGCGCAGCTCGCGCAGGATCTCAACTCCAATGGTCAATATCTGGCCACCGCTCCGCTGCACCCCACGTCGACGGCCACCAGCGTCCGGATGCGCGATGGCAGGCGGTTCGTGACCGACGGCCCGTTCGCGGAGACGCGCGAGCAACTCGGCGGCTTCTTCATGATCGACGCCAAGGATCTCGACGAGGCCATAGGCATAGCCGCGCGGATTCCCGGCGCGCGCAAAGGCGCCGTCGAAATCCGGCCGGTGATCGAGGTAGCGGGACTGCCGGATACAAGGAGCACGAAATGAACCCTTCGCGGCGGACCACCTGGGCCGTAAGAATACTCACCACGTTAGTTATACTTCCCTTTACGCTGAGCGGAATCATGAAAGTGATGCACGCGCCCATGGTAGTGGAGGGATTCACCCGTATGAAAATACCGGAAGGGGCAATCTTGTTCATTGGGATCGTGGAACTGTCCTGCCTGGCTCTATATCTGGTCCCGCGAACCACGGTTCTGGGAACTCTGCTTCTCACCGGATATCTCGGGGGAGCAGTGCTGGCGAACATCATCAATCGATCCGACTTCATCCACGCTTTGGTTATTGGGCTAATCGTCTGGGCCGGCGCCTGGTTGCGAGTCGCCGAACTCCGGACGCTAATCCCCATTTATCAGGGCAAAGAGAGCACGGCCAGACTATCCGCCGCTAAACCGGGGGGTCCGGCTATACAGGGTTAGGGAGCGGTTACACGACCACCGTTAGTGCTGTTGATGAACCCATTTACAATGAATGCAATAAATTTCGGAAAGGAAATAAGGCATGAGTAAAGTACGAGTACTAGTTGGTACACGCAAGGGCGCATTCGTCCTGACATCGGATGGCAAGCGCGAAGAGTGGGACGTCAGTGGCCCCCATTTCGCGGGCTGGGAGATATACCATGTTAAGGGCTCGCCGGTGGACCGGGATCGGCTGTACGCGTCGCAGTCCAGCGCCTGGTCCGGGCAGGTGATTCAGCGCTCCAACGACGGAGGAAAGACGTGGGGGCCGGTAGATAACAAGTTCGTGTACGACGGCGTCGCCGGCACTCACCAGTGGTACGACGGCACACCGCACCCGTGGGAGTTCAAGCGAGTCTGGCATCTCGAACCGTCACTGACGGATCCGGACACCGTTTACGCCGGAGTGGAGGACGCCGCCTTGTTCCGCACCGTCGACGGCGGCCAGAGCTGGCAGGAACTCAACGGACTTCGCGCTCACGGCTCCGGGCCCCGCTGGCAGCCGGGCGCCGGTGGGATGTGCCTGCACACGATTATTCTCGATCCGAGCGACCCCAACCGGATCTTCATCGCCATCTCGGCGGCGGGCGCGTTCCGTACCGACGACGCCGGCAAGACCTGGCGACCGATTAACAAGGGACTACACTCACTCTACATTCCCGATCCAACGGCCGAGGTCGGCCACTGCGTTCACCACGTCGCCATGCATCCGTCTCGCCCGGGCGTGCTGTTCATGCAAAAGCATTGGGATGTCATGCGCAGCGACGATGCCGGCGACTCATGGCACGAGGTCAGCGGAAACTTGCCGACCGACTTCGGATTTGTCATCGACGTTCACGCGCACGAGCCGGAGACCATTTACGTGGTCCCGATCAAGAGCGACGCCGAGCACTTCGTGCCCGACGGAAAGTTGCGAGTGTACCGCAGCCGGACAGGCGGAAACGAGTGGGAGGCGCTTACCAATGGTCTGCCACAGACCGATTGCTATGTCAACGTGCTGCGCGACGCCATGGCGGTTGACTCGCTCGATAAGTGCGGCGTGTATTTCGGCACCAGCGGCGGGCAAGTATACGCATCAGCCGATGCCGGAGACAACTGGGCTCCTATTGTCCGGGATCTTCCGGCGGTGCTTTCTGTCGAGGTTCAGACGCTGCCATGATTCGTGTCGCGCTCCCGGGACATCTGCGGACGCTGGCGAACATTGATGGCGAGGTGAAGCTCGAGATCGCGGGCGAGGTCACGCAGCGTTCGGTCCTCGACGCGCTGGAGGGCGTATATCCAATGTTGCGGGGGACCATCCGGGATCATGTCACGCAAAAGCGGCGCCCATTCTTGCGGTTCTTCGCCTGCGCGGAAGATCTCTCGCATGAATCGCCGGACGTTCCGCTGCCTGCGGCCGTCGCTTCAGGCGCGGAACCTTTTTTGATCCTCGGCGCGATTGCCGGCGGTTAGCCGCAAACGGACTTTTCAATCGCACAACGCCAAATGCGAGACAGCCTTCAAATTGGTCTTTGGCCGGGCCAAGCCACACCAGTATCGCACCGATACCAACGTATCGTTGACAAACAACGCCCCGGCGCTGCGCATGACAGCATTTTCGCCGAGGCGCTCGGCTGATCCTGATTCGAATCGGCTCTTGAAGCCGGTTTTGGTCCGTCCTATATTATTCGGGCCAGAATGAAGCCCGCGGTGGTGAGCATCAACAGACCCGTTACCGTCCACGTGACGATCCACAACGTCCTCATGTGAAGAGCGTCTGGACGTTCATCATTTTTCATGCTGTTGTACCGCCTTTTTTAAGGTTGAAGATCCGGCGATCTTCAGAACCCGAGCCCGAAGTGAAGTCCAAACGTGACCGGGTTGGTGCTAGGGCCGCCTTGCGGCCGATTGAAACGAACAGGGAGAACTGCTTCCACGAAATAAGCTTTGAAGAAGTGTCCTTCGATGGGCCAACTGTGATTCACCAGAGGCGTGAATCCAAACTGCGAGGAATTGATATCGAAGGCCACGCGCATTCCCGCTGCCCAGTGGTGGCCCAGACCCCATACGAGTCCGGGATGAACGGTGAGGCTTGTCTTTCGTGGCGAGTCCTGTATCGAGGGAACGAACTCGAGATCGTAGGCCATGCGCCCCTTACCCTTGAATGTGACTCCCAGCGGGAAGCCGATCGCAAAATTGTCGCCCAGGTTTGTCGTCTGACCACCGGCATGCGTAACCAGCGGCAGGACAAATCCGATGTGTCCACCGATGTTGTCATCCGCGCGCGCGGATGGCGTGAAAAGTATTCCGTGCATCAACAGGACCGCCGCGGCAACCCAGAACGTCTTCCGCCCGGCCCTCAACACTCTCTGCAATAGCTCTGCTTTCATCGTTCGTCTCCTGTTTTGGTTTTTGTTTGATGCTTGAAATCAAAACTCGCCAGATTCACGGATCGCCGAAAACCCATTGGCACGCTCGTGTCTCCGGTTCCCGGAGTACCTTCCGGGCTTACCTTGAAATTCCACAGCACCTCATGGGAGGTACAGTTTCCGGCCGCGTCGCAGATCCCGCCCTTGACGCGAGCCGTATATTTTTCACCTGCTTTCAAGAGAATTGAATCTGGGAAAAGCCCCCAGGCGCCGTCGCCGATCTGGTCCACCCAAGCCGCCACTGGTTTGCCCTGGGAATCGGTCAAGGTGAACGTCTTCGCATCCACGCCCCGGACGGGCTTCGAGAAGAAAATCTTTACCACCACATCCCGATAAACGTTGACGGCTCCAGTCGACGGATACGTGGCGGCCTCCGGTGGCGTCTTGTCCGCGGGCGCGCCGGCCACCGGAATGATCCAATTACGGACGATCATGGGAACCGGGGGCGAGCCCTCCACCACCGCGGGTTCCGTGCTCGGCTTGCGTCCATCGCACAGGCCGCCCAGCACGCACGGCTCAAGAATAAAGTTGCCGTTCGTGTCCGTCATGTTCCCGAGAAATTTCAGCGCGACAATCGCTTCGACGGATTGATAGTAGACCGCGGCGCTAATGGCAATCGGTCCCCGGGTTCCTTGCGGAATCACCACTGAGTAACGGTCCACTCTCTTGGTCGCGGCGGGATCCGGCATGGGTTTGAAGCGCGTGTCCATGAGGAAGGAATCGTCGAACAGATCGCCGTTATGGTTGAGGTCCCGGAACTGCGGCAAGCCGTCTGGATTGGTGGCGGCATCGATCACTCGCCCACGTTCGTCGATCGGCAGACCTTGTTTATTGGTCACCAGGTTGAGCGGCGCTGCGTAAGGCAGGTCGAGTGTCGGGCAACCATCTCCAAGAGACGCCACGGCCTTGAACTGCATGGCGTAAGGATCCGCCGAACCGGCGGGGATTCTCCAATCACAATTCTTCGGGAAGTTCGGATCCGCCATTTCTTCCCGAGTCAGATTCCCGATACCGGCCGAGGTGCGATTCCAGACCGAATCGTAAATCGGCAGTTCGTTGCCCGTGGACAAATCGTAAGCATGGACGCTCAGCCACGCCGTCCGGCCTTCGGGGAACCCAGTGGGGAAATTGTGTCCGCTGCCGGTGTTCGCGAGAGTTATCTTTAATGGAACCTTGTCCCCTGGCCGGCCAACCCCAGGCGCCTCCATATCCATGCTGAGCACGTGCCGCAAGCGATCCCAGGCCAGCCGTGCCTGCTGCGTATACGCTCCCTTCCTCTCCATGTGCGTCCAGTAGCCTCGCGAGTAGGGGCTTTTGTGGTCGTCCGACGAGAAGCTGAAAGCGGACAATTCCGGATAAGGCGAAACGCTGCCGGACTTGTCCACATCCTTGCCGATCAAGCCGGGTACCAGCGCATTGCCGCCCACGAAATGATGCGCGAAGAAAGGTCGCGCGGCCCCATCTGTCGCGACGGCATCGGACGGAATCGGAAGCGGGTGGCCGCCTTGATAGAGAGTCTGCGCGGTGCCGGGCTGGCCGTAGTCCTGCTGCATATGGCAACTCTGGCAATCGCGCTTGTAATGCGGATCGAAGTTGGCATTGCCCGGACGATCGGCGTAGCGGCTGTTGGACCATTCCGTATAAGTGCGCTCAATCGGAAATCCGCCCACCCATTTGTGAAGCTTGTTCTTGATGGGCAGCGCGTTCGTCACATCGTGGCAAGCGGCGCACATTTCGGCGCGGACAAACATCGCCTGGTGGTAGCCTTTGTGTTTCTTGGGATCCGATCCCATGTGCTGATAGGGAATGTCCTGGCCGAATACCTGGCTCGTGTTGGCATCGACGGCCGCGGGAGGATCGTTGCTGCTGAGCGGTCCAAACGGTTCAAAGATGCCGATCACATGCGGAGAGAGGCGGAAGGAACCGGCCCCGATGCTGTATCCGAGATTGCGCTTGGTGGGGTCGGCCACCTGGAACATGTCCTGTTGCGCCGTGCCCAGAATCTCCGCTCGCGTTTTGGCGCCAACAGCCGGATTGTATTCATTGCCGCTGCGCGCATAGTTATGAAAGGGTGTGTCGCGAGTAGCCGCGAAGCTATGGCAGATGGCGCAGAAAATCCCGCTCTTACCTGAGTCGGTGTTGCGGTATTGGGCCTCCAGCGTGGCAAACGCGAGTCCCGTGCCGTTGTCGGAAGTGGGGTTGTAGTTTGGGTCGACCGGCGCGACTTCGCGGTGCGTTGCGGCATCTATCTTAATGTTACGGATCGGAACGTTGTCGAGATAGTTGGCGGGCATGTGGCAGCGGGAGCAGAAGGCGTCGAGAAGCGATCCCGGCCGGGAGACCGTATACTTGCCGGTTCCAATGTCGAACTCCGACGCGCACTCACCTGGCTTCGAGAACGGATTGCGGCGTGCCTTGGGCGTGCCATCGGGAGGATCGGGTATGTCACACTCGCCATTCGCGGAAGTTTCTTTGGCCAACAACAGAAACGCCGCCCGCCAGACCGGATCGCGCCAGGAGTTAGACATCATCGAGCCGTTCCATTGGTCGAAAATCTTCTGATGACAGTTCTGGCATTGTCCGGGATTGTTCTGGGTCTGCCAGTAGTCCTCGTAGGGAGGCGGGAAAGCCTGGGCCTCCGCTGTAATGTAGGGAGCCGCTTCGGGGATCCGGTTGGGAAGATCGGCCAGGCTGTTTGGATCGGTTGGATAAACGAATGCGCTGACGCCCAGCGCCGTTACCGCGAAAATCGTTCCTTTCAGGATTCTCAGATCGATCATTGGCTGGCTCCTTGTACCAAGGGGTGAGCAAAAGTTTCGTGAGCCAAATGCAGTTCCGCCTCGGCGGCCAGGATCGGATCGTGTACCGGCACCGGCGGAGCCGTGGCAAAACTCCGGACGAAGATCAGGTACAGAAGGGCCGCATAGCCGGCCGCGATGACCAGCTCCTGGGCCCCGAATCTTGGCGCGCTCCAAACGGCCGGCATGATCAGGACATATAGGTCCAGCCAGTGGCCGCACAGCAGCAAAGCGCTGACCGCCGCGAGCACGCGGGGATTTCGTTTCGTACGCACCGGCAGCAGCACCGCGAACGGAATCACCCAATTCACCAGGAAGTTCGACACGAAGAGCCATAGCCACGGCCCATTCGTACGCTTGAAATGGTGGCTCACTTCCTCGGGAATATTTCCGTACCAGATCAGCAGGTACTGGCAGGTCCAAATGTACGCCCAGAAGGTGGAGAAGGCGAACAGCATTTTGCCCAGATCGTGAAGCTGCTGCTCGCTGATCGAATCCCGAAGCACGCCGGCCCGCTTCAACAGCACGGCCGCCAATGTGACGGCGGCGATGCCCTGCACAAACGTGCCGATGAAAGCATAGATGCCGAACATTGTGCTGAACCATTCCGGCTCCAGCGAGATCAGCCAGTCGAACGCGCCCATGGTGAACGTCACGGCGAATATCAGGACAAACATAATGGAGTAGCGTGTCAGCCGTTGGTGCAGAACCAGGCTGAGTGCCGGGTTCCGATCCTGTTCGCGCGAGGTCTTGCGCCAAAGCCAGATCAACAAAGTCCACAGTGCGAGGGCCACGGCCATGCGCCCAAAAACCCAGGGAGTTTGCAAGTATTGCAACTTTCCCGCGAAGGACGGCTCATGCGCCAGCCCACCGGGGCGGCTCCACGCATAGATCGTCTGCCGGCCGAAGAAGAGGACCAGCATCAACACGGCTGCCGCCGGGAGACCCAGCATCAATGCTTCGGGGATTCTGCGCAAACTGGCGGACCAACGTGCTCCCGTGAGCCGTTGAGTGGCCAGGAAAAACATCGCGGATAGAGAAAGCGACATGATGTAGAAGCCGTTCAGAAGAAGATTGGGCCAGGTCCGATCGGGCGTCGAATATACGCCGTAAATCGCCATGGCGGTTCCCGCAAGAATCAGGCACAAGGCTACCAGGCGGCTTCTCGGAGAAACTTCAAACAGACGCATTTCTGTCACTTCAAATCTCCGGGCTGCGCGGAGGCCGCGTCGTCGGCCATTTGTTGCAGCGTGTGTACGTAAGTAACGACCTTCCAGCGCTCGTCCGCGCTGAGTTGCGCGGCATAAGATGGCATTTTGCCGGAGCCTGTCGTGATCACGTGGAAAATCCGGCCTTCCGGAAACGGCTTCACCCGATCGGATGTATACGTCGGAGGATGAGGAATCTTCTCGGCTAGAGGACCGTCTCCCTTGCCGCTCGCCCCGTGGCACACCAGGCAGTAGGTTTCGAACAGCGCCTTTCCTTCTTCCAGAGTTTTTGGAGTAGCGGCATAAGGATTTTGAAGTTCGCGGCCGGCTCGCGCCGCTTCGTCGTCTCCGGTTCCATAGTGCATGGGAGAGTATCCACGCGCGATTGTCCCCGCGACGGGCCGCTGTAACGTCAAACCGTCTCGTGTCACCGGACTAGGCGCGAAGGCTTTATAGGCGGGATCGCGCGCCATGTCGGGCATATATTCGAAGGCTCGCTTTTGCGAACTTGCGCCGCAGCCCGCCAACACTACCAGGAACATTGTGCAGACAATACGTTTCACAGCTCGCCTGCCTTTTCCTCGACTCCGGTCACTCCGCTTTGCTCCAGCAGCAAGCGGGCCAGATGAGCGTCAAAGGAATCGTCGCGTATTCGGAGCACTAGCGCGAAGGTATTGTCGGTGACTCCGTGGAGCATCGGGCTTTCGCGCTTTCCCGGGAATAGACGGGCGCGCAGGAACAGAGCCGCTACCGTGGACAATCCTCCAATCAGGACCGTGAGCTCAAAGGTGATGGGGACGAAGGCGAGCGTGGAATTCGCGGGCTTTCCGCCAACGTTCAAGGGCCAATCCCAAATTGCTGTGTAAAACTGCATAAGCAGCGCGAAAATCAGCGCGGCCCCGCCGGCCCCTAACGTTACCCACGGCAGGCGGGTCCGGCGAATCCCCATCTCACCATCCAGATTGTGGATGGGATAGGGAGCGTAGACATCGAAGATGCGGAAGCCACGATCGCGCACTGCCCGTACGGCCTGGAGCAAGCTGTTCTGGTCCAGGAAAGTGGCGACTAAAAAGTTCTTAGGCACGGGCGGCACTCGTCTGATCCGGCGCGCTCACCGCCAGCGTATGCGCTTGCTGTTGGGCGACGCCTTTGATTTCCCAGATGGCAATCATGGGCAGAAAGCGGATGAACAGCAGGAAGAAGGTGAAGAACATGCCAAACGCGCCGACCAACACACCCACGTCGATCAACGTTGGGTAGAACATGCCCCACCCGGATGGCAGGAAGGCTCGATGCAGAGAAACGACAATGATGACGAAGCGCTCGAACCACATTCCGATGTTCACCAGAATTGAAACAACAAATAATGCCGCGACGCTGCCGCGGATTCTCTTCGACCACAGCACCTGCGGCGTGATCACGTTGCAAAGCACCATGAGATAGAAGCACCAGGCATAGGGCCCGGTGGCGCGATTGATGAAGTGATAGCGTTCATACAAGTTGCCGCCGTACCAGGCTCCAAAAAACTCCGTAAGATACGCGTAGCTGACGATCATGCCGGTGAGCATGGTGACTTTCGCCATCATGTTCAGGTGCCGCATGGTAATGAAGCGCTCCAGATGCATGGTTTGCCTGGTGAGAATCAGCAGGGTCAGCACCATGCCGAAGCCCGAATAGATCGCCCCGGCGACGAAATAGGGTGGGAAGATCGTGGTGTGCCATCCCGGCACCAGCGAGGTCGCGAAATCCATGCTGACGATGGAGTGCACGGAAAGCACGAGGGGCGTCGCCAAGCCTGCCAGCACCAGACTGACAACTTCGTATCGCGCCCACGTTCGCTGCGATCCATTCCATCCGAAGCTCAAAACGCGGAACACAAATTTGCGGATACGGTTGGTCACCCGGTCGCGCATCGTGGCCAGGTCGGGGATCATTCCCAGATACCAGAACGCCAGCGAGATAGTAAGGTACGTGGTGATGGCGAAGACATCCCACACCAGCGGCGAACGGAAGTTCACCCATAGCGGTCCGCGTTGGTTGGGATAAGGAAACATGAAGAATATGTCCCAGGGCCTGCCCATGTGGATCGCGGGGAACAAACCGGCGCACATCACCGCGAAGATGGTCATGGCTTCAGCGGACCGATTGATGGATGTGCGCCACTGCTGGCGGAACAGCAGCAGGATGGCGGAGATCAGCGTGCCGGCGTGGCCGATACCGATCCAGAACACGAAGTTCGTAATATCGAAGGCCCAGCCCACGCTATTGTTCAATCCCCACACGCCGATTCCGTTAGCGATCAGGTAGGTGACCATTCCGCCCAGGTTGAGGAAAGCGGCAAACGCCAGGGAAAAACAGATCCACCACCCCTTCCCCGGCCGCGCTTCCATTGGCCGGACAATGTCGTTCGTGATTTGCTGCAGCGAGGTATCCCCGTCAACCCAGGCCGGCGGCGGCAGGATTATCGTTCCGGTTCGGCCTGTTGGCGCATTGGATGTCGCATTGGGTGTAGCAATCGTAGTGCTGCTCATCGAGATTCCTTAAATCACCGCGCTGCCGCGGACCTTCTTGAGATAGCCCACGTTCGGCCGCGTCCCAAGTTCCTCTAACACCTGGTAGTAGCGCTGGCTCTTCATCAGTTGCGAAACGCGGCTGTTGGGATCTTTCAAATCTCCGAACGCAATCGCCTGAGTAGGACAAGACTGTTGACACGCGCTCTTGATATCTCCGTCGACGAGCTCGCGCTTACCTTGCAGGGCAATGTTCTTGGCCAGTTGAATCCTTTGCACGCACAAGCTGCATTTCTCCATCACGCCGCGCGTACGAACCACCACGTCGGGGTTCAGCACCAGGCGGCCCAGAGGGCTGTTCATGTTGAAATCGAATTTCGGATTTTCGGTGTAGTTGTACCAATTGAATCGCCGGACTTTGTAGGGGCAGTTGTTGGCGCAGTATCGCGTGCCGACGCAGCGGTTGTAGACCTGTTGGTTGATTCCCTCGGAACTTGTGGTGGTGGCGAGCACCGGGCAAACGGTCTCGCACGGCGCATGTCCGCAGTGCTGGCACATCATGGGTTGATGAAGACTGACGGGATTGTCTTCAGAGCCGCGATAGTAATGATCGATGCGAATCCAGTGCATGATCCGGACGCGTTGGACTTGATCTTTACCGACGACGGGAACGTTATTCTCGGCCTGGCAGGCGATCACGCAGGCGGAGCACCCGGTACAGGCATTCATGTCGATACTCATGCCCCAGGAATGCTCCCCCTGCGGCTGCTCGGTCCACAGCGTGGGCGTCGCCTTGTGTTCCTCGCCCGCCGCGGATTCTTTGCTTAAGTCAGCCAGTGTCGTTTCGAGAGCGATGGGCCGCCCCTCCATGCTGAAGTGGGTCTGCGTGCCGGCGAGATCCACCCGCCGCCCTGTCTTTTCCAGGGCTATGTTCAAGGCGGACAGGCGGCGGAATCCGTTGGAGACTTGTGCCAGTGGATAAACATTCTGGCCGACATTGTTCCCGGCCTTTCCAACTTGCTTTCTTCCATAGCCGACGGCCAACGCAATGGTGCGGTTCTCCTGGCCCGGCTGGATGAAGACGGGAAGCTCCGCGCGGGCGTTCTCCGTCTTGAGCGCGATCACATCGCCATTGCTCAGGCTGAGCCGTTGCGCAAGCTGCGGTGACACAGCCGCGAAATTTGCCCAGGTGACTTTGGTGATCGGATCCGGCAATTCCAGCAGCCATGGATTGTTCGCGGAGCGTCCGTCGCGCATCGCTACGCTCTCGTAGAGATGCAGCTCGTAACTGTCCTCCCGGCTGGCCGGCTGCTGCTTCTGCCGGTCAATGATGCCGCTCGCGGCCGCGCGCCAATCTCCGTGGAAGCTCGCCGCTGGCGCAGCGGATTTAGCGGGAAAGTCCACCACTCCGTCCTGCAGCGAGCGGTCCCAAAACGCGTCGAAGCTGGCGGCCTCTTTCTGGTGGGGAAACATATTCTTTTGCCAGAACGAGCGTAGATAGGAGTAGTGAGACGTGTCGTTTCCAAGCCACATGAGCAGGCTTTCCTGGGCCGCGCGCGTATTGAACAGCGGTGCGATCAGCGGTTGCGCCAGGCTGAAATGGGATTCCACCGGCTCGGCATCGCCCCAGGCTTCCAGGAAATGATGATCCGGACAAATGACGTGGGCGTGCGAGCTGGTCTCATCGCGGCGATCGGAGAAAGAGATCGAGAGCGTCACTTTTTCCAAGCCTTGCAGGAAGCGTCCGGCGTCGGCATAGTCGTAGCCCGGATTCACCCCGTGCAGCATCAGCGTGTGAACCTCGCCGCGATTCATGCGTTCGACGAGCTCGGCCATGGCCGCATCGTCGCCACTCCGCTGCAGCGACGGCCGCGCGGTGTCCACGGTCTTTCCGATATTGCCGAGGAAGGCGTTCAGAGCGTTCACCACTACCTGGACGGATTCATCCTGAACGCCGCTCACCACCAGGGAGGCTCCCCGATGACGCCAGAGTTCTTCCGACACTGCATCCAGCTTCTTTGAATCGGCGAGCGGTTCCGGACCCTCGGGGAAACCCGCCATGCCGGCCTTTTGCGCGATTCGGCGAAGCAAGGCGACGGCCACCGCGCCCAGATTCGACGGGGCTACCGGGACCCGGACGTCGGCGTTGCTTCCAGTGACGGATAAGCCCGGCTCAAATTGAACGTGCAGCGACGATCCATTCTCCGGCTTGCGCGACGCTGCGTACTGCCGCGCGAATTCCACGGGCGACAGCCACGTTCCCAGAAAATCCGCCTCGATCCCAACGATCACCCTGGCCTTGTCGAACCAGTAGTGAGGAATGAGCTTGCGCCCAAAGCTTTTTTCGTTTGCCGCGCGCATCGCGCTAAGAGAGATAGCGTCGTAGACCACATGGCGGAAGTTTGAATATCGTTTGCTCCAGTCCGTGACGATTTCGAGCATGGAAGGACTGGTGATGGTTCCGCTGAGCAACACAATTTCCCGGTTGGAGCGCTCCGCGGCGGCCAACGATTCGCTCACATGCCGGTCGATCTGCCGCCAGTCCGCGGATTGGCCCTTCCAGGCCGGACCGCGGAGACGCTCGCCGTCATACAGCGAAAGTACGGTTGCCTGGCCGGTGGCGCAGGTTCCGCCTCCGAATAGAACCGAACGGTCGTTGCCTTCGATCTTGATGGGCCGGCCGTCGCGCTGCTTGACCAGAAGGCTGCAGGAGGACGGGCATCCGCCGCACGTAGTGGCGTACCAACTGGAGACGCCGGGCACAATCTGATCGGAGCCGACCAGCATCGGAATGGCTTGCTGTACCGGAGCGCGGCAGGCTGCCAGTCCGGCGGCTGCAACCGTGAAACCCATCAGGGAAAGAAAATCGCGGCGAGTGTCGTCGGTACGCGTGACCGCGGCGGACGGCAGGCCTTTGGCGAACTCAGCGGACGGCTTCTGGCCGCCGTGCAATTGCTCCAGGCTCTTCCAGTAAGCGCGAGGATCCGGCTGGCCGATCTGCACCAGTTCTTCTTTCCGATTTTTACAGGCTCCCTCGGCTCGAGTGCTGGGGGTCATGTCGTTCCTCAAAGGTTCGCGGGCACATCTGGGGGCGCCGCCGGGTTGTTAATAGTGACAGCTCGTGCAGTCGAGCCCTGCCACCGGGTTGAAATTCTTCGCCACGGTTGAGATCGCGCGCGGAACCGCGGCCACTGGGACGTGGGCGTGCTCTCGATGGCAATCGAGGCACCAGCCCATGGTGAGCGGCGCAAACTGTTTCACCCGCTCCATTTGTTCCACCGGCCCATGGCAACGCTGACAGGCTACGCCGGAAAGAACGTGCTGGCTATGATTGAAATAAACAAAGTCTGGAAGATTGTGAATCTTGGTCCACTTGATGGGGCGCAGATCCTGCACCGCCTCCTTCAGTTTTTCGATCTCTACCGTTTGCTTCTCCACCAGGCTGTGACAGTTCATGCATACGCTGGCCGGCGGGATTCCGGCATGGCGGCTGGTTCGCGCCGCATAGTGGCAATACAAGCATGGAATCTTGTTGTCGCCGGCATGAATCTTATGGGGAAACGCGATGGGCTGAACGGGCTCATACCCTTGATGAATTCCCACGCGTGACAGGCCCCATGCGGCGAGCGCGCCTCCCAGGCAGACGGCCAAAATGCCCACAGCGATAAATCGTCTTCTCACGTTGAGCAGTCAATCCTCTTCCGGCCAAATCCACGGTGCCGGGTTATATTTCTGCCGCAGTGATTCGAGTGTTCTCCGGGGTGAAGCGGTTCGTCCGGATACCTGCGCGCCCATGCGGTCGAGTACACGGTGAAACGAAAGAATCACGGCGGTAGCGATGCTCGTGAACGGAAGCATGGGCAATACCGTCACTGCGGAGATTACGTGCAATCGAACGAGGAATGGCATTCCGGCGACGAGAGCGCCGACCGGCGCACCGCGGAAGATAGAGAGTACATATGGAGTCACCGTCATTACTCCCCACGAAGATCCCCAGCGATACATTACGGCCGCGAGGAGTCCCGATAGAAGCGCGACGAAGAACAACGACAGGGAGATCGCATCGACTAGCTGCGTGGCGACCGACTCGGTCGATTTGCCGAACTGCCGCCACATCACCCGGAGACAGCCGCCGAGGACCAGTAATCCAGAGGCGAAGGCCGTTGCTTCCAGGACATACAACCGGAATGGAACACCATTCCAATACAGAACTTCGCGGGGAAACAACAATCCACCCAAGTGACCGGCCAAAAGCAAAACAAGGCCAACGCGCCAGAGCCTGTCACTTCGAGACAGCTTTCCTCGCTTTGCCCTGACCTCCCGCTGCGTACGAAGAATGCCATAGCGGATAACGAATCCAATGGCGAACAAAGCCATGGCGACATACGGCCAGCCGTGGAAGAGCAAACTGGTCTTCATTTCCTGCTCCGTACGACGGGGCTTACCGACGCGGCTTGGGCAACGTGAGCCAGATACGCCTTCAGGTCGAAGGATTCCTGAGGGGCGAGGTAGTTGTCCGCGAGCATCTCCGGATGGCGCGGAAAGCAGGGACGCTTGAGAAAATCCGTGAGGGCGCGGTCCGTGTACTTTAAATACACCGCGGCGAGATTCGGCCCCAGCGTACCGTATCCCGGCACGGCGGTCTCTCCGCTGGCATGGCAGGTATTGCACGCTCGCGCGCCGGAACGAAGAGGTGTGATGGCGTGGAATAATCGCCGGCCGCTATCGATTTCCGCGGCTGTTGCGGTGTCGGCATGGCGTTCGTCGG
This sequence comes from uncultured Bryobacteraceae bacterium, assembly GCA_955652915.1. Classification (GTDB taxonomy): domain Bacteria; phylum Acidobacteriota; class Terriglobia; order Bryobacterales; family Bryobacteraceae; genus Palsa-89. The sequence goes on from CATPCJ010000157.1 coordinate 33,369, forward strand.
GCTCCTTCTGCAAAGGCCCGTCCTGAGCAAAGTAGGCGATAATCCCGGAGATCTGTGGGACGGAAAGGTCGGTCCAGTCCGGCATCCGTTCTTGTTTGAATTCGCGGAACAGCGCCGTGGCGGTAGGATCTCCCGCCTGAATTGTCTTCGATGACGAGCGAATGAACCCCAGCAGCCACTCGCGGCTACGCCGGTCGGTGACGCCTTTGAGATCTGGTCCTACCTTGATCCCTTTGCCGTAGGTATGACAGCCGGTGCAACGTTTGCGGAAAATGCTCTTTGCTTCCGCCGTGTCGGACGCAGCCAACACTGGCGCCGCGGTGAACCCGGCGGCGATGACGGCGTAAACGGAGATTAGGCAGCCGAGACGGGCCGAAGTGCGGCGGTGCAGGCGCGTCTGTGCACGATTCCGTTGCGACAATGTTATGCCATTCACGATTCTTTTACCAGGAGCCTTGCGTTAGATATTACACTACAATTTTCTAGTGTCAATAGAGGAGTTTGCATTTCAATAGAAATTTTAGGGTGGGATTTCGATACTCATTGATTTATAACCAATTATTCTGTTGCCAGAAAACTTTGCTCATGCCTCTGGATACCTTTACATTGGCGGGATGCTTACATAGACGCGCCTGTTTAATCATGCAAAGGGATGTTCCTAACGTTCTCCAACCATGATTCATCATGCATCATAGAGAAACGCTAAAGTTATAATAATATCTACCATTCATCATTGTTTTTAATTAATAGCCCTTCGGCTTCAAAAAAGAAATAACGAAAGCCGGGGGCGTACGGCATCCAGGCACGGCGTGAATTCGAACTTATCCGAATATCCTGACGCTGATCTCCTGGCGGGCTTATGTCAACCGCCCTCACACGCGGGTTCCGTTAGGGGAGTGCGGAGGTCAACGGCGCGAAGTGCCCCAACGGCACCGGCTCACTCCAGCCGAAGAGATATCGCCGGATCCGTGCGGCCCGCGCGGAGCGCCGGAATCAAGCAGGCGAAGAGCCCGGCCACAGCGAGCAGGCATGCCGCGCCAAAATGGGTCCGTTACGCGGAGCGTCAGGCCAAAGCGGCGGAGTAGGAGCAGGGTCGCCGAGGCGCGCGCCACGGCCCATCACGAACTGAACGATCTCGCGGGACCCTGCGCCCACGGCCATTCGAATCCCGATGTTTCGCTGCTCAATGGCCACTATCTGCGACAGCACGCCGTATACGCCGACGACGGAGAGCGCGAGTCCCAACACGGCGAAGACGCCCATAAGCCACACTCTAAAACGGCCGCTACTGTAAACGTAGCGGTCCATGAGGTTTTCGAGCGTTCGCCTTTCGTCAATGGGCTGCGAAGGGTCGATAGCATAGATTTGTGCACGGACGTAGGGCGCTATACTCATCGGGTCGTCCGCGGGCTCACCACAAAAGTGCCGGCCATGCTGGTGAGCGAGTAAGGGAAGTACAATTCGGCGCGTGCATCCCGTTGTGGAGCTCATGAATCGCGTCCTCCACCGTACCGATCACCTAAAACGGACTGTCCGTAAGTTTGAAAGGAGGGTTCTGAAGCCGCGGAATTTTTTCGATCTTACCCAACGAGGATTGACCGCCGAAGTAGCGTGCGGCCAAGGTTTGGTTGACGACGCAGAGGAAGCGGCGCGCGCTCAGGTCCGGCTCTTCGAACCAGCGGCCGGTAAGCAAGCGGATTCCAGTGGCGTCAAGATAGGTTCTATTGATCTGATGAACATTCACCTCCCGCGTATCCGGTGCGATCGAGCCCCGAATCTCGACCGGCAGTGTCCAGCTTCCCAGCGGGTGCAGTCCGGCGTTGATACCTGCAGCGCGGACACCCGGTAGCGCAGAGATGCGTTCAATCGCCTCGCGAATGAAGACGGTGCGGCGTTCGGCGGTGGGGTAGCGCTCGGCGCTGAGAGGCAGGCGCAAGGTGAGACGGTGGTCAATGCCGGCCGCGAGCAGGGCTGAGTACAGCCGGGTCAACGATAATTTTCACAGCTTCCTGTCCCAGTTCACTCCTTGAAAGTAGGCTCTTACTTCACGCCCACCACCGTTTCCTGTTTCACTGTCTTCCCTTGGCCATCCTCCGCGGTCAGGACGTACCGCGTTTCCTGGCGCGGACGAATCTCGATGCACCGGCTCAAGGCCGGTGAGACCAGTTCCACGGCCGGCTCGATCCGTACGCTTTTTGCCCCCGCGACTCCATAACACAGCAGCGTCCGCTCGCCCCCTTCCACGATCGCAGGACTCGCATAGAACGTCAGGATCTTCAATTGCCCGCCGCCAAGCCGCCGCAAGATCTCGCGGTCTCCCTGCGCGCGCCGGGCTGCTTCAACCGCTTCAGCTTCTTCGCCCCGGCGATTCTGCGCGTGGCGCGAGTACAAAACCCATCCCGAGTAGCAGGCGGCCAGCAAGACCGGAATCCACCCGATCTTCACAATCGTATTGAGAGCGGTCGATGTCCGGTTCATACCCGCGTCGCCTAAGAGTGCAATTTAGAAGTCAGCATCCATTTCAAAACGCCATGCGGTTCCGGATCGAAGCGGTCGATTTCGACGCATGCGATCGCGCCTTTCTTGAAGTCGACCTGCAGATTCGGGCAGCCGAGCAAATAAGCCGCCAGTGAACTGAAGAGCGGTTCGTGCCCGGCCAGCAAGATTTGCCGTTCGTTCTTATGAACTCTGATCTCGTCCCAAACCACTCGCGGATGAGAGCCGGGTTCCAGGGCCTTGGTGCGCAACAAATCGCCCTTGTACTCCAGAATTTCAACCGCGAGTTGCGCGGTTTGAACCGCGCGGCGATAAGGGCTGGTGAGAATCAGCGACGGCTGGATGCCGGCTTCATGCACGGCGCGCAAGGTATTCCGCAGTTTTTTCTTCCCTTCGGCCGTGAGCGCGCGTTCGGAATCGGGCTGGCCCGCGTGGCCTTCCTCGGCGATGCCGTGCCGGAAAATGTAGATCTCCATTCCTGGTAGCCTACTGGATTGAAACCTTATCTCGATCGAGCCGCATTTTACCTGGCGTGCGCCTCGCTTGTTTCCATTCTATTCTCGATCGCCGTTTCTCACATCTTACTCGGTTTAGCGTTTGCCGCTTTACTACTTTCCTCCGAGCCGTTGCGCCTTCCACCCATCAAACTTCCGCTCGCGCTTTTCGTCGCGGGAACGATTGTCTCCTGGCTTGCTTCAGGCCATATTCATGACGGAATTCCGCAAATTCGTAAATTTTTTGTCTTTCTGGTCTTGCTGCTGGTGTGCAGCACGTTTCGCACGATAGCGGAGATTCGAACCATGGCGGTGATTTGGGCCGGCGTCGCCACCCTCTCCGCGATTCGCAGCCTGTTTCAGTTCTGGCAGAAGTATGAGGATTCGCTCGCGCAGCACCGCAATTTCTACGAGTTCTACATTGGGCGGCGCATCACCGGATTCATGAGCCATTGGATGAACTTCGGCGGCCAGGAAATGATCGTACTGTTGTTTCTGGCCGCGTTGCTATTCTTTTCGATTGAGCGGCGCTGGAAGTCCTTCGGATGGTTTTGCGCCGCTGTACTGAGCCTGTCGCTGGTGTTGGGAATGACGCGCAGCATTTTTCTGCTCGGTTTCCCGGTCGGCTTGGTGTATCTGCTTTGGTTTTGGCACAAGTGGATGGTGGCGGCGATGCCCGTCATCGCGGTGCTGGCTTTTCTTGTTGCTCCGTCCGTACTGAAGGAGCGCGTCGTCTCCATCATCCATCCGCATGGCGAAACCGATTCCAACCAACATCGCGCGATTCTGCGCCGAACTGGAGTGCGAATGATTCGCGCGCATCCGTGGCTCGGGTTGGGTCCGGAAGTTATGAAGCCGCGCGAGGAGTTCGACAAGTATGTGCCGGCGGACATTCCCAGGCCCTTACCCGAGGGCTGGTACTCGCATCTCCACAATATCTATTTGCAATACGCGGCGGAGCGTGGCATCCCAACCATGCTGATGATGATGTGGATGATCGGGAAGATGCTTTGGGATTTCGCGTCGGCGTTGCGCGGGAAGCCGGCGAATCCCGAAGCGCGCTTCGTGCTGCATGGCGCCATTGCGGTGATCCTCGCGATTCTGGCGGAAGGCTTCTTGGAATACAATCTTGGCGCCAGTGAAGTGCTGATGCCGTTTTTGGCCGTCGTCGGTTTCGGTTACGTGGCACGAGAGGCGGCGGACGTTGCCGCCTGAAAACCCGACGATTCAAGGACTGGAAATCCTGCTGTCGGGCGGCGCGGGCGGTCTTGGATCGGTGACGGCGGCGCTGCTGGAATCCGAAGGCGCGCACGTGGTGATCAACTCCCGGCATCGTGGCTTGCGGGCCGATATCACCAAGGCTGACGATCGCAAGTGGCTGCTGGACGGCGTTCCGAAGCTGTACGGATTGGTCGTGTTCGCGGGGAATCCGGCGCGTGGGCCGGCCGCTGAAGCCATGCAGCTTTCGCATGCCGTGAACTACGAAGGTCCCATTATGCTGGCGCGCGAAGCGGCCGAGCGGATGAAGGCGCGGGCGATGCAAGGGTCGATCGTCTTGTTTTCCACGATGCAAGCGGTCGCGCTCTTTCCAGGCTCCACCGCGTACGCCGGCGAAAAAGCGGCACTCCTGCATGCCGCGCGGATACTGGCCAAGGAGTGCCGGGGACCGTTGAACATTCGCGTCAATGTAATCGCACCAGGTGTGATGGCGGCCGGAATGGCGGAAGCGAGCATTGCGTCCGGCAAATACGAGCGCTATCTGCGGGACGAAACAATCTCGCGTTACGGCGCTGCCGCGGATATCGCGCGCGCCGTACGATTTTTTCTGGAGCCCGACAATTACGTCACGGGTCAAGTCTTGTCGGTAGACGGCGGGATCACCTTATAGTTTTTTGTGGGGCAGGATGTCATCCTGCCGCCGATTGAAAATCGGCTGACGCTTGAAAGCTTCACGGGATAGGCCGATTGCCAATCGGCCGGCAGGATACCATCCCGCCCCACAAAAACACTACCGATCTGGCTTATACGCGATACAGTCGATCTCCACCTTCATCTCCGGCGTGGCGAATTGGGCTTCCACCGTTGTTCGCGCCGGACGAGTCTCGCCGAAAAACTCGGCATAGACCTCGTTCATCGCCGTGAAATCCTTTCCGCTGGAAAGGAACACCGAACACTTCACGACATCGGCGGGCGTGGCGCCGGCTTGCGCCAGAACACCCTTGATGTTATTCAGCACCAATCGCGTTTCGTGTTGAATGCTGCCGAACGAATATTGATTGGTAGCCGGATCGATGGGGCCCTGACCGGAGACAAAGATAAAGTCTCCGGCCCGGACGAATGGCGAATAGGGACCGCGTGGTTTGGGAATCATTGCCGGATTGAATTATTGCATGGTGTGGTGTTCAGGTTTTTTCTTGCGTGGGCGGCGCGCGCGATCGCCCGTGTTGCCGGAGGCGGATGGTTTTCGCGGACGTCGTACGGGCTTCGGTTTGACCGGTGGCGGATTGGGCTCCAAGAGAGATGGCTGCCCTTCGACGATGGGCTGCCTTTCTTCCTCTTCTTCTTCCTGCTGTTCCTGAGGGGGCGCTTCCTGGATAGCCGGCGGATAAAACTCGGCGCCGAGATAGACCACCAGTCCCTTCTCTTCGTCCGGCACAACGCGCACCACCAGCTTGTCCTGCGCGTAGTTGAGGAATTCGGAAAACTCCTGGAAGCCGTAAGCGGCAGCGTCGAAGTTCGGCATCTCGGCTTGAACCCAGCCCGCCAGTTCGTCGGCGGCGGCTCCATTCTCGAGTTCCAAACGGTGGGTCTCCAGGACGTCGCGAAACTGTGGCAGTGTCTCTTCGGGCTTGGGAGTGGGCCGGTCGGGCTGGCTCGAAGTTTTTCGTTCGATGATATAACGGCCGCCTTGGCCGCTGACATTGACGTAGTCCGCTTTCTTGAGTTTCTCGACAAAGTCGGAGAAGCTGCCCGCGCCATATGCCTTCTCGGTAAATGCGGAATCGAGCTGGAGCATGGTCGATTTCAACAAGCCGAGCTGCGGTTGGACGGCTCGGCGCTCCAGAACTTGAAGTGCGCGCTCCACCAGCGGCATTGCTTGCGCCAGATCGAGCGGCGCGGGACGAGCGCGATGCCCGCCTTGTTGCCGGCCGCCCCCGCTTCCTTGTCCGCCTTGACCGCCGTGCTGTTGTTGCTGCGGCCTGGGTGGACGATCGCGGCTTTCGGAACGCTCCCCGGGATCGGAGAGCAACGATTCGTAGCTCACAAACTCATGGCAATTTTGTTGCAGGATGGTGCTGGTGAACGCTTTGCCACCGACCACGAAAACCGTCTTGCCATATTCCTTGAGCTTGTTGACCAGCGGAATAAAATCGCTGTCGCCGCTGACAATGGCGAAGGCGTTCACGTGCGGATGGGTGAAAGCCATCTCCAGGGCGTCGAGAGCGAGATTGATATCGGCGCCGTTCTTGTCGCCGCGGGGGGAAGGCAATCGCTGGACCATCTGGACGGCATTTTCGGCCATCGATCTGGTGGCTCCTTCCTGGCGTCCCCAATTCGCATATGCGAATTTTGCGACCAGGTCGCCGCGCTCTTTGAGCGCATCAAGCGGGAGCGATACGTCGAATTCCCGCCGGAGAGTGGATTTCACACCGATCTCGATGTTGTCGTAATCGACGAATACGGCGATGTTCAGTTTTTCTTGCATTGGTTCTTTCTTTGTTTCAGTTCTTTAAGTTTACTGGCACTTCAGGCGGTCTGTTTTACAGAAGACCGAATGAAGCCGACGATCTCGTCGAGCGAGGCTCCGGGCTGGAACACAGCCGCGACGCCTAGCTGTTTCAGCTTGGCGGCGTCCTCGTCCGGAATTATACCGCCGATGATGACCAGGACGTCGTCCATGTGCTTTTCCCGCAACAACTGCATCACGCGCGGAACGATCGCATTATGCGCGCCGGACAGAATGGACAATCCGATGACTTGGACGTCCTCTTGCAACGAGGCGTTTACAATCATCTCCGGAGTTTGGCGCAGGCCGGTGTAAATCACTTCCATGCCCGCATCGCGGAGCGCGCGCGCGATTACCTTCGCCCCCCGGTCGTGGCCGTCCAAACCGGGTTTGGCGACCAGCACCCGGATGCGATGATCCATACCCTCCGATCTTAGCAAACAATGGGGTGACAGCCACCTCAATCACCGCCACGGGAGATCGGTGATTGAGGTGGCTGTCACCCCATTGTTTCTCTATCGTCGCGTCACGTTGATGGACCGCCAACTCGTATTCCCCGCCGCGTCGCTCACTTTGATCGTGATGGTCGTGGTGCCGATGTATAGCGGAATGGCTGGAGTAGTCCAATTGTCCGTGCCGCTCGCGCTTCCTGAGCCGCCGGTCGAACTTGACCACGTCACCAAAGCGACCTTGACATTATCGTGAGCTGTTCCGCTAAGGACGACCGAGCTCGCGGACGTCGAAAAGCTATTTATAGCTGGCGAAACGATAACCAGGGACGGCGGCGTGGAGTCCGGCCCTTGCGGCGCCGCCGGCTGTTGCCGCGCTACCGTCAAGCTGCGTGTTACCTGATTCTGCTTCCCGTCCACCGCCGTGATGGTGATCGCATTGTCACCAGTACCTAGCGCAATGCTCGGGATCGTCCAAGTGAGTGATCCTTGCGCCGTCCCCGATGCTCCACGATTCGATGACCAAGTTACTTTCAGCGCCCCGGAGCTGGTTCCGCTGAGAGCAATGCTGGATGCAGTCGTCGGGCTGACGGGAACTTGAACAGTTAGCGTCAATGGATTCGCCGCAACGGCCTGCGCGGCGTACAACTGCAAAATCGCGTTGATGTCGTTCTGCGTCAGGCCGGTTGCGCGCCCGTAATAGGGATACATGACGTCGCCAGGTTTATCGGAATGGCCCAGACCCAATGCATGGCCGGTCTCATGCAGCGCGATGCTGAACAGATCGACGTTCGCGCCAATCTTCCAGTTTTCGTCGTCATCGAAGTGCATGTCCCCCGCGATCGGCTCGCGATTGATGGGAAACGGATAAAAGGTATGTGCCAGCACGCCGCCCGGCCCGTCGAAGGGGTAACCGTCGCCGTGATCTCTGCTCGCAAAGAGAACCGCCAACGTCCGGCTGGCATACTTGTCGTCGATCGGTGTGAAGGTCAGTTTCGCGTACTTGGCCCACTCCCCGAACGCGCGTACAATTTCCGCCTTCGCCGAATCCGCGGCCAATTTATCCGTTACGTGAACGAACGTGTAGTTGAGATCCGCGCCGCCGCGGCCTGGCCCATCCCAGCCATCGCCCATCAGCAAGATCGACTGGCCTACGGGGCCGAAGCTGGTCAGCGCGCCCGCACAACCTTGCGCCGGCGTGCCCTGAATCAGATCGCTGGAAACTGGAAAAATGTAAGACACTTCGTCCCAATTCGCCAAAGCCAGTACTTGATCCGGCGAGCCAGACAACAGGAGATGGTTGGCCACCAAGTCCGGATTCTCCTGAATTACCAAGCCCGCCTCGTTCGCGATCGCCCGGGCGTCGTTGAGGTCTACGTCTGTATAAAACTCGGCTAAAATCGAGAGCTTCACTTCGGTCGAAAGCAATCCAAATAGGTCGGGACTGATTCGTTCGTCCGGATACAACTGTGCGATCGAGAGCAGATTCAACCCATCAAAAGAAGTTCCATCGCCAGCCGAAACCGAAAGAGTGAAATCCGGAACGTACGAAAGCACACGAGCGCCACGATTTGAAAGGTCGTTCAACTGATCCTGAGTGGGATTGTCATCGAATTGGAGCAGTAAGTGCGACCGGCCCGGTGTTCGCGATTTTGGAGCGCTGTCAAGCAAGAAGTCCGTTCCCCCACGCTGTTGCCGCAACCCCTTCAGATGGATGGCCGGTTGCGCAAAGGCCGTGCTCGTAAGCAGCAGCGCCACAAGCCCTCCCAACAGTTTCCTCATAGTTTTTCTCATCGGAAGTAATTTGAGAACTTTCTAACGTCCCTCCGCACTACTCCCTTGAGGACTATTCGTGGGTATCCCTGCTGGCTTCGTTTTTGCGTTTTCCCTTGCCGGACTTGTGTCCTCTTTGAACGCGGCCAGTCCGCCCGCGAAGGCTTACACCATTCAAAGCGTTGCAGGCACTGACCTTGTCGGGGATGGCGGGCCGGCAATCGCCGCGATATTGAGCCAGGCCCAGGGGATTGCGGTTTACAATGGCACGATTTACGTTGCCGACGCCGCCGCCAACCGTATCCGAAAGATAACGCCGGACGGCATCATACAGACCATAGCCGGCACCGGTGTGGCGGGATTTTCAGGCGATGGCGGACCCGGCGACGCGGCGATGATCGATCATCCTTATGGACTTGCCGTGGACACGGCCGGAAATCTGTTCATTGCCGACCTGGGCAACGCGCGAATTCGCAAGCTGTCCGTCCATGGAACCATTCAAACCGTGGCCGGAGGAGGCCTCGCGACAGGCGATAACAACCCGGCTCTAAGCGTGCAATTCATGCAGCCACGCAATATCGCGCTGGATGCCGATGGCACATTGTACATTTCGGACTTCGGCGCCAACCGAGTGTACCGGATATCGGCGGGCGGCAATCTGACCACGCTCGCCGGGACGGGAAATGCAGGCTATACGGGCGATGGCGCCTCGGCGGTTTTGGCGCAGCTAAAGGCGCCCGCGGGCCTCGCATCGGACACACTAGGCAACGTCTACATCTGCGATAGCGGTAACAATCGGATTCGCAAGGTGAATCGCGGCATCATCACCACCGCCTTCACCATTGCCGCTCCAACTGGCATCGCCATCAATCTGAGCAGCACGTTGTATATCGCGGCGGCTAATTATTTCGGAACGCAATTTCGTCCGATCGTTGGAGTCGCGGCTCCCCAGGACGTGGCGCTGGATGTCGCCGGAAATGCGTACGCAACCACCGGTCAGGAAGTGCGCAAGATCGCGGCCGATGGAAAAGTGAGTGTGATCTCGGGAAGCGCAACGTCGGGATTTTTTGGGGGCGACAACGGCCCGGCGACATCAGCCAGGTTGCATGCGCCGGCAGGGATCGCCGTGGATGAACTTGGAAATTGGTATGTAGCCGATTCGCTGAACAACCGTATTCGTAAGATTACGTCCGGCGGCGGCATCAGCACCATCGCGGGAATGACCGAGGCCGGATTTAGCGGAGACGGCGGACAGGCAACGCTCGCGCGATTGAGCGGACCCCGGGGTGTTGCGCTGGATTCGCAGCACAATCTGTACGTGGTGGACACCGGCAACAATCGCATTCGCAAAATCACGCCAACTGGAAATATCGCCACGATTGCCGGAGGTTTCAACGCTCCGGAGTACTTGATCGCCACAGCGGATGGCTCTCTTTACGTCGCCGACGCGGGCAACAACCGGGTTGTCAAGGTGCTGCCTTCGGGAAGCACGGCCATGGTTGCGCAAGTCCTGAAGCCTTCCTCGCTGGTGATTGACTCGTCCGGAAATATTCTGGTAAGCGAGTTGACGCGCATATCCAAGATCTCAACCGCGGGTATCGTCACCACCGTTTTGGATGGACTGAATTCGCCGCGCGGCTTGGTGCTGACCGAAGAAGGCGACCTGTTGATTGCCGAGATGGGCGGGAACAGAATCCGGCGCTTAACGGCAGCCGGAATACTAAGCACCATCGCGGGCACCGGAGTCGCCGGACCCTTCGGTGACGGCGGGTTGGCATCATCCGCTCAGTTGAACGCTCCCGCCGATCTTGTGGTGGATTTGGGCGGCAAAATTTGGGTGGCCGACTCCGGCAACAATCGCATTCGTACGCTGACGCCGGACTCGGTTGGATCCATTCTCGGAGGGGCCACCGTGGTGAATGCCGCAAGTGTTGCCATTGGAGCAATTGCCCCCGGCGAGATCGTCAGCATCTTCGGATCGGGGTTCGACCCAGCGAGCGCGCAGGTGTTTTTTGCAAGCAAACCCGCGACGCTGTTCTATGCCGGCGCGACTCAGTTGAATGTGCTGGTTCCTGCGGATCTGGCGCCCGATTCAAACGCTGAGATTCTGATCAAGGCGCAGGGAGCGGCGGTGGCGGATTTTTCAACGAAGGTAGCCGCGGCCGCTCCCGGCATCTTCACGATATCGAATGGAACAGGTCAAGCCGCGGCCAACAACGCCGATGGGACGGCGAATTCATCCTCGAACCCAGTCGCACGCGGAGCGATCATCGTGCTCTACGCGACGGGTGAGGGTCAGAATATAGAATCCATCAGCCTGACCATCGGCGGAGACTTGGCCGAATTGCTTTACGCCGGACGCGCTCCAGGATTTCCCGGCCTGATGCAGATCAACGCGCGAGTTCCCGCCGGTACGGCGCCCGTGGGTAATCTTCCAGTGAGTCTAGGGATCGGAAATGCAGCAAGCCAGTCGGGAGTGACGATCGCGGTGCGTTAATCCTGCATCAATAAGATGGTACTTGCACATAGTACATTTTGAGATTTTGTGGGGCGGGCAATCCTGCCCGCAGCCGGCTTCAGCCGTCTACTTCGTGGAGTAGCGCCACAACGCCCTCATAGCCGATACTGAATCGAGGTAGTCGAGAAGATTCCGCCTCATGGCATACCCACGGATACCGGCCGAACCCGGCACCGATCTGGAGTTCATCCGCCAGTTGCGGGAATGCGTGGCACGTTACTTCCGCGCCCTTGATGCCTGGGAAGCCGGGTATCACAAGTTCTATCGCATGGCCGGTCCGCATCTCAGCAAGAGTCCGGATCTCGAGGAAGCGCGCCTGGAGTACGCGGCGGCGCGCCAGGAGTTGGCGGCGCTCAGCCATCGCGCGCGGCGTCTGTGTGCGCGATTCAGTTTGCGCGATCCTTGGCCGGGGCTGCTACGAATCGAACTGGGGGCGCACCCGCCCCAGGTCCGAACCGCCTCGGCCATCGGCCGCAGCGAGCGGCTGGCCATCACCGATTGCCTGGCCAATCTCGAACTTAACAGCGTCCAGTGGGAGGAACAGCATGCGGCCCCGAAGCCCCCACCGGCCGCGGACACCGTACAGCCCCCGCACCGCCACATCCTGCAGCGGATCTTCGATTGGTTCATCTAAGATCGGGCCGATGCTTCCCCCGTGAACTCCAGCCTCGCCGCGGTTATCTGAAATATCGCAACCAACGGCGATTGAGGCCTACACCGGAACGCACCTCAACACTTACCGGGTCGAACGACGTTCGACACACGGTTTCACGAAATTGAACCGCGCCGTGGCCGTCGGCCAGGGGCTTACTCCCCGGCCGAGATTTTTGCCGCGACGTTTCACCGCCCAGTTTGGTTCCGGTTATGCCGGTTTAGGGATGGACGTCCGTAACAGTACGAAGATGACCTCAACGTGGCGCCCAGTGAAACGGTTGGACTCGCGCCCGCACGATAGAGTGCGAGCAACTCTTCGCAAAAGGCGGCACATATCGGACGAGTTGTTCTGTCGCGGAATATGAAGCGTGGAGGAGCGGACCAGCACGCTGAAAATCAAAAGGGTGGAAACAATGACGCCGGCAGAAACCGGCAGCCCGCCCCTTGTTGAGTCTCGACATCAATCGCGGGTCGAGGTAACGTCGCCGGCCGGCTGGCCGACGTTCTGTGCCTTCCCTTTTCGGTCGCCCTTCTGTGTGTTCACGCCAGCTCCCTTAGGAGTTCCAAAATCCAGTCCGACATTATCCCCGGGATAGAACCAAGATCGCAGCATCGCTGGTTGACCCCCTTGCGGATCGGAAATCGTGAACTGGGTGGTCCCGCTGGGCACGCTCCGGTAAGCCGAGTTAGCCTGAATCGTAGCCTCTAGCCGGGTCCCATCCGCATTGTAGATCTGAACGGTATGGCCATCGTAATTCGGACCGGCCATCTTGAACATATACCGGCCGGGCGCCAACAGCGTGTCCTGAACTTGGAGCGGTTGATGAGTGGTGATGTAGGTAGTCTTGTTCGCTTCATCGGCTCGCATGGAGGGCGTCAAGATAGCGCTCAGCATACCTAATGTCGCGGACATCATTTTAAGTTTGTTCATAAATAGTTCTCCGTGTTTTTTGGTTCCTTCACTCAGCAAGACCGCTTCAGCCGCGCAAATGTTCCAGGAAAACGTCATACTCACGCCGGAAGTTTTTGCGGACCGCGCCACTTAGCAGTTTTAGGATTTATTGAACGGAAGGAAACTGCAAATGAAGTAATTTATGTTTGCTTCAAACCATCGGCGCTGCGAATCCGCAATCACCGGGAACTCAACCTCATTCCCAAATTGAGCAGCCAGCGGCGAATTTGATTCGTTCGACTCGTGGACGCAGCTTGATCCTGAAGACGGGCTTCGGCAACAAGCCAAATATGAAGACGAGTTCGGTCTTACTTCACGGGTGTGCCGTAGGGCACGAGCGTCTTCACCCGCTGCGCTGTTTCGACGCGCATGATTTTCCAGCCTGTGGCGGTCTTTTCGAGATACATGTTTTGGGCTTCGTTTCGATCCTGATACACGTATTCCACGCGGGCCTTTACTTCCCGGGCGCTGACGATCTCCGGCGCCATGACCGCCACTCCCTTCAGCGCTGAGTTCGTCTCCTTAAGATACTGGCTGAAGGCGGAGCTCGATGACTCGGCAATCGATTGCCGCAACGATGTTTCCATCGATCCGCTGTAGGCCGCCACATACTTCTGCACGTCGCCTTTCCGGGCAGCGTCCAACATCGCGTAGATCGCGTCTTCGGGCGTCGCTTCCGCTATTCGCGTTGTCCGAAACGTCCAGCCGTTTTTCTTGGCAAGAGTCCCGCCCAGCACCGCCACCAGGATCACGACCGTGAGAATCCGAGCGATGCGTTGTTTGTTCATCGCGTCGGGCCCTTACTTCTCACCCCTGCGAATAATGGTGAGATCCAGATTTCCTTTATTGTCGACAATCAGCTTCTTGATCTTCGGAAGAATTGTCTCCATTGTCTCCAGGTAAAGCCGTTCGCCATTCACTTGGCTGGCCTTGGCATACTCGCCGGCCACTTGCGTAAAGCGCTCCGCATCGCCCTGGGCCTCATCGATCTTTCGTTGCCGGTAGCCCTGCGCGGCTTCGAGGAGTTGCTGGGCCTGGCCGCGCGCGCGCGGAATCACGTCGTTGGCGTAGCCCTGCGCCTCATTCACTATTCGCGCGGAGTCTGCCCGCGCACTGGCGACGTCCCGGAAAGCGTCGGCGGCTTCCGGTGGCGGCGTGACGCTTTCTATATTGATGGTCGAAAGCAGAACGCCCGCCCGATACTCGTCCAGCAGCCGTTGCGACGTAGCCCGAACGTCTTCTTGAATGGCCGCTTTGCCGCTGGTCAAAATTGCATCGACGCTTTGCGCCGCAACCTTCTGGGCCAGCGCCGTCTCGACAGTTGATGCGACTACCTGCGCGACATTGCTGGTTCGGAACAGGTAATCGACCGGTGAGGCGACGGAATACTGAACCACCACCCGCAAACTGATGATGTTCTGAACACCCGTGAGGAACTGCGAGCGCAAGGGCTGAGACCTTCCCACCACCGTATCGGCAGCGTCGCCGCCGACCACCAACCGCTGCAGTTGCTGCACCTTCAGCCTCGTTACGCGGTCGATGGGCCAGGGCAGAGCGACATGAATGCCGGGAAGAACTCGCGGTTCCACCACCGCGCCAAAGCGCGTCACCACCGCCTGTTGCTGCGTGTTGACGAGGTACACGCCGGTCAGCAGCCACACAACCACGGCGGCAAAAATCCATTGGCGGAAACGCCGCCTGATCTGCGGCGGTGCAACCAGGGCGAGCTCGGGCTTAAGCAGAGCCTGCATTATTTCGCGCCGCTCTCACCCCGCATCATGATGCGCAGCAACTCTGAATCGGAGCTGAGAATCGCGGTGGTCTTGTCATCGAAGATCTTTTTGTACGCCTCCAGCGTGCGCAGCAATTTATAAAAACGCGGGTTCTTGGAGTAGGCCGCGCTGTACGTACGCGTCGCTTGCGCGTCGCCTTCGCCCTTGATTTTTTCCGCCTCTTTGTAAGCGCCGGACAGGATCTGTTCTTTCTGCCTATCGGCGTCGGCGCGAATGCGCAGCGCCTGCTCCTCCCCTTCCGCGCGGTATTGCCGGGCGATCCTTTCGCGCTCCGCCCGCATGCGCGCGTACACGCTTTGCTTATTCTGCTCCGGCAGATTCAAACGCTTAATGCGAACGTCGACCACTTGGATTCCATAGCGTTCCAGCGCGGCGCGATCGGTCAGATTCGTCAAGCTGTCCAGCAAGGTACTGGCTTGGACGGTCTCGGCCGTGGGAGCGATCAACGAATCCAGATCGTGTGTTCCGAGAGAAGCCGAGAGTCCCGACCATACGATGTCGTGCAAGCGCATCTCAGCCGCGCCAGGATCGCCGACGGTTTCGACGAACCGCTTCGGATCTTGAATCCGCCACGCCACGTAGCTTTCGATAACCAGGTTCTTCTTATCGTGAGTCAGGAATTCCGAAGGCCGGGGATTGTAAACGCGCAGCCGCCGGTCGAAATAGTTTGTGCTCTGGAAGAACCATTTGGCATGCAGGCCGGCGTCCGTTACCGTGTAGAGCGGCCGGCCGAATTGAGTGATCAGCACGAACTCCGTCTCGCGCACGGAGTAGAACGTCAACCAGACCAGGAGCAGAAGAGCGAGAGCGCCCGTCCATGGAAAATAGCGTTTGTATTTTTCTTGAATCATGAAATTTTTCCTAATCGCCTGGTGGCCGGGGCCGCTCCGGCAAGATGCTGGGAATAGCGGCCGGAGCGAGCTCCACGCCGTCCTCCATCAACAACAGCGATCGGCGGCCTTTGCTGGCGTCGACGATCATTTTTCGTTTCCCTGCAAGAATCTGTTCCATCGACTCCAGAAACAATCGCGCTTCCGTCAAGGCCGGCGCGGCGCGAAACGCCTCCTCGCTCTGCCCGAAACGGCTGGCGTCGCCCTCAGAACGGCTCTTGCGCCCGAGCGAGTAACCGTCGGCCTCAACTACACGGGCTTGAGCGCTTCCACGGGCCAGCGCGACTTGCTCGTTGCGGTAGCCTTCCGATTCATTGATGAGCCGGTTCTTTTCCTCGAACGCGGCGGACACGTCGCGGAATGCATCCACAACTTCGAGCGATGGATGCACATCCAGCAAGCGCGCGCCCAGCACTTCCACGCCTGCCTGGTAGCGGTCCAGCCGGCTCTGTAGCTCCGCGCGCAAGCGCGACTCCAGAGACAGGCGGTCGAACGTCAAGACGTTGTCGAGCGCGCTGGTGGTAGTGACCGATTGGAGCACCGACTCCGCGGCTGCGCGAACCGTCGCATCGCCGTCCATTTGCCGCAACAGGAAATCATCGGGCTTCCGCAGCCGGTAATGGATCACGGCGTTCACTTCGATCATGTTCAGATCGCCGCTGAGCATCAACGATTCCTCCGGCTTAGTCTGAAAGCGTCCGGTGCGATGCTGGACATTCCACTCGTAGGAGAGCGGTTCGGAGGTATCTTTGCCGGCGGAAGAGCGAAAACCGATCTCGACGGTGCGCACGCGGCCGGCCTGCACTCGCGTGAGCCGCTCGATTGGCCAAGGGAGCTTATAGTGCAGCCCAGGCTCGCGTAGCGGCAGAACCCTGCGTCCGAAGCGCTCGATCACGCCGGTCTCGCCGGGACGAAGCGCGTAGAATCCATTCAAGACGATCAGCGCGGCCGCGGTGAGCAAAACCGGGCGCGCCAATTCGCGACGCCGGTCGACGATGTTTAGAAAAAGGTCGCGTGCGTCGAACCTATCCATCCATCGGCGGAGACCGTGCCACACGAATTGCACGCGCGGATGCGCAAAGCATCGGAGACGCCGGACGCCCGTACCTTCGATGCGCAGCAGACGAAGCGAGTTCAGCATCACGAATAACGAAGAGAGCTGATGCGTAAAAGCAGCGCCCAAAGGCCCGATTACGCCCGTGGCAGCCGCGCCGACCGCCAATAGATTTACGACTCCCGCGAATAGAATAATGTTCTGCCATGCCGTGGCCACGGCCTTGCGGCTCACTTCAAATAGCTTCGGCAGTTTCTCCAGCGAATGGCCGAGATACACCACATCGGCCGCCTCCGCCGTGATGTCGCTGGCCCCGGAGACAGCGATTCCGACGTGGGCCGCGGCGAGCGCGGGCGCATCGTTGAGACCTTCGCCCACCATGGCCACGTGGTTTCCCTGCGCCATCCACCGGCGGACGTGATCCAGTTTTTCTTCCGGCAGAAGCTGTGACTCGACGAGCGGAATTCCGATTTCCCGCGCCACCGCTTCGGCAGCCCGGCGCCGGTCGCCTGTGAGCATGATCTGACGGGTCATGCCCAACGCGTTCAAACCTTGTATCGCCTCTCGTGCGCCTTCGCGAATGCGGTCGCGCAGCAAAATCGCCCCGGCTAGCCGGGCGCCCTTTGCTACCAGAATGGCCGTTGCTCCCAGCCGATCCGCCTCTTCCAGCAGCGGCTCAAATCCATGGATTCCCGATTCTTCAAGAAAGGCGGCGTTTCCGGCGCGTACCGGCTCGCCATCGACCACGCATTCGGCGCCGCGGCCAGGAAGCACGCGCGCCTGCTCCGAACGGAAAAGCGCAAGATCCCGCCGGGACACTTCCTCATGAATCACGCGAGCAAGTACGTGCTCCGATCCGCTTTCAGCCGCCGCGGCGAGAAGCAACAACTCAGGCTCGCCGACGCCGACTGGGATGACGCGCACAATTTCGAAGCGGCCCTCCGTTACGGTGCCGGTTTTATCGAACAGCACGGTGTCGATCTTGGCGGCTAGCTGCAGCACCGTGCCGCCTCGGACGAGAATACCTCGCCGGGCTAACCCCCCGATGGCCGCGACCATTGCGGTGGGCGTGGCCAGGATCAGCGCGCACGGGCACGCTACCAATAGCACAGCGACAGTTCGAAGCCAGTCTCGCGTGAAGTAGAAAGTGAGGCCGGCGGCGATCAGTAGTGCAGGCAGGAAGTAGCGCGCGAAGCGGTCCGCCAGACGCTCCACGGGCGCGCGCTGCTCGCTGGCTTCCTGGACCAGGCGGATCACGCGCGAGAGCGTGGTTTCATCGCCGGCGCGAGTCACCGAAATATGCAGCAGGGCGTTACCGTTCAAGGTGCCGGAGAAGACTTCATCGCCGGGCTGTTTCTCGCGCGGCAAAGACTCGCCGGTAATGGTGCTTTCGTCGATGCTCGAGATTCCCAGAGAGATCACGCCGTCGGAAGGGATTCGTTCGCCGGCGCGGACCACGATCTCGTCGCCCGGCGTGAGCGACGCCGCATCCACGTCGATTTCCTGTCCGCCGCGGAGCAATCGGGCGCGCCGCGGCATGCGCTCGACAAAACGGTGAATCGCCGCCGAAGTTCGCCCGGCAGCGTAGGCCTCCAATCCTTCGCCCAACAGCATGACGAACATGGCCTCAGCCGCCGCCAGGTATTGGCCGATCGCCAGCGCCGCGATGACCGCGATACAAATGGCGAGGTCCGCTGAGATGTTACCCCCGAGAAGAGCGGCAATGGAGTTACGAAAAATCCGGTAGCCGCCGAGGACCGTGAGGATAGCCGCGGTATCGATTCCGAAAACTGTGGTGAAAATGCCGAGGAGGTTCAGTAATAGCAGGACACCGACGATACCGGCGAAACCGAAATAACGAAGCCGCTCTCGACGCTCAGAATCCATGAGGCACTATGCATCTAACACCGGGTCAGCCGGCATAGTTTCACATGATATCCCATGGAGTCGGGGCTGGGG
>CATPCJ010000158.1 GCA_955652915.1 uncultured Bryobacteraceae bacterium
CGAACGCTCGCTGATTTGGGAGTGGGAAACGTTCGTTGTTGAACAGCTCGTTGGTAACCCCCATCTCCACGTTGCTGGCCTCGCCGGAGAACACGAGCAGAGATTTGTTCTGCGCCTTCCAGCCGAAACGGGTGATGCTGGTGTCGTTTCCGTTTCGGTTCACTCGTCCCGCAATACCGAGGGCCTGCTTGGCTGCGGCATTGGCCCTGAGAACGTTCAGTAGTTCCTGGTCCGGCGTATTCTCCACCAGGCCGACGCCGAACGTGGGAGTCGGAATGCGGAAAATGATGTTCTCGGCGTTGCTGAAGTCGTTCTGGGGAAGTGCGCAACCATGTGCGTCGGAGCGGCCCTTGATTGAATACAGGGCGTGCACGGCGCCATCGGGAGTCGTACCGTCTGCCATGAATTTGAACCGGGCTTCGCGAGTCGGCCCATTCAGCGTAATGAAGCTGGGAGGCGTGTTCGTCGCACCGTCCAGCGTGGCAAGTCCGACCTGCTGATTCGGCGCGTTATTGGGCACGTTCCCGAACGCGGGAAAGAAGCCGCCCTGGGCGGCAACACTTGCCGGATTCGGGCTGGTTCCTCCAGGAGCCGGCGTGGCGTGGCAGGTCTCGCAAAAGTTTCCGTTGAATGTAGGTCCAAGGCCCGAACCTGGTTCGCCGGAAATTGTCCCGGAAACGGAAAACACTTCTCCGAACAGTTGACCGCCGTCGAACCAAGCGGCGAACTCATTGCCGTTAACACCGTTAATGGCGCCCCAGAGGTCAGTGCCGCCTTTTCGTGGACCTGGGTCCTGAAGCGGCTTGATTGTTTGCGCGAAAACGAACGCCGTAAAGAACGACAGTGAAACGAGAGCCACGTATAACAACACGATAACGGGGCGCCCGGGAAAGCGATTGGCTTTGGAAATTGACATAGCATGCCTCCTGAGTCGAACCATGGCTGCCACTCCAGAGCGGCAGCCTGACATGTGGGGAGCTCAAGAACCTGGAAGGCTCGCTTGTGCTTAAATCACGAGTGTCACTACACACTTGGATCCGCTGCAAAACGGCGATCCAGGAGGTCGGCCCTCTCCCACGGCGGGAGCCGATTCTTATCAATAAGCATCCGTCATTAATTATTGCTACAAATTAACTAATAATTGCTACCGATTAACTCGGGATGGTTGCGCTATTCCTCCATTTCCCGAGACCGGGGCCGTTTAGTACTCCCAGGCATGGATATTCTCGCACAAGGGATGCAACAATGCAAGAAGTTTATCGTTTCTAATCAGTGAATGCTATAACTTATTGCTTTTTCATATATGAACCTATTATGAATCCATTGAAATTCGTTTGAAATGCCGGCCTTTGGAGAGGCTGCTCCAGCGCGGCCAGGATGATCACGGAGAGTTCGAGACGGAGCGTGCTCCGTGTTTTCAAGTGCTTAGCGATTGGCCCAATACTAAAAAGGCAAACACCGGGTAGTTCCAGAGTCCGAGACGCATTTGAAGGAATTGTCGACAACGGCAAATCGGGACGATGCACCAGCCAATCCAGCACCCAATGAGAGAAGACGTCCGCACCTACGATGGCTGCGGCCTACCAACCAGCGGTGTTGCGAAATAGATAGTAAATATGCCAGCGCCGCCCGCCCAAAGGACTGCCCCAATAAGGCTGTGGGTATACGGCATGTAGGTGGAGATCCAGCGGATTGGTGGCGGCGAATCCGGGTACGATACGGACCTTTTCTATGCCGAGCAGAACGAAAATTGCCCACAACACATCGACCCGTTGTACAACAATGAAGAGTACCCATAAAGGAATCGACGTCCTCGTCACGCAGTCAGATAGTTCGCGGGATTAACATCTGCATACCCGATGGTCAAAGAGTCGGTCCGCACGTTATCCCAATCGCGTACCACCAGGCCGTGCTCTTCAAAAAACCAGCGAATGCGCGTTGAGTTCCAAGCCGGCAATATCTTCGAGGATCGGCACCAGCACACTCAGAGCGTCATCGCTCAACACGGTGCGGGCGGCGATTTGCGTTATGAATTTATTCTCGGATACTGCCATAGTCAATCCGTCGAGACGATTCACATGCAACATGACATGCACGTCGGAGCTGGAGTCGCCGACTTACACCACGCGGTCATGGCTGAGCAGCGGCGTACTTCGTAATTCATCGAGCACCGCCACCTTGCCGTAGCCGGCCGGCACGCGGATAATCGATTGAATTTCGCCGCTGATTGAATCGTATTGGAACTGCGTGCCGAAGCGGTCTCAGGACATCCTTTACACGGGGGTGCGGCAGGTTTTGGCCTTTTAAGGAAGTTTTTCCGGGAGAAGTGGTCGCCGGGGCGGAGCCCCCGCACTCGGGGAACGTGTCAAAGACCTTGTGTGCGGTGCTGGCGGAGGACAGAAGGGTCGAAGGGGGCAGGTCGCATAATGTTATAGTTCGTGCACGGCCAACCCGAAGCGCCGAGGGAAATGTGCAAGTTCGGTTCAGTGATGAGTTGTTATTGTCGCCCGATCCCTTGGAGTTAATAACGGAACAAATTTGTGGCCTGCCTCGTTGAATGTCTTAGCGAGGTGATTCCATGTTCTGTACCAAGTGCGGGATCGAGCTGAAAGAGCAAGACAAATTCTGTTCCGAATGCGGAACGTTTTCAGGGCGAGGCACGACGGTTCTGCGTGCGGACCGGTTGAGCCGGCCAGTCACAGAAACCAAAATAGCCGGGGTTTGTGCTGGTTTTGCCCGTTACTTTGGCGCCGACGTAACGCTGATCCGTATCATCTGGCTGGTTATGTGCGTGTGGCCAGTGCCGCTGCTCGGCATCATCGCCTACATCGTGGCCTGGATCGTGATGCCGAAGGATCCGTTGGCGCTGCCGGCCGCGACCACACATCCAGCGAATGGTCACCCAGCGAATGGCTGATCCGACTATCGCTGCGGTGTGAGCAGGCCCGTCCGCTTCCACTCCGCGATGCGGGTGAAGTGGTGCTGAAAATAATAAATATTAAAAAAGAACGTCATCACGCCGCTCAGCTTTAGTCCGATCGGCTCGACCGTGTTGTAATACTGGACCAGTGAACCGCGCATCTTGAAGATCGCGACCAGCGCGCAGACGGCGATCGCCAATCCGATCAAGGAACCCATGGCCGCAATCACCTGCACGTCGTTTCCGCCACCAGCCAATCCCGCGAAGACCAATAAGCCGACATAGGCAAAGTCGAGCAGGAAGGCAACGATGAAAAGCGCGCGAGAGATGTTGCGCGGGTCGATTTTCTTGACGAAGCTTGACTCCACAAATATCCAAACGAGGCCGAAGAGGCCGAAGGTGAACATGCTGATGATGAGCACCAGCGCCCAATGAAGATCTGGTGGAACGGGGCCGGCGGTTGGAGCGACCGACTGAGCGCCTAAAGACGCATAGTTCGGCTGGGCGGCAACTGGTGGTGGCGGCGCGTGGGGCGGAAGATCGGCGGGAATTACCTGCGAGAGCGGCGCCCAGTTGGGCAGACCCTCCGCCCAGGCCAGGTCGGTCATGGCGACGCGTCCTTCCGCAATCATCCTTCGCACGTCCGCAAGAGAAAACGGTCCTTGTTGTTGACCACCAGGAGCTACCCAATAATTCATCTCGGCGAGTATACCGCACTTGGAGGCTGGGATGGCGGGAAGAATTGGCGAATGCGTTTTCCCCGTAATCCGTCATTAGCGGTTGGCTGATTCGAGGCCGAACGCGAGGGACAACCGGGCATTCAGCGATTGGCGGGCGAAGAGACCGCGTTTTACGAGACCATCGGCGCGGCAGCGGCGTGCGCTGCATCCAATCGCGCCAACCGCTGCCGGCAATGCGACAGAGAAGGCGGCGCGCGTGATGAACGACTCGCTCCACAGTTGTGGAAGATCAAAAACTCTAGCCGCTGAAGATCCCTACGAAGAGAAAGCGCGCGACGCCGGGACCGTCTTTGTAATATGATGGCTACACGCGCTGGAGGCCTATGCGACGTGGCGCCCCTGCCACCACACTACTGTTGCTGCTCGGAAGTATCGCAATTCCTTGTATGCGTGCGGCCGACGCTGCCAATTCCGAAATGGAACGCAGATTTGCGCAAACCGTCCGTCCGTTTTTTACCAGCTATTGCGTCGGATGCCACGGCGGCGTAACGCCGGCGGCCCAGTTCGATCTTCGATCTTACTCCACGATGGCGGCGGTGATCCGGGACTCCGCTCACTGGAATCTGGTGCTCGAAAAACTCACGGCCAAGGAGATGCCGCCGACGCAGGCGACACAGCCGCCCGCGGATGTCCGTCAAGAGGTGATCGACTGGGTTCAGGCCCTGCGCGTGAGCGAGGCGCGAAAGAATGCAGGCGATCCCGGGCCGGTGCTGGCGCGCCGCCTGAGCAACGCCGAGTACAACTACACCATCCGGGACCTGACGGGCGTGGATATCCGTCCCACGCGGGAGTTTCCAGTCGATCCCGCTAATACCGCTGGCTTCGATAATTCCGGCGAGTCGTTGTCCATGTCGCCCGCGCTGCTGAATAAGCAACTACAGGCCGCGCGCGAGGTGGCGGATCACATGGTCCTCACCTCTGATGGATTCGTCTTCGCGCCATATCCCATGCTCGTCGAGACGGATCGCGAAAAATTCGCCATCAAGCGGATCGTCGATTTCTACGAACGTCAGCCCACCGGCTATGCGGATTATTTCCAGGCCGCCTGGCGCTTCAAATATCGATCTGTCTTCGGTAATCGAAATACCACCCTGGCCGGCATCGCGGCCGCCGCCAAGGTGAGCGCGAAGTATCTGCCGCTCATCTGGCAACTCCTCGAAGAAACGCCGGACGCGGCGAAACAGGAAGTTGGCCCCATCGCCAAACTTCAAGCCATGTGGCGCGCTCTGCCGGCGCCGGCCGGCAACCAGCCCGATCTGGCGCGCGCGAAATGTGTCGAGATGCGCGATTTCGTGGTGCGGATCAGGCAGCATACAGCGATGCAATTCGCGGCGCCGGTTGTGGCCGGCTTGCCCGCCACATCGCAGCCCCTCATGAACTGGAAGCTACGCGCCTTCGCTTCGCACCGCCGTGATTTCGACCCGGCCGCTTTGCGCGACGATAACGACCCACCCCCGCCGGTGCCCGCGATTCCGAAACACTCCGGACTCCACCAGGAGGCGGCGTTCTACTGGGCCGCCCTCAGCCAAAAAGCCCGCGCCGGCGATCCCGATCTCGTGGTTCCCGCCGCCGAACGCGCCCGCTATGAAGCCTCGTTCGCGCGCTTCGCTTCCGTTTTCCCGGACGCCTTCTACATCAAGGAGCGCGGACGCTATTTCCCGGATGATTCCGAGGACAAGGGACGCCTTCTGAGCGCGGGCTACCACAACGTAATGGGGTACTTCCGCGACGATACTCCCCTCATGGAGCTGATCCTGGAGGAGAAGGGACGGAAGGAGCTCGACCGTCTCTGGGATGAGTTCGACTTCATCGCCGACTTCACGGCGCGCACCTGGGTTCAATATTTCTTCAATCAGAGCGGCGAGGTTCAAGGCAAGGGCAGCGAGTCCGGCACTGCGCGGCCTTCGGATAAGGAGGTCAGCGCCCCACCGGTCATTTTTGGGCTGCGCGACGCGTATCTCGCCAAAGCCGCGCCGGCCAACAATCCCGTCGCGATTGAAGCGATCCGCTATCACTTCCAGTGGGTCAACGACACGCTCCGCTCCGTGGAGCGGATGCGCACGGACGCCGAGCCCCACCATCTGGACGCTCTGCTGAAGTTTGCCGCACGCGCCTACCGCAGACCGCTGTCGCAGCCGGAGCGCGACAACATCGTGAGCTTTTACGGCTCTCTTCGGGAGAAGAGCGGGTTATCGCACGAAGAGGCAATACGCGACTCGATAGTCAGCGTGCTTATGTCGCCCCGGTTCTCATACCGCATCGATCTCGGCGCCTCCGCCGCAGCGAAGAGGTCCGCGAAAACGGCGCGAGCGGCCTCAACCACTCCGGCGCCCAGCCAACCGCTCGACGGCTACGCTCTCGCCAGCAGGTTGAGTTATTTCCTTTGGTCCAGCATGCCTGACGAGCAACTCTTGGCCAGTGCGGCGAGCGGCGATTTGAAAAAGCCGGACGTCGTGGTTGCGCAGGCCCGTCGCATGTTGAACGACGAACGCGTGCGCGCCCTGGCCGTTGAGTTCGCGGGCAACTGGCTCGATTTTCGCCGCTTCGAAGAAAACAACACGGTCGATCGCCAGCGCTTCCCCAGCTTCAATAACGAGCTGCGCCAGGCAATGTTCGAGGAACCCGTCCGGTTTATCGAGGATGTGATCCGCAACGACCGTTCCCTCCTCGATCTGCTGTACGGCAACCACACCTTTGTGAATCCCATACTCGCCCGGCACTACGGCATGCCCGCGACCGCGAGCGATGCGGGCCAATGGGTCCGCGTGGACGATGCCGGCAAATACGGACGCGGCGGCCTGCTGCCGATGGCCGTCTTCCTCACTCAGAACGCGCCCGGCTTGCGGACCAGCCCGGTGAAACGCGGATACTGGGTCGTGCGGCGTGTACTTGGCGAGACCATCCCTCCGCCGCCCGCCACGGTGCCCGCCTTGCCCGACGATGAGGCAAAGTTGGATTTGCCGTTGCGCGATATGCTGGTCAAACACCGGGAAAATCCCGCGTGTGCCTCCTGTCACGCGCGCTTTGACTCTCTCGGCCTTGTGTTCGAAGGCTACGGCCCCATCGGTGAGCGGCGTACCCAGGATCTCGCCGGACATCCGGTGGATACCAAAGCTGTTTTTCCTGGCGGCACCGAGGCATCGGGATTTGAGGGCGTGCAAACTTACATACGAGAGCATCGCCAGCAGGATTTCATCGACAATGTCTGCCGGAAATTGCTGGCATACTCTCTGGGCCGGTCGCTTTTGCTCTCCGATGAACTCACCCTGGAGCGTATGAGAACCATGCTGGTAGCGAATGGTTATCGCTTCACTCCTTTGGTGGAAACTATTGTCACCAGCCCGCAGTTCGTGAACAGACGACGTACCGATCCACAAAGGACAGTTGAATAAAATGCCCATTCGAACCAGGAAATCAGCCGATGGAATTACCCGCCGTACGGTTCTCGCTGGAGCCGGAGTCACCATGGCCTTGCCGTGGCTGGAGTCGCTTCCCGCCTTCGCTGAGTCCACCTCCCCGGCCTCCTTCCCGAAACGTTTCGCGGTTCTGTTCATGGGGAATGGCGTGAACGAGGATCATTGGGGCGCCGAGGGTTCGGGAGCCGATATGAAGCTCAGCAAGACCTTATCCCCGCTGGAGCCGTTGAAACATAAAATCAATGTGATTCACGGCCTTTTCAACAAATCAGCAACCGGTCAGGGCATTCACCCGGCGCAGACCGGTAGTCTGCTCTCCGGCGCGGCTATTCAGCGCGGAGCCATTATCAAAGCGGGCACTACCGTGGACCAGATGCTCGCCAATCGCATCGGCCAGGATACGGCGCAGTCCAGCATCGTTCTGGCTTGCGAGCAGCCGATGACCGGATACCACGAGACGAACTTCTCCATGGCTTACAGCTCGCACATCTCCTGGCAGACTCCGGACTCGCCGGTCCCCAATGAAGTCTATCCCTCGTTGGCCTGGGACAACCTTTTCGAGAATCGCGGCAGCCTGCGAAACATGAGTATTCTCGATCGCGTGATGGATGACGCCGCCACCCTCAGCCGCCAGATCGGTTCCAGCGACAAGATCAAACTGGATGAATATCTCGGCAGCGTTCGCGAAGTCGAGAAACGGGTCGATGGCATGCGAAAGAACAAGGACCGGGCCCAGGATCTGGCCAAGCAACGGAATCGGCCAGTTTTTTCGATGGATCGGCCGGCGAACGGTTTGCCGGAAGACTTTCGCGAACACACGCGCCTGATGTGCGATATCGTCGCCATCGCGTTCCAGACCGATAAGACGCGCATCGCCACGCTGCTGCTCGCTCGAGACCTTTCCGCGCTCTACTATCCGTTCTTGGAGGTCCGCGAAGGGCACCATGCCGCGTCGCACAACAACCAATCGGAGGGCTACGAACGCATCGCGCGTTTCCATTTAAGCCAGCTCGCTTATTTGGCCACCAAGCTGGACGGCATGCCCGAAGGCAACGGCACCGTGCTGGATAACTCGTGCCTGATGTTCCTCTCGAACATGTGGATTGGCCGGAAACACGACAATTCGAGATTGCCGCTAGTGCTTGCCGGAGGGTTGGGTGGCACGCTCGAAACCGGACGAACACTGGACTACGTGCAGGCTGGCGACGGCAATCGGAAAGTGTGCAGCTTGTACCTCTCCATCATGGATCGGATGGGTGTAAAGCTCGAGAAGTTCGGTGACGCCGAGACACGCTTGCAACGCTTGTAGGAATCGGCCCAAGGCGGCCGGGATCTGACGGGATCTGGTCCATGATGCCCGGCCCGAGTTACCATACAATCGTGTTCTCCCGGCTGTTTCTGATCGCTCTGCTGCCGCTCATTCTGCCCGCCGAAGATCGTTGGATCGGTCTCAAATCCGGGCCATTCGAAGTGCTCTCCAATGCCGGAGATAAGACAGCGCGGGAAAAACTGATGTATCTGGAGCAGTTCCGGGAAACGCTCCGAGTGATCACGGGCAAACAGGAGATGCGGATGGTTTGGCCGGTCCGCGTTCTGGTTTTGAAGAATGTTCCCGCCGTGACCGCGCCGTTTGCGCTGGGACGCGATGCCCGAATGATGGCCGTGCCCGATGCCGGCACGTTTTCGCGAGACGCCTTGAAGGAATTCGCGCGAATTCTGCTGTACGAGAACACTACGCGGCTTCCTCAGCAGGTGGAAGAGGGGTTGATCGAACTCGTATCGACGCTCGAAGTCGCCGGGACGCGCATCACTCTGGGCGCGCCCGTTCCCGATGCGGAACGCACGCACGGGTGGGCGCTCATGCAATTGGTGACGGTGAATCCGGATTACCGGGGACGAAGCCGGGTGATGATTTCCAACCTCGAGCAGAGCGGCGATTTCGAAGCAGCGTGCCGGAATGCCTTTGAAAAAAGCGCCAGGCAAATCGAGCAACAGACGGATGAGTATCTCCAGAGCGGCAACTTCGCGACGGCGCCGGTTTCGGGGCGTGCGCTGAGTCTGGTGCGGGACTTCAAACTGGAGCAACTCGACCCGGATCAGCCTAAGATCGCGATGGCGGATTTTCTGCTCGCGAATGGATCCGCTGCCGCCGCCGCAAAGGCGTACACGGCGTTGCGTGGACCTGCATCGGCGGAAGGCCTGGGATTGCTGGCGCTCACCGAACACAAGGATGCCGAGGCGCGCACCTTGTTCGCGAGCGCGGTGGAGTCCAAGAGCGAAAGCGCGCGGGCGTGGCTGGAATTGGGCCGCCTGGAAGCAGACCCGGTCAAGGGTCGGACGGATCTCAAGAAGGCCGGCGAGCTGAACCCAGGTTGGGCGGAGCCGCATTTCCGGTTGGCCGAGCGCGAAGAAGATAATCTTGGACAGCGGGCCCTTTTCCTCAAGAAAGCCGCGTCGTTGGACCTGCGGAATATCGACTACTGGCAGGCGCTGGCCAAAACCTGGACGGCCGCGAAGAACTACGTCGAAGCTCAAAAGGCCTGGGCGGGCGCCGAGCGCGCCGGCGCGAACGAGGAGGAGCGCGCGCGCATTCATCAGGTGCGGTTGCAGTCGGACAAGGATCGCGCCGATTACGAAATCGCCGAGAGGAAGCGCATCGCCGACGAGCACGAACGTGAGATGCAACGTCTGAAAGGGATCAGCGATTCATCCATTCGCGAGGCCGAAGAAAATGCCAGGAAAAGGCTGAACGCCGATGGCGCGGCGCCCCCCAAGGCCGAGGGGTGGTGGGAAGACATGCAATCCGATTCCAAGGTGGAGGGCGTTTTCCAGCGGCTGGATTGCCTGGGCCGGCAAGCCCGCCTCGTCGTTCAAACGGCCGATGGGAAAGCGGTGCAGTTTGCCGTCCGCGATCCTTCCAAAATCGTGCTCACGGGCGGTGGCGAAAAAACCTTGAGCTGTGGCGCGCAAAAACCCGCCCACAAAGTCCTGGTTCAATACCTGTCGAAGCCCGACGCCAAGCTGCGGACTGTAGGCGAAGCCACCGCCATAGAATTCCGTTGAGGGCCGCTCTCAGGCAGTTCATCTTCCGCATTCTCGGCAAAGACCCGGAGGCAATCGTAGTCTCCTTCGCGTCCGGCGACGCGGATCTTGCCGGACAGATGTTCGCCGAAATCCAGCAATTGGAACCGGCGCGGCGGCATGTCCTGTTGCGTTGTCCCGCTTCAGAACCGCGCGCGTCGGCAAGCGACATACTCCAGCCAGGTTCCACCTTCCAGCTTTACCGGCAGCTCCGCAAGCGCTTTCGCCGGCAACGCATTGGTCTCGCGCCAGTCCTATTCACAAACGACCAACGTTATCGCGCACTCCGAACTGCCGCCTTTCTACTGGCGCCCACCAAAATCCTGGCCTACAATCAGCGCCTGGAGCGTCATCACTTGCGGCTGCGAACAGCCGTCGCTTCCTGGCTCTTTCTGCGAGGTGTGGCGCTGGACCGCATCTTCCTTCGCCCGAAGTGGCTGGTGCCCTGGAAAAAGGACCGATCGATTTATCCGTCCAACGTCCAGGAGATCGCCGGCCGGCCGCTGGCCCCGCGCCGGCGAAGAATTGCGATTGTAAGTCCGTATTTTCCATACCCGTTGTCGCACGGCGGCGCGGTTCGCATCTTTAATCTGCTGCGGGAAATGGCCGGCGAGTTCGATATCTTCCTGTTCGCGTTCCTCGATCGAGAGACCGCTGCCGAATTCGCGCCCGTGTTGGAACATTGCGCGCGGGTCATCCTGGTAGGTAAGCCGCGCTATCGTGAGCCTCGCTGGTCAACGCTGCTCCCGCCTGAAGTCCACGAATTTCGCTCGCCCGCCATGCAGGCAGCGGTCGGCCGCGTGCGCCGGGAATACAAGATCGAAGCGATGCAAGTGGAGTATACGATGCTCGCTCCGTATCGGGGCGACGTGCTGGTGGAGCACGACATAACCTACGAGCTGTACCGGCAAATTCGCAATCGTTCACGGTGGGATTACTGGCGGTGGCGGCGCTTCGAGATCAAATGGATTGGGCGCTATCGCAGGGTGGCCGTAATGTCGGAGCAGGATCGCGCGCTGCTCAATGCGCCCAACGTCGCGGTGATTCCGAATGGAGTCGACTTGGAGCGATTCGTTCCCGAGATTGAAAGGCCGGGCCGGCGGCTCCTGTTCATCGGCTCCTTCCGGCATTTTCCGAACATCGTTGCGTATCGTTTTTTCGTGGGGCAAGTCTGGCCGTTGCTCACCAAGAATGTGCCGGACGTTCAGTTGACCGTAGTGGCCGGCCCCGATCCACTGATCTACTGGCGCCGGCACACGGGCCTTCTGGAAATCCCAGGCAATGGAATTCGCCTGCTGGAATTCGTCTCCGATGTGCGCCCGCTCTACGTCGAGGCAAATCTTGCCATCGTTCCGACGCTCGTATCGGCCGGCACGAATCTCAAAGTCCTGGAAGCGATGGCGATGGATCGGGCGGTCGTCTCCACCCACTCCGGATGCGCCGGACTGGGCCTCGACCACGGCGTCAACGTCTGGATCGCCGATGCTCCCACCGCTTTCGCGCAAGCCGTCGAAACTCTTCTCGCCAATGACGACCTCCGCCAACGCATCGCCGCGGCCGGACGTCGGCGCGTGGAACAAGACTTCGGCTGGCGTCAGATCGGCGAACGCCAACGCACGCTGTTGCGCGAACTATTGCCGGTTCGCATTGATATCCGGGTGGCAAACGCCGGCGATCTGGACCAGATCCGCGCCATTCAATCCACGGCGCCCGAAGCATCGCAATGGCAGCCCAACGACTACCTGACCTTCGATTGCCAGGTAGCCCGGATGGACGGCCAAGTGACAGGATTCGTCGTATCGCGCCCCGTAGCCCAGGGGGAGCGCGAGGTTTTGAACGTCGCCGTCCATCCGGATTTCCGCCGCCTGGGAATTGCAACCGCATTGTTGCGGCACGAAATGGCACGCTGTCGGGGCGCCCACTTCCTGGAGGTGCGTGAATCCAACTCCGCCGCCCGTCGCCTCTACGAGCATTTGGGCTTCGAAATAGTAGGTACCCGGCCCGGGTACTATGAGAATCCAAGCGAACCGGGGATTGTCATGAGGATTTTTTCATGATACTGTCACAATTGCAGGGGGCCGCCGGTGACCCCCTCGTAGCGTGAAGAATGCAAGAACAGACAACATACCCCACCGAGCAAATCAAACCAATCGACTCGGCGTGGCCTACTCACAAAGGAGAAAGAGCCCTGATGGAGAACACGCAGGATGAACTAAGAGCGCACCTGATGCAGGCGGATGAAGAATTCCGCCATCTGGCCGAACAGCATGCGCAATATCACAAACAGCTTGAGGCTTTGGAAGCCAAGCCATATCTAACTCCGGAGGAGGAGTTGGAAGAGCATCGGCTGAAGAAGTTGAAGCTTCGGCTTAAGGACCAGATGAACGGCATCATCAGCCGTTACCGAACCCAGCACGTCGCCTGACATCTGGTGCGCCAGTAAGGTAATTCGAGACCCGACCCGGTTCGCCGGGCCGGGTTTTTCGTTGTACCACGGGCTTTCTTGCCTGTGTCTAACATCAACCCAGGCAAGAATGCCCGTGCCCCAAAAAATCCCGAATGCGCTCGATCGCGCTCATCAGGTTTTCATACGAGTTGGCAATGCTGAAGCGCAGGTAGCCTTCGCCATATTCCCCGAAGTCCGTCCCGCTAAGGCACGCCACGCCCGCTTCTTGGAGCAGCGCGCCGGCTAAGGCGTCGGATTTCCAGCCGGTGGCGGTAATGTTGGGAAAAGCGTAAAAGGCTCCCCCTGGAATCGCACAGCGGAAGCCCGGCAGTTGATTCAGCCCGGCACAAAAGGCATCGCGCCGGCGGCGAAACTCCAGCACCATCCTATCCACGTCGTCCTGCGGACCGTTCAGCGCTGCAATGCCGGCGCGCTGCGTGAAACTGGCTGTGCAGGAATTCGAATTGACCATCAGCTTGGTCACGGCCTCCACCAGCCATTCCGGCATCACGCCGTATCCCATGCGCCAACCGGTCATGGCGTA
>CATPCJ010000159.1 GCA_955652915.1 uncultured Bryobacteraceae bacterium
CGGCATTCCCCAGGCGAAGTTCTGGCGGGAGCGCGGCATGCGATTTCTAGGATGCAGCAACGAGACCACGATGCTGTTCGATCGAGCAACGGAAATCGCGCGCGAGTTAAGTTGAGTTGGTGCCGGAGGTGGGACTTGAACCCACACGCACAGTGAAGTGCGCCGGATTTTGAGTCCGGTTCGTCTGCCAATTCCGACACTCCGGCACGGTTGGCTGCTTAAATTGTAGCCGATCTTGGGGCCACTCCCTGACGGACAGGCACAGAACCGCGCGCGTAAGCAAGCTAAGCGTGCGATGTTTGGGGGTGGGTGCGACTCCCTTACGGTCGCGGTTCTGAAATTCGTTTCAGATCGCGCTTGGCTTGTTCGAAATCGGGTTTCAGTTTTAGAGCGGTTTCCAGTTCAGACCATTGCTCGAGACTATTCAAAGATGGAGCGAACCCTCGGCTTCATCGCATCGTCTAAATGCACCAACGAGGAAAGCTGCGATTTCAGAGCTTCAGCAAAAAAACTACAGCAAGAATAAGACCCCTATAATCACGCGGCTTCCCAAAATGGCGAGCCCGGGTCACCCGGCTTCTTCTGTAACAGTGACGGTGACGTCCATACCCTGGAAGGCTTCCGGAGATCCATCATATGTGCCGCACAATGGCAGAACTTGGTCGGGGGTCCAGGCAACACCCACGCGGATTAGATTGCGATTGCCGACGATGCTGTTAGTGGGATCGAAGTCGATCCAGCCGGCGCCGGGCAGGTAGGCTTGTATCCATGCGTGCGTCGCTCCGCCACCGGTGCCCCCGGAGTTGTTGGGAACGAAGATGTAGCCGCTCACGAAGCGGGCGGCTACGCCCAGGGAGCGCACGGCTTCCATCATCAACACCGCGAAGTCACGGCAACTGCCGCGGCGATTCCGCAACGTCTCTTCCGGCGTTTGCACCCCTTTCTCGATGCGCCGGATGTAGGTAAATTGTTCTCGAATGCCGCGCGTCATCGAACGCAGGATCTTCATGGTTCCAGTGGACGTAGACGGATCCAGAAACTGTAGAGCCCAGCTACCGGTGTGGGCGTTCGGATAATGATTGGCCAGCCCGCGGGCAAGGTTGGAAAAATCCGCGTCGGAATATCGAAAGGGATAAGTTTGGGCGTAGTCCTCCAGCGGGTAGTCGGGCCGGGTGCTTTCGAAATGTTCCAGGGTCACCTTGCTTTCGAAGCGAAGTTCACAGGTGGTGCCCTCGAAGGCGGCGATCGCGACGGAATTATCGAACGGGTCGTGTAACCAGCGCAGTTGAGCCGGTTCAGGGGTAATGGCGAGGCTGGTCCGGATCAGCCGCAGATCGTGGCTTTCGCGGGGCCGGAACATCATGCGATGCTCACCCAAACCTACGGGCTCGGAGTAGCGGTAGACCGTGGAGTGGCGCACCGTAAGAAACGACATTAGGGAGTGTTTCCCTGTATTTCATCGGTCCAAACCCTGAAACTCTCCAGGGTATTAGGGCCGAAGGTGGTTGCGATGGCGACGTCGGAAGCATCGCGGCCTCGCGCCATCAGGATGCGGCCGATGCGCGGAACATTGTTGCGTGGGTCGAACGTATGCCAGCGGCCACCGATGTAGACTTCGATCCAAGCGGCGAAATCGCCGATGGCCCATGGTTTAGGAGTGCCCACATCGCTAAGGTAACCGGTGCAGTAGCGGGCCGGAATGTTCATTCCGCGGCAGAATGCGATAGCCAGGTGCGCATAATCCCGGCAGACACCGGTGCGTTCTTCATAAGCCTGCGAGGCGGTACGCGTTGGGCGGGCGTTTTGATAATCGAAGGCGATCCGGTTGTGGACGTAGTCGCAGATCGCCTGCACGCGCGCCCAGCCGGGAGGATTCCATTGGAAGAGCTGCCAGGCCGTCGGAGTCAGCAGATCGGTTTCGCAATAGCGGCTGCCGAGAAGGAAGACGAGCGTTTCTTCAGGAAGATCCTCGACGGCATGCTGCGCCGCATCGGGCGCCACTTCGTCAGGTTGGCCGGAGTCCATGACCGCGGCGTCGGTTTGCAGACGCAGCCGGCCCGCCGGCGCGATCAGCCGGCTGCACCAGTTGCCAAAGGAGTCGCGATAAGTGGTGAAGGGAATAATGGGATCGGTCGTCAGGAGATCGGGAATGACAATATCGGCGGCTCGTGAATGGTGGATATTGACGAGAAGGATCATCGGCACCGGTTGTGGACAATTGTAGATGAGCTCGTAACCGACCTGGAATTGCATGGCCTTTGACGGCATGGGAAACACACCTCGATTTGCGGCATCCGCGACGAGGAAGGATAGCCGGCGGAGAAGCAAAGACTACCTTGAGTATAGAACCAGCCGGGAGACCGCCGCGTGGTATCTCACGGCCGGACAGTCCGGCGAAGATCGAGAGTGAACGGAAATTCCGCGTTGGATTCTTCCGGCGGCACCGCTAGCGGACCCGGGGTATGGCCCAATCTACTGAAGCGCGCGAGGCGTCGGCTTTCGGCTTCATGGGCGTTGACCGGGAACTCTTCGCTGGCTCTTCCGCCGGGATGCGAAACGTGATACGTGCAGCCCCCGATGGCGCGCGACGACCAGGTGTCGACGATGTCAAAGACCAGTGGTGTATGAACCGGGATGTTGGGATGCAGGCAGGAAGGCGGCTGCCAGGCGCGATAGCGGACCCCGCCCACGGGTTGCGGAACACGGCGGCCGTTGCATAAAACTACGAAGCGATCGCCGCTATCGCCCGTGACTTTCACCTGGATGCGTTCTACCGAGGAATCCACATTGCGCGCCGTGCCCCCGCCGGAGGCTTCCTCGCCCAGGACGTTCCAGGGCTCCAAGGCGTGACGTAATTCGATGGTGACGCCGCCCGCGGTAACCGAGCCAATCGGAGGAAAGCGAAATTCGCAATGCGCCGCCAGCCATTCGTTCTTGAACTCATAGCCTGCGTCGCTGAGTTCCTGGCGAATGTCCCGCCAATCCAGTTCGACAAAGTGCGGCAGCATGAATCGGTCGTGCAGCGCCGTACCCCAGTGGATCAGCTTGCGCCGATAGGGCTCTTTCCAGAATTTGCAGATTAATATTCGCACCAGCAGTTGCTGGGCCAGGCTCATCTGCGCGTGCGGCGGCATTTCGAAAGCCCGCAGTTCGACCAACCCCAACCGCGAGGAAGCGGTGTCGGCGGGGTAGAGTTTGTCGATGCAAATTTCGGTGCGATGCGTGTTGCCGGTGAGATCGGTCAAGAGGTGGCGAAAGATGCGGTCGACTGTCCATGGACTTATGTTTTTGCCGGAGCCGAAGTCGGGCACCTGGTCGAAAGCTATCTCCAGTTCGTAAAGCGAGTCGGTGCGGGCTTCATCGACGCGCGGATGTTGGCTCGTGGGACCTATGAAGAGTCCGGAGAAGAGATAGGAGAGCGCGGGATGGTTTTGCCAGAAACCGATAAGGCTGCGAAGCAGATCGGGACGCCGCAGAAAAGCGCTGTCTTCCGGCGTGATGCCTCCCACGACTAAATGATTGCCGCCTCCGGTGCCGGAGTGGCGGCCGTCGAGCATGAATTTTTCGGTGCCGAGACGCGTCTGGCGAGCCAGGCGATAGAGCTCGGTGGTATTTTCAACCAGTTCCCCCCATGATTCGGCGGGCTGGATGTTGACCTCGATCACGCCCGGGTCCGGGGTCACTTTGAGAACTGAAATGCGCGGATCGTAGGGTGGGGCGTAGCCCTCAATCGCGACCGGTATCCGGAGGTAGGCCGCGGTGTCCTCGATGGCGGCGATCAGGTCCAGATAGTCGGCCAGGAATTTCACGGGCGGCATGAAGACGTAGAGCTTGCCTTCGCGTACCTGGATGCAGAGGGCCGGGCGCGAGATCCATGGAGCCGATTCGCCTTTCTTTGGAATTTCCGGCTTCTCGGCCGCGCGGGCTTTCTCGGGTGCATAAAAAGAGAGGAGGTCGGTGAAGAGATCCGGATTGCGCTCCGGCCTTTCTGGAAGCTTGTCGCGGGCCTCGAACGGGTCCGGATCGAAGGAGTATTCGACGTCTTCGGGCTTGGTCCAGGGCAGCGATTCGAGAGGCAGCCGATAACCCAATGGAGAATCGCCCGGGACCAGAAAAAGCTGCTGCGATGCGGTGAACCAAGGCTGGCTGGTCCAGCGCGGCTTGCCTGATTTTGTGGACACCCGGCGCAGTGGAAGAACGTAGCCCATGGTCTTGCCGAGGTCCTGCTCGAAGATGCGGGCGAGACGGTCGCGCTCGATGGGATCTTCGATTTTGGAGTCGAGGGCATCGACATTTACCGGGAGGCGCCGCTCGCGCCAGAGGTAGTAAAAAGTATCCTCGTAGGCGGTCATGATGAACGATGGGTCCACTTGAAGCCGCCGTGTCAGGGCTTCGACGAAGCGGCGCGAATCGTTGGCATTGTATTTGACGACTGGAGTTTCATCGGCGAATAGCGCCTGATCTTCCCACAGAGGGACGCCATCTTTGCGCCAGTAACAACTCAGCGCCCAGCGCGGGAGGGGTTCGCCGGGATACCACTTGCCCTGTCCAAAATGGAGCAGTGCGCCGGGTGCAAAACGATCGCGGAGCCGCAGGAAGAGTTCCACGGACAGCTTGCGTTTTTGCGGCCCGAACGCACTGCTGGTCCACTCGGGCGCGTTGGCATCGTCCAGAGAGATGAAGGTTGGTTCGCCGCCCATGGTGAGGCGGACGTCCCCCGCTTTCAGCTCGGCGTCCACCTGGTTGCCAAGCGCGAGGATTTCACTCCACTGCTCTTCGCTGTACGGCTTTGTGACCCGCGGCGATTCATGGATTCGCCGAACCGACATCTCGTGATGGAAAGTGGTGTTGCAGGGATCGAGCAGGCCGGAAATCGGCGCCGCGCTGCCGGCGTCGGGAGTACAAGCGAGCGGGATGTGGCCTTCGCCGGCCAGAAGTCCGGAGGTGGGATCGAGTCCAACCCAGCCCGCGCCGGGGAGGAAGACTTCCGTCCAGGCGTGCAAGTCGGTGAAATCGGTGGCGGGACCGGCGGGCCCTTCCAGCGGTTTGACGTCGGACGCGATCTGGATGAGATAACCGGAAACAAAGCGAGCGGCCAGTCCGAGATGGCGCATGATTTGGACCAGCAGCCAGGCCGAGTCGCGGCAGGAACCCGTCCGGAGCGAGAGTGTCTGTTCGCAAGTCTGGACGCCGGGCTCCATGCGGATCACGTAGCCGACGTCGTTTTGGAGGCGCTGGTTCAGGTTGATGAGGAAATCGATGGTGCGGAGCGGTTGTCTGGAGACGGTGGAAAGCCAGCTCTGGAGCGCGGGTGTCAGTGGCTCTGTTTCGAGAAACGGGCGGAGCTCGCGGGCCGATGCCTCGTCATATGTAAAAGGGCACGTCTCGGCGTACGGTTCAAGAAAAAAGTCGAACGGATTGAAGATCGCCATTTCGGCGACGAAGTCGACTTCGACGAAAAATTCGGCCGTGGGTTCCGGGAACACCAGGCGAGCGAGGTAGTTGGCCTGCGGGTCCTGCTGCCAGTTCAGGAAGTGCTTTTTGGGATGGATCTGGAGTGAATAAGACAGGATGGGGGTGCGGCAGTGAGGCGCGGGCCGCAGGCGGACGACCTGGGGTCCGAGCGTTACCAGACGGTCGTACCGATACTGCGTCTTATGATTCAGCGCGACTTGAATCGCCATAGTTTACGGGTTCGGAGGATCCGGAGCGGCACCGGCTCACGACGGGGAGAGACGTTCAGGACCGCGGGCTTCGTGCCGGCGCAGCCCTTAAGGTCAAGCTTAACACGATGGTCATTTCGCAGCTACGGGCTCATCTACAGCGGTATAATATTAGCGCCCCGATTCCCCTTATGGCCACGGATGTGATTCACGAAAAGCAGCAGGTCCACCAACTGGTCGACCGCCTCGCGCCGAGCCAGGTGAGTGCAGTTCGTGGCCTTCTGGAAGCCATGCTCGACCCCGTTGCCCGTGCCGTCGCCAATGCACCCATGGACGACGAGCCGCTCACTGCCGAAGAAGCGAAAGCTCTCGACGAAGCCCGCGAATGGCTGAGACACAATAACGGCATCCCACACGAGCAAGTTTTGGCCGAACTCGGTATTACCAAGGAAGAGATCGACGGGTATCGGGAACCGGCTTGAAGCGGATAGTTTGGACCAATCAGGCCCAGGCCGATGTCCGCGCTCTCGCCAAGCCCGCTGCGATGCGAGTCCTCCACCCGCTGCACCGCTTCGCCCAGTCCGGCGCTGGTGACCTGAAAGCCCTCCAAGGCGACGCCGAAGAGTTACGTCTTCGTATCGGCGACTATCGTCTATTCTTCATCCTTACAAGCGGCGATGTTATCGAGATCCGTCGCGTCCGTCACCGCTCCGAGGCTTACCGCTAAGCAACGGATCCGATAGCGCGACACTGTAGAATTCGGAGTTGCTCCAGCTTTAGTTGGTGCGCTTTGACGAGGGCCGATTCTCTTCCGGCCTCGCGGTGGGATATCGATTCACGGGGACTGCCGGGGCTTTAGTTCCTCTTCAACGGCCCTAGCGGCCTCAGAAATGGGCGCTTTTGGAAAACTCGCTATTTGGCTGTATCAAAACTTTCCGCCATCGCCTGTGTGCCTCGTCTCGCGTAGTATTCTAATGGAATCTTAGGGGGCTCGCCGATGAAACCAATGTTCCTTCCGGACGTGGAGCAGGGCACGCAACCGGGGCGCTACCGCGAGGCCATCCAAAGTATGCAGGCACGCGGCGCCGAATATCCTCGGATCTGGCACCTCTTCGGCTTTCGACCCGAGGCGACGGAGCACCTCGCGCGCTTTACGCAGGAGATCATGCGCGGACCGTCTCCACTGAGCGCGGGCATGCGCGAATTGATCGCGGCGTACACTTCCAATCGCAATCAATGCCCGTTCTGAATAAAATCGCACGCTGCAGTTGCAGCGGAATTGCTCGGAAGTGAGGAACTGGTGAACGGCGTGCTAAGCGACCTGGAGCGTTCGCAATTGGACGAGAAACACAAGCGCCTGTTTCGTTTTGTCGACAAGGTGAATCGAAGCTCGCCGGAGATCGCGCCGGACGATATGCAACCACTGTACGATGTGGGCTGGACCGACGAAGCAATTTACTATGCGATCACAGTGTGCGCTTTGTTCAATTTTTATAATCGATGGATTGACGCCAGCGGCGTTCATGCGCTTTCAGACGACGCGCACCGGCTGGGCGGGAAGCGGATGGCCGCGCAAGGATACGCGGGCTAGCCGGAGAACATGAAGCGATTTGGCTGGATCACGGTATTGGTTCTGCTGGCGGCCGCCGGTTCCGCATGGATCGCGCGCGCGCAAGGGAATCGCAATCAGGAGCGGCTGTGGCAGTACCGCAATATCGGCAAAGCCTTCTATGAAAATCCCACGACGCAGAAAGAGGCGGTGAAGGAGTTTCTGCTGGCGCTCCAGCTCGCGCCCGGGTCGGCGCGGGAGCGGTTGAATTACGGGCTCGCCCTCTTGCGCGCCGGAGACACGCAGAACGCGATTCGCGAATTAGAGAAGGTACGGAGACAGGACCCGGCACTGCCGCACACCTGGTTCAATCTCGGCGTCACTTTCAAGAAGAATGGCGATTTCGATCGGGCGCTTTCGGAATTTCAGGAATTTGTCCGGCTGCTGCCCAATGAGCCGGTGGCGCGCTATCAGGTGGGGTCGCTGCAAAAGCTTAAGGGTGACGCGGCCGCGGCCATGCGTGAATTTGAAATTGCGCGGGACCTGAATCCGCACTTGGCGGCTCCTCACTTTCAGCTCTATGGAATTTATCGGCAACTGGGCCGGGCGCAGGATGCCGCGCGTGAGCTGGCGCTTTTTCAAGCACTGAAGAAAGAGCAGGAAGGCGCGGCGGTTCCCGAGGACATGGAGTGGTGCGCCTATGCCGAAATTTACGATCCGATTGATGCGCCGCCGCCGGCGCCGTTAAGCGCGCCAGTCTATCGCGACGAAAAGATCGCGGATGGTTTCAGCGGACAGCCCTCCGGCGTGGCGGTGCTGGGGCGCGATCTGATTGCATGGTCGCCGTCGCGAGTGGCGCTTTTCAAAAACGGAAAAACGGCTGTGGCGGATTCGGGGCTCGAAGCTTTGCGGGATGTAGTATTCATCGCGCCCGGCGATTTCGATAACGACGGCTGGCTCGATCTTTGTGTGATCACATCGCGCGGCGCCGTGCTCTATCGCAACGTCAACGGCCGATTTCAGAAACATGCCGATCTCGCCGCCGGATCGTTTCGAAAGGCGCTGTGGGTCGACTTCGATCACGACTACGATGAGGACCTTCTGCTGCTGGGGAATGATTCGCGCCTGCTGCGCAACAACGGTCCGGCAGGATTCAGCGATGAATCGAAGCGTTTTCCGTTTGTATCGGGCCGGGCGTTGGATGCTGTCAATTTTGACTTGGAGCCGGACACTCCGGGCTTCGACATCGTCATATCGTATGAGGATCGGGCGGGAGTTTTATATCGCGACAAGCTGGGCGGCTCATATGTGGCGGTGCCTCTGCCCCAGCTTCCCGCGGGCGCGCACTCACTGCTTGCCGAAGATTTAAATCGCGATGGTAGGACCGACCTAGCCGCTCTGCCGGCGTTGGTGCTCTTGAATCGGTCAGGCAAGTTTGAGCAGGGGCCGGGAACGAATCGCGCGGGTTCGGTGTTAGCGGATTTCCAGGGAAATGGCAAGCTGGACCGCCCGCGAATTGCGGCGGACGGGTCCCTGCATATCGATCGCGACGTCACGCTGAACTACGGCAACTGGATCGAGGTGGTGTTGGCGGGCGTCAAGAACCCGAAGATCTCTCTCAACGCCAAGGTCGAAGTGAAGGCAGGCAGCGATTATCAGAAAGCCACCTATGCGGGGCTGCCGCTGGTTTTCCGGCTTGGACAGCGAGCCACAGTCGACACCGTGCGAATCACGTGGCCCAACGGTTTGGTGCAGAATGAGCGCAACCCGCTGGTGAACAAAATTCACACCATCAAAGAGGCGCCACGCCTGGCAGGCTCCTGTCCGATGATCTTTACCTGGAACGGCGAGCGCTTCGAGTTCATCACGGATGTGCTGGGCGTCGCGCCACTGGGTGCGAGCTCGGCGGATGGCCAATATTTTCCGGTTGACCACGATGAGTACGTCTCGATTCCCGGTGCGTCCTTGAAGCCGCGCGATGGCCGGTATGAAATTCGGGTGACCGAAGAACTGCGCGAGGTTTCGTACATCGATCAGATCAAGCTCATCGCGCTGGACCATCCAACCGCCATCGACGTTGTCACAAACGAGAAGTTTAAATCGCCGCCGTTTCCCGAGTTCCGGTTGTTTGGTGTCGACCGGCGCATCTATCCGATTGCTGCCCGCGATTCGCGGGGGAACGATGTGCGGGCAGCCCTTCTGAAGCGGGACCACGTGTATCCGGATTCCTTCCAGCGCGATCACGCCGGAGTTGCGGAGCTGCATTCGCTCGACCTTGATTTCGGCGGCGCGGCTCAGGGAAATCATGCGGTACTGATTCTCAACGGTTGGGTGGACTGGGCCGACGGCAGCACTTTCCTGGCGGCTTCTCAGACGCATCACGATCTGGTGTTCCCCTATTTGCAGGTGCAGGACGCCGCCGGCAATTGGAAAACGGTTGTCGAAGACATGGGGATTCCTTCGGGAAAACCGAAACCCATGGCGGTGGATTTGGCCGGTAAGTTTCTTTCCGCATCGCGAAAAGTGCGCATCGTCACCAACCTGTGCGTGTATTGGGACGAAGCGTTCCTGGTGGAGCACAATGCCGCGCCTCCCGTGAAAATGACGGCCCTGCCGATTGAGTCGGCGGATCTGCACTTCCGGGGCTTCTCCAAAGCCACCATTCATCCGGAACGCAAACAGCCGGAAATGTTCGATTACCAGACCGTGAGCCTGACGTCCATGTGGAACCCGACGCCCGGGAAATACACTCGCTATGGCGCGGTGGAGTCGCTGCTGGCTGAGCCTGACGATCGAATGGTAGTCATGGGGTCGGGCGATGAAATTCAGGTCCGTTTCAATGGCGCGGGTCTGCCGCCGGTGCCGAGCGGGTGGAAGCGCGATTTTCTTTTGCTGGTCGACGGCTGGGCGAAAGATGCGGACGCCAATACGGCGTTCTCGCAGTCGGTGTTGCCGCTACCATTCCATGGCATGAGCCGCTATCCTTATCCAATGAGCGAAAATTTTCCGGGCGACCCGGCGCACGCCGATTACGTGCGCGAGTATCTGACACGGCCGGCGTTACGGTTGATCCGGCCGCTCACCGGCACAACGGAGTAGCAGCATGGGAAAGCGGACCACGATAGCGCTGGCGATCCTCATCGTGAACAGCGCGTATCTCGTGGCGTTTCCGCAGCCGTCGATTTTCTACATGGCCAACGTCGTGCTGCACCTGTTGCTCGGGATAGGCTTGATGGTCGCGGCCCTCGTGCTGTTGCGCCGTTTCGGCTGGCCGGGCGCGATCCTTCTGGTCGCCGGTCTGCCGGCCATTTACCTCGCGATCCGCGGCAATACGCTGGATCGTCGGACCATCCTTTGGCTGCACATTGCGCTGGCGGTCATAGCCGTCATCGCGATCGGACTGCGGAGCGG
This sequence comes from uncultured Bryobacteraceae bacterium, assembly GCA_955652915.1. Lineage (GTDB taxonomy): Bacteria > Acidobacteriota > Terriglobia > Bryobacterales > Bryobacteraceae > Palsa-89. Next base: position 10,624 of record CATPCJ010000159.1, read on the forward strand.
GCGCGCGTATTGGATCGCCGCATCCATGCTCATTCTGCTGCCCGCCACCGCCGCTGTATACAAAAGGATGCACCCCAACCCGGATGATCGCATCGTAAATCCTGTCTCGCCACCGCTATCGATGGACGAAGAAGGCGCCGGCGCACGATCGCCATTCGCGCCTTCATCCGCGCAGACCGACACGGGCAACATCATTCCATCCAACTTCTTCATGGACTCCGAAGCGTGCGGCCAGTGCCACAAAGATATCTACGAACAATGGAAAAGCTCTGCCCATCACTTCGCGTCATTCAACAATCAGTTCTATCGGAAGTCGATCGAGTACATGCAGGATGTCAACGGCACGCGCTCCAGCAAATGGTGCGCGGGTTGCCACGATCACGCCGTCTTTTTCAATGGCCGGTTCGATCGCCCGATCCGCGAGCAGATCGACACGCCCGAGGCGCAAGCCGGTCTCGGCTGCATGTCCTGCCACTCCATCGTGCATGTCGGCAGCACCATGGGCAACGCGGACTTCACGGTTCGTTATCCGCCGCTGCACGAAATTGCATCCAGTCATAATCGCTTTATCCAAGGAGCGGATTACTTCCTGACATTTCTGAATCCCGAACCGCATCGGCAGACGTTCATGAAGCCGTTCATGCGCGAGTCGGAGTTTTGCGCGTCGTGTCACAAAGTGCATTTGGATGTGCCTGTGAACAACTATCGCTGGGTGCGCGGCTTCAACGATTACGACAACTGGCAGGCGAGCGGCGTCTCCGGGCAGGGTGCGCGGTCGTTCTACTATCCCGCCCAAACTTCGGGCTGCGCGGATTGCCACATGCCATTAGTTGTCTCGCGCGATCCGGGCAATCACGGCGGCAAAGTTCACTCGCACCGATTCCCGGCCGCCAACACCGCGCTGGCGCTGGTGAATCGGGACGTGGAGCAGATGCGCACCCTTGAGCAATTCCTGAAGTCGGGATTCATTACCGTGGATATTTTCGCGGTCTCGCCAGTGGATGAGACGAAAGGCGCGACGCCGATGGTGCGGCGTGGAGATGGCGTCCAAGCCAATTCTACATTCGCGGTCGGCGAGGAGGCGGAACAGAAGGGCGCGGTGGCGATCCGTGAAGTCGGCAAGATCGCGGCGCCGATCGATACGGCGGGGGCCGCGGTGGAGCCCGGCTCAGATGTGCGCGTCGACGCTGTAGTGCGCACGCGGAAGATCGGCCACTTCTTTCCAGGGGGCACGGTCGACTCGTTCGATGTGTGGCTTGAACTGCAGGCGAAAGACGCCGATGGCCGCGTGATTTTCTGGAGCGGTCGCGTGGAAGATAACGGCAAGGGTCCGGTAGAACCTGGCGCGCACTTCTATCGCTCCTATCAGCTTGACGGCCAGGCCAACCCCATCAACAAGCGCAATGCATGGCAGACGCGCAGTCTCCTGTACGTGCGTTTGATTCCACCGGGTGCGGCGGATGTCGCGCATTATCGCGTGCGCATTCCAAAGGACGCGCGTGGGCCCATTCATTTAACGGCCAAGCTGAACTATCGAAAGTTCGCGTGGTACTACACTCAATTTTCTTTTGCCGGCGAGCCACGGCCGGGGCAGGATCCAGCGCTGCTGGGCCGCGATCACAACGCGATGGAATACCAATTTCTGCCGGCGTCGATTCCCGGGAACGTGTCCGGCAAAATCCGCGATCGCATTCCAGACCTGCCAACTATTACGCTTGCAACCGCCAACCAGAATCTGGCGTTGGGCAAGTCTGCATGGGCTCCGGTGGTGCGAAAGCAGGACCGCGAGCGGTGGAACGATTGGGGCATCGGCCTGCTGCTGCAAGGCGACCTGAAAGGCGCCGAGTATGCTTTCCAGCGTGTCACGGAAGCCGAGCCGGAATATGCCGATGGCTGGCTGAACGTCGCGCGCGCCCTCATCCAGGAAGGCGAGACAGACGCGGCCAAGCCATACATTGACAAGGCGCTGAAGGTCAATCCTGAGCTGGGCCGCATCTGGTTTTTCAAGGCTGCCACTCAGCGGGCCGATGGCGACTACGATGGCGCGCTGAAGTCGTTGGAAGTGGCGCGATCGAAGTATCCGCGGGATCGCGTGGTGCTGAACGAAATCGGGCGAATGTTGTTCCTCAAACGCCAGTACGCAGCCGCCGTGGAGGCGCTAAAACAGGTGGCGGCTGTCGATCCCGAAGATGTGCAGATGCATTACACGCTGATGCTCAGCTATCGAGGCCTCGGCGATACCACGGCGGCGGCACGCGAGGAAAAGCTCTTCAGACGATTCAAGGCGGATGAGGCGGCGCAGTCGATCACGGAAAAACGGCGCATGATCAGTGCCGAGGACAACAACGAGCGGCAGCCGATCCACGAACATGAGAGCGCCGTGAAACCGGAGATGAAATGAAACGGCGGTGGTGGGTTTTGTTGGCCGCGGCAATCGCGTTGATTGGTGCGTCGCCCGCCAACGGCCCGGTGTTCACGGACGTGACGGCGCAAGCCGGGATTCGATTCGTGCACAACGCCGGACGGTCGGGCAAGAAGTACCTTCCCGAAACGCTGGGCTCAGGGTGCGCCTTCTTTGACGCGGATGGCGACGGCTGGCCCGATATCCTGCTGATCAACGGCAAGGATTTCACTCCGCGCGGCCGCAAGACTCTTCCCGCGCTGTATCGCAACAACCGTAACGGCACGTTTACGGATATCACCGCCGGGAGCGGTCTCGACGTCGAGATGCACGGAATGGGCGTCGCCATCGGCGATTACGATAACGACGGCCGCGACGACGTATATATCACCGCGCTGGATGGCGACCATCTGTTTCACAATCTTGGCAACGGCAAGTTTCAGGACGTCACCAAGGCCGCGGGCATTCAAAACGCGAGCTTCGGAACCAGCGCCGCGTGGCTCGATTACGATCGTGATGGCAAGCTGGACCTGTTCGTCGCCAATTACGTGCAGTGGACTCCCGCCAACGACCTGTGGTGCTCACTCGATGGTTCGAGCAAGTCCTACTGCACGCCGGAATCCTACAAGGGAACACGCGCGCGGCTTTTCCACAATCTCGGCGGCGGCCGATTTGAAGATGTCGCCGAGCGCGCCGGTTTGGGCGATCCCAACAGCAAGGCGCTTGGTGTCGCCGTGCTGGACTTCAACGGCGACGGTTGGCCGGACCTCTTCGTCGCCAATGACACGCAGCCGAACAAGCTGTATCGCAATCTCGGCAACGGCTCGTTTAAAGAGGAAGGAATGTCGGCCGGCGTCGCGTATGCCGAGGATGGAACGGCGCGCGGCGCGATGGGCGCCGATGCCGCCGACTACGATCGCAGCGGACGCCCGCACCTGTTGGTCGGCAATTTTTCGAACCAGATGCTGGGGCTTTACCACAACGAGGGCAATGGACTGTTTGTGGATGAGGCGCCCTCCTCCACCGTCGGCCGTGCGAGTCTTTTGTCGCTCAGTTTCGGCGTCTTCTTTTTCGATTACGACCTGGACGGCTATCCGGACATACTCGCGGCGAACGGGCACATTGAAGACGAGATCGGGCGCGTGCAGCCGAAGGTCGGTTATCGGGAGGCGCCGCTACTGTTCCGCAATCTAGGGAATCATAAATTCGAAAACGTCACGGCGCGATTGGGACCGGCGTTCAACCGGCCGATCGTCGCGAGAGGCGCGGCCTATGCGGATTTCGATCGCGATGGCGATCTGGATGTGTTGATCTCGACGAACAATGGCCCGGCCTACCTGTTCCGCAACGATGGAGGCAATCGCAATCACTGGCTGAGCGTCCGGCTGGCGGGAACGCGCTCGAATCGCGATGGCATCGGCGCGGTGGTGCGCGTGCAGAGCGCGGGTGGAAAGCAATGGAACATGGTCCGCAGCGGGTCCAGCTACTGCTCGCAGAGCGATCTCGCGCTGACGTTCGGCCTGGGCAAGGACACGTCCGCGCAGGTGGAAGTAGAGTGGCCGAGCGGCGCCCGGCAGCAGATCAAGGACGTGCAAGCGAACGCGTTCATTACTATTGACGAAGACCGCGGGATCACTGTGCGCTTGAGCGCGTCGAACGCTCGCTGATCGCCTGGCTATTTGCGTCCCAGACCAAACTCACTTCCCATCTGCACAACTTTGCCATCGCGGAAATGAACTTCGAAATACTTTGAACCGCTCACCGGCGCGCCGTTTTCATCCTTCAAGGTGGCGACGAGCTTTTTGGTTTTGGCGTCAAAAACATCGGGCGTATGGGTCCACGCGTATCTGCCATCCAGGCTAAAATTCACCCACCCGTGACCTCCCTGCGATAGCTCGACCTCGCCCTTCGGCTCCGGAGGCATTTTCGTGGCGTCATAAATAAACAGCTTCTTGCCCACCTGATCGCTGATCCACAATTCTCTTTCATCGGGTGTGAGAGCTGCTCCGTGCGTGCGGTGGGCAATATGTTCCTTGCCCGCATAAACACGGTGCGTGATCTTTCCCGTATTCAGATCGACAATGTCAAAGCCGACGTGATCGCCGAGGCACACATAAGCGATGCGATTGCGGCTATCCACGGTGAAGGGGAATATGGCCCGTTCACCCACGTTCTTAATCTGGCGGATCATTTTTTCATCGCGCGTATCGAATACCGTCAACATCGTATCGCCGCCAAGGTACAAGAACCGCCCATTCAGGCTGACGACGCTGTTGTGCGCCGCGGGACCGACATTGAGCCGTTTTATGAGCTCGCCGTTCCCGGCATTGAGCACCAGCATTCCGCTATCGGGGCCGGAGTACCAGTATCCGGTAGGAGCGTAGATCTTCTTGCCATCCTGAGTAATGGCCGATCGATCCGCGCCCGCTTCGTAAGTCTTATCCCAGACGATCTTTTCCGTTTCCAGATCGAAGGCCCCCACGCGGTGACTGCTGGTGGAAAAGTACGCACTGTGTGTCTTGAGGTTTCCAGTGAAACCGCGAAGACCTTCCTGAAACGCGGGGACATCGATGCGCCGCACGAATTTATGCCCCTGATCGATATCGAAAATCAGAATGCCTTGGCCGGACTGATAAA
>CATPCJ010000160.1 GCA_955652915.1 uncultured Bryobacteraceae bacterium
CGAAAGGAGGCGCCTGCCGCTTCGCAGCACCCTCACTTTCAGGATCATCTTGTATTGGAATCAAAAGTCGATTTCAGTATCATCCTTCGATTGGAAAATGCTCTGCTGCGTCGAGACTCTTCTCGACGCTCGGGCAAAGAGCCTCGAGACGAGTCTCGAGGCCGCGGACAAAGTGTCCGCGCCACTTTCCATCAAGCTTTGCCAAACGGATCTTCCAGCGACATACTCTGCGGTGTAAACAATTCGGCCCGGTCTTCCAGAATGTGCATGTCATCTTCCAGCCGCACTCCGAATTCCCCGGGAATATAAACGCCCGGTTCGTCGCTGAAAGTCATGTGCGGCGCCAGCGCGATGCTCTTGCCGTCGGCCTGCAGTGTGTTGGTGGCGGTGAGATAAGGCCACTCGTGGCCATCCAAACCTATCCCGTGCCCCACCCGGTGCGTGAAGTATTTGAAGCCGGGCCCATAACCGGCGGCGGTGATCACCTTTCGCGCCGCGGCATCCACGGAATCGCAGGGAACACCCGGCCGGGCCGCTGCCAGAGCCGCATCCTGCGCTCGATGGACGATGTCGAACAAGCGCTTCATCTTGTCCGTTGGTTTGCCGAGAACGAAGGTGCGGCTGATGTCGGATTTGTACCCTTCCGCTGAACAACCCCCGTCGATCAGCAGTATTGTGCCTTCGCGGATCACCTGTGGTTTCGTCGATCCATGCGGCAACGCTGAAAATTCGCCCACCTGCACCCCTGCCCCTCCGGGAAATCCCAGCTTTTGATGCGCGGCCGAAACCAGCGCGCCGAATTCGTTTTGCGTCATTCCCTCCCGCAACGATTTCCACGCAGCCTCATACGCCTGAAGCGTTACCTGATTAGCCAACCGCATCAACGCGATTTCATTCGGACTCTTGATCATCCGGCAGCCCGCCGTGATTTGTGTCGCAGCGCCGATCGTGGCCGCCGGGATCGCCTTCCCGATTCCATCGGCGAACACAAACTGCACGCGTTCCTCAATACCGACGCGGCCGGTCGCCAGGCCGCGCTCCTTCAGCGCAAATGCCACCACCTGGTACGGGCTTTCGTCTTCCTCCCAAGTAAAAACGTGCGGCGACTTGCCGGCCGGGCCAAGGGCAATCTGTTCCAGCGCCCGATCTTTCTCGAATGCCGGTGCCACGAAGAAAGGCTCGCCCCGCACCGGCAGGACCATCACGAACAGCCGCTCGCTGGTTCCCCAATGCACACCGCTGAAATACTCGAGCGACGTGCCGCCGATCATGGCGATCGCGTTCAGCTTGTTTTCCTGCATGAGGCGTTGCGCGCGCTCGATGCGTGCCTGGCGCTCTTCGTTCGGAATGGGGTGCGCTTCCGCGCGACGGCTCTTCAGTTGCGCGATTGCGTTAGGGGTTGTTTGCGCCGGCAGTTTACCGGCGGCCAGGACCGTGCTGACTTGTAGAATCCGGCGGCGCGTGAACATGGTGGTGTTTATCGTAACACCAGCGGTTGTCGCCGATACACGCCAACGCTACTTGCCGGGTTTCGGGCGCGATTCGGGCGGCACCAAATCCATCTCGCGGTAGTAAGCCACCAGTTGTCCGTAATGCTCGCCTTCGTGCTCGATCACGGCTAACCATGGAGACAATGTCTTGCTAAAGTACTCGGCCGGAATCGCTTTGAGGCTCGCGGCCGCGTCCGTGATCGATTTGTCAAGCAGCGCGACGATCGCATCCTTCGTCTTGTAATCCTTCGGATCCAATTCGTCCCAGTTGACCTTCTCACCGCGCCCCACCTTGGCCGCGAAGATGTTGCCTGAAGCGATGTGCACGATCACGTCGCCGAACGATCGCGCATCCGCCGACGGTTTGTGGCTGTATTTGGCTTCCGGCAAATCCTTTGCCATGTCCAACACTCTTCTGTTGATGTCGCCAAACATATAGTTGATAGCCTGAACGGTCGTGGGAGGCTGCCGTTGTGCTTGCGCGAACAGGATGGCGCCGGTCGCGAACATCAGGCCGATGCTGGAGAGTAGCCGCGTCGTGCAGTTCATATGTAACCATTACGATAGCCGATCTCGATCGCGCATTGATGTAATGTTTTGAACTGGCATGGTCGGTAAGTAACCAAGGCGGACATAATTTGACATGCGGAATTTTCTGGATTTGACTGGCAAGGTTGCGCTGATCACTGGCGCATCGTCGGGCATTGGCGCTGCTACGGCCTCTGTATTCGCCGGCTTGGGGGCCCGGGTGGCCATCGGCTACCATCGTCATGCTGACGGAGCGGAGCAAGTCCGTAGCGGCATAACGGCGGCAGGCGGACACGCGATTTGCATTCAAGCGGACGTGCGGCGCACTGCCGGGATTCGCTCGCTGGTGAACGCCGCGGCCAGTCAATTAGGGCCTATCGATATTCTGGTGAACAACGCGGGCTCTCTGATCGAACGCATGAAAATCCTGGAGGTAACCGAAGATCGTTGGGACGAAATCATGAACCTCAATCTGAAAAGCGCCGTACTGTGCTCGCAAGCCGTGGCAGGCTCGATGATCGAGCGCAAGCATGGGAGCATCGTCAACATTGTTTCCATTGCGGGGCGAAACGGCGGCGGTCCCGGCGCGGGCGCATACGCCACGGCCAAGGGCGGCCTGATTACCTTTACGAAATCGCTGGCAAAGGAGCTTGCCCCGCACGGCGTGCGCGTGAACGCTGTTTCGCCCGGTGTGATCGACACGCCCTTTCATGAGGTTTTTTCGACTCCGGAAATGATCCGTAACTTCGTGGCTGGCATCCCGCTCGGCCGCGTCGGCACATCCATGGAGTGCGCCCAAGTCATCGCCTTTCTGGCTTCCGATGCCGCCAGCTACGTAGTGGGAGAAACGATCGAGGTGAATGGCGGCCAGTTGATGCTGTAATAGGACGCGGACAAGGTTGGCTGGAAAGGAAGCCTCAAAACGGGGAGTGAGATCACACAACTTACAGAGCCAAGACCGTGAGGGAATGTGTTCTCAGAAGGGGGCCGCTATTCGCGATTGATGGCCCCCAGCGAACCCTGGACAGCCTTAACGGCGGGTGACGTCTACTAAACGCACGGATCCGGTTTCCGGATTGGCGGAGCACGAAAAATCGAACCATTGCCCTCGATAGCGGCCATCTGCCTGGACCCTGCCAGTGATCCAATCGTTCCGCCCCGGACGATTGTCCACCTTGACCGCGTCAAAGTTGGCGTTGTTATAACCGTCGCGACGGATGCGCTGCTCCACTGCCCGCTCGCAACTTTGAACCACGGCGTTGTCGCCTCCCCGATCATGCGGCCGGAACCCACCGGCGTCGGCGGAATTGAACTGAGCCGATCGAACGCGTCCGCTCTCGAAGTCGACGGAGCAAGAGAACCGATACAATTCGTCGCGATTGAACCGGCGAACCGCGAAGCTACCGATTACCCAATCATTCCGTCCCGGATTGTCGTCGATCGATACGCGTTGAAATGAAAGTTGGCGCGTATGCAAACGTTCCTCGGCCTGCTGCGTAACAGACTCCTGGCAGACTCGAATGGCCTCATCGGCAGGCATGCGCCGGCTGAAGCCAGGTTGCCAACGGCCACCGTCCGGAGTGCCGTTAGGCCGATAAACACCGTCGGGAGGAGCTTGTCCCCCAGCACCAGGATATCGATCACCGGCCGCCGGCGGGTATCGATCGCCCGCCGGTGGATATCGCTCGCCCGCCGGCGGGTATCGATCGCCAGCCGGTGGGTATCGATCGCCAGCCGGTGGGTATCGATCGCCAGCCGGTGGATATCGATCGCCAGCCGGTGGATTTCGATCGCCCGGCCGCGGATTTCCATTGTTATAATTTCGGTCGTTTGGAGGATATCCAACGCCGTTGCCGCCGTTATCCCACGTGACGTCAAACGTGTATCCCTCCGACCCACTTTGAGGATCTTCGATCCGAACTACCGCAACCCCTCCATTGCGTGGATCGCGAACCAACTCCTGAGTGCCTCTGCCATCCACTCCCGCGAAATGGAAATTAGGCGCATTCGGTGGCATTACCCCGGTACATTCAAACCGCCGCCATTGGGGTGGTTGGCCGGAAATATTTCTCAGGATCGCCGTCTCACCGCGGATTTCCACCTCGGCCGCCCCGTCAATAACAACTTCGATCGTGCACTTTCCACGACCCGGGTTACCGCCGCCCACGATTTGCGCTCTTCGTTCAAGGGACTGCGCAAAAGCGGAGACAGCGATCAAAATCGAGATACCGGAAATCGATACCACGCGAGTATACATGGGACACCCCCGTAGTCTTACGAGCAGTTCCCCTGCCATCGTCTCGCGGCGGTTAAAAATGTCGCCATGGCCCTTATTGTCATGCACTTCCAAAAGCGGAACCTGCCTACAAAGAAGGCCGCTATCCGGCAAGATCGCGCGCGCGTCGCGTTTTTTACCCGATCCTACTCGATGGAGAAGCGTTTAGGCACGATTTGTACGCGCACCGGGATCAGGGTTCCGTCCTGGCGTTCAAACTGCAGGTTGTGCTCGCCCAGGAAACCGGGGCCGGTCTGCCAGTAGAAAACTCCATCCTTCAGGCTGGAACCGATCGGCAAATCGCGTACCTCGCCCAACACCAGCAACTTCCCCCGCGCGGCGCCCAGATGCAGTTCCATGCGTCCCGCTTCTTCCATGGTGACCAAGTAGCCGCCATCCGCGTCCGCCGCAACCGAGTCAAGCGTCTGGTCGATGTACAAACCATGTTGGACCAAGTCCGGTTCAAGCGCCGCTTCACCGCCAGCCGTATTCAACACACTGAAGTAACGGCTGCCCAGTCCTTCACCATGTCCCTGGTTGTCGAACGCGTTCCAGGAAATCGTGTGAAGACCGTTGGCCAGCGTGGTCGTGTTCAGGTGGAAGAAGCCCACCGCTCCGCCGCTATTCGCGTAGCCGGGGAACAGAGACGCTATATCGGAACGGAACTGGTTGTAGATGGGATGTCCGATTGTCTGCCCGTCGATCACCACCGTGAGCGTGGACCCGTCGAGAGGCAGCATGGCCGGCAACGGAGCCAGCGCCCAGCCGAAGTTGACATAGTCCGCACCGGAAATGACGCCGCCCTGAGCAGGTGTATCGATGCTGCCGAAGGGCTTGGCGGCAACGGCATTATTGACCGTGATCGTCTTGGTACCGAGGTCGATCTGGCTGCCGGCCTTATTACGAGCGATAGCGTGGATTTTGTACGTGCCATTCCCGGGCGCACCGGATCCACTGGAATTCGGAAGGAAGTTGGTCAGCATCTGGTAACCCCAACCGGTTCGGTAATTGAGCGGATAAAGCGGGAACATTCCTTGCACGTCCGGCCTGGCATCGGCGACGAAAACCGCGCTGCCGACCGGGATCAGATTGCCCGCGGGCTCACCCGCCACCGGCTCACGCAAGATGTCGACGCCGGTGACTTCGACATTGTCCAGGGCCCAGCCGCCAACCGGAATCGCGCCCACAGCGCCCGCGGTATTGTTGGCCGGCGTGTCGAAACTTCCGAATGGATTCCCGCTAGCCGCGCTTGCAACGTTCACTGGAATCTGACGCGGTGAATTTGACGCTGCCGGCGCGGTGATTGTCACCACGCCGCTAGACCCCGCCGCGGCCGCGATTTGCAGCAGCGCATTGCCGCTTCCCGACGTTGGAGAAACCTGGATACTGGATTGATTGGACGCCGCGGTCCAACCCACTCCGCTCGCACCCGTAAACGTAAGCGCCACGGTCTGCGCGCCGGTGACCAGCGATCCGTTGACGCCGAAATACAAAGCCGTCCGGCTCAACGACAGCGTTATCGTGGGGCCACCTCCGCCGCATTGCACCGCTCCAGTCCCTGCCGCTGCGCCGTTATCGGTGAATTGCAATTGGATGGAGTGAGCCGATCCATCTTTCAAACTGCCCGGAGTCGAAAGGGAGAAGCCGTGCAACCC
>CATPCJ010000161.1 GCA_955652915.1 uncultured Bryobacteraceae bacterium
ACAGAGCCGCGCCAGTAATAACCGGTCTGCCGCGCCGATGCCATGCTCGCAATAAGTTTTCCAATCCAACTTCAAGCCGTAGGGCTTCAGAATCTCTTGCCAGCATTCGCAGTGAACCGGCTCGCTGTCCACCAGGACGCCATCGAAATCAAACAGAATCGCTTCGTAGCGCACTCAATTCAGCATCGCATGCAATCCTAACGGTTTGTCTTCAGAGCCGTCTAAATGAAACAATGAGGTGGCTGTCACCCCATTGTTTCGCCATGACTTTATTCCAAGATCTGCAATTCGCATTCCGGACGCTACGGAAGAATCCCGGATTTACCTTGGCCGCGGTGCTTGCCCTCGGCTTGGGTGTGGGCGCCAACAGCGCCATGTTCAGCGTCATCGATGGAGTTCTGCTGCGTCCGCTGCCGTTTCCGCGGGCTGAACAAGTTGTGAACGTTTGGGAGACAAATCTCAAACGCAATTTCCCGAAGTTTCCCGTTGCTCCCGGCAACTATTACGATTGGCGGACGCAGAATCGCGTATTCGCCGACATCGGAGCTTACCAGCAAAATACGTTCAACCTGGCCTCGAACGGGAATGAACCGGAGCGCTATCTTGGCGCCATCTGCGATCGCGGTTTCTTTGGCGCTCTCCATATCTCACCAGTGCTCGGCCGCATCTTCACCGATGATGAAGACCAACCGGGCCGCGATGGCGTCGTGATTCTTGGGAACGGCATCTGGAAGCTGCGTTTCGGCGGCGATCCGAAAATCATTGGACAGAATCTCATTCTCGACGGCCGTCCGCGTACGGTGATCGGCGTAATGCCGGAAGGCTTCCAATATCCGCCGCAAGCAACTATGTGGGCGCCCCTGGGGCTCGACAATCCAACCAAGGCTCGCCGTGATTATCACCGCCTGCGTGTCGTCGCGCGGTTGAAGAACGGCGTGAGCCTGGAACAATCGCGCGCCGAATTCCAGACTATCGGCGCGCGGCTAGCCCGGCAATATCCCGAAATGAACCAGGATGAAAGCATCGCTGTGAATTCGATGCTTGAGGACACAGTGGGCCAGTTGCGGCCTACCCTGCTTATTCTGCTGGGCGCGGTTGCGTTCGTGCTGCTGATCGCATGCGCGAACGTCGCGAATCTGCTGCTGGCCAAGGCGGCTGGGCGGCACCGTGAAATCGCCATTCGCAATTCGCTGGGCGCCGGACGCGCGCGCATCCTTCAACAGATGCTCACTGAAAGCCTGTTGCTGTCGATGACCGGCGGACTGGTGGGCTTGCTGTTCGCCTACTCCGCGTTTCATGGTTTGCTTTCGCTGGCCCCCGCCAATCTTCCGCGTTTGAATCAGGTCGCCTTAGATTGGCGAGCGGTTGCTTTCACCTTGATCGTCTCGGTTGTCACCGGTATCGTTTTCGGATTCGCGCCGGCGTGGCACGCGTCGCGAACAGACCTCAATTCGCTGCTCAAAGAAGGATCGCGAGGCGGCACGTCGCGCAGCGGTTTGCGAAATATTCTAGTGGTGGCGCAGGTGTCGGCGGCCCTGATTCTGCTGATCGGCGCTGGGCTGTTGCTGCGGAGCTTCTACGAGATTGCGCATGTGGACGCGGGCTTCAATCCCGAACACGTGATGACCATGCGCCTCAACCCCGCGCCGATAAAGTATAAGGATCGTCCGGAGCTCAGGCTTCAGCTCGCCGATGGAATCTTGCGTAACGTTGCCGCATTGCCCGGCGTAAAGTCTGTTGGGATCTCCACCGACGTGCCGCTGCTCGGGAACCCGGTTTTCATCATGCGTTTTGAGGGCAAGCCTCCGGTTACGGTCAGCCAGGCGCCGGTGGCCAACTACTTCTCGGTGACGCCCGGATTCTTCGAAACCATGGGAATTCGCTTGACGCAAGGGAGATTGTTCAATGCTCGCGATCTGCGGGAATCGCCCTTGGTCGGGGTGGTCAATCAAACCCTGGTGGACCGGTATTTTCCCGGCGAAAACCCCATAGGAAAGCGGCTCGAAATCGGATTTGCCGATCCACCAAGATGGCGTGAGATTGTTGGCGTTGTCGCCGACGTGAAAGTAGCCGGACTCGATCAGGACACGCCGGTACAGGTCTATACGCCCTTCACACAGCCCGGATTCGTGGGTGCGTTCCTGCCGGCCATCACGGTGCTCGCGCGTACCGCGCAAGATCCCGGCAGTCTTGGTTCCGCCATGAAGTCCGCCATTCTGAACGTGGATCGCTCACAGCCCATTTACGCTATTCAACCGATGACGGAGATTGTGTCGCAGTCCATTTCGCAGCGGCGATTTTCGCTGGTCTTACTCGCTTTCTTCGCGTCGGCGGCGTTGTTCCTGGCCGCGGTCGGATTATATGGAGTCATGTCCTACGTGGTAACGCAACGCACCGCTGAAATTGGGATTCGAATAGCGCTGGGCGCGCGGCCGGGACAGGTATTGCTGCTGGTCCAACGCCAGGGAATGGCGCTCGTAATTACTGGACTTGCGATTGGCCTGATAGGAGGACTGCTGCTAACTCGCTTGATGAGTTCGCTCCTGTTCCATGTCGCTCCGCGCGATCCATTTGCGCTAGGTGCGGGTGCGGCCACCCTGGTGTTGGTGTCGTTGCTGGCGTGTTATCTTCCAGCCCGGCGCGCGGCGCGAGTCGATCCGCTCATTGCCCTACGCTACGAGTGAAGTAGTACTATATGCACGTCCGCGTGGAGCATCCAATCCTGGCTGCGGCCGGTTTCAACAGGCTCGGCTCCGTTTTTCTGAATCCGAATACAACATCGTGTTTAGGCGTGTCCAGAACGGTGGAACCGCAAACGGCAATGGCGGAGGTGGGAGAGAAAGATCCGCACGCCGTCCGACCGTGGCAAACCCTCGAATGGCCATCGCCATCGCGAACCAGGCGCCTTTGAAGCGGAGTAAAGAGGCTAAGATAGCCATCTATATGATCAAAACTCCCACGAAGTTCGTCGTACAAACCTTGTAGGTCTTCATTGATATCAGCCCACGATTTCAGACGTCTGAGACTCGTTCTAACCGCTCTGATACTCGCCTCGAACTCGCTTTCGAGGCCTGCTCAAGCTTCACGCGTATTACGGCCTGCCAGATTACTCGCCCACCATTTGTGGGCTTTGTCGCGAGGTTCCGGTCAGCCCGGTTACTCGGACCCACCGCTCGCCAGCTATCGAATCTACCCATCAATTATTCGAGTGGGTCCTTCCCCCACTGGTAATCAGCCCCTTTGGGGCACACGAGACTCTCTCGACACCTATCCGCGCAGAGAAAGCCGGGCGCCGGCACGAGTGCCGCTACGTCGAAAATGGAATGGTTATTTCGTAACAGTCGCTTAGTTGAATAAGGAGCGCAGCCAGGCGCCCAGGTGCAGGTGTCTGCCGGGGCATTCCGGCCAAGGCGCGTAACTGATCTGCTTTGTCTTACGCTCCACCCAAAGAGGAACCGGTTGTTGCGAGTTTTTGTAATCGATGCGAATCACCACGCCGGAGCCGCAGGATTGCGACAGCCCGATCCGCGCGGAAGACTCGTCGGCATGGGTGCTCTTCGGCCCCCAATCGTCCATGAACCGGTTGAATGGATAGTCGCGGCAGGGGCTTGCATCGGTGCAGCCCCACATGCGATAAGCGCCCTGATAATCCTGCGCCGCCAGCGATGCCACGAAAGCCTTGGCTTGTTGTTGCTCCCCGCGATTCTTGAACAGAGCGTAGAAAACGATCCCCACCAGCACCGCTGAAAAGAATGCAATGGACCCCAGCTTGATCAGCCGGATTCGTTTGGCGCGCCGTTCTTCCGAGGTGCCGTAGTCTTCGAGGTAGCTGGACATCAAGCTACATTTATTTTACCGGATAGGCCTTATCGTAAGCAGCCACGGCTTCGGCGGTGAGATCGAGATTGGCCTTGTAGAAGATGGTGTTGCTGGTATCGATGACCACGTCCAGGCCTTTCTCGTCGGCCAGCTTTTTCACAATTTCCTGCATGTGCGTGCCGGAGCGCTGCAGAATGTCGTTCCGCTCCCGATCGACGTCGGCCTGAAGATCGTCCTGCAAGCGCTGCAATTCCCGCTGTTTTCTCGTTCCCAGAACTTGCAATTCCTGCTCGCCGGTGGGGTTGAGCTTGCCGCTTTGCAGTTGTGTTTGGATGTCCTGAAGCTCCTTCGTCAGTCTGGCCATCTGATCCTGGCGAGGCTTAAACTTGGCTTCGAGGTCCACCTGAGCTTTCTTGATTTCCGCGGTTTCGAGAATGGCCTTTTGCGAATTCACGACGGCCACCTTGGATTGCGCGGCGCCGACGCCCATGGAGGCCATCGCTACCAGAAGAGTGCAAGCAAGCTTGTTCATTATGCGAGTACTCCCAGGATTTCATCCTCGCGGAGGATCAAATACTCCTCGCCGTCGATTCTTACATCGGCTCCCGAATACTTTCCGAAGAGAATCCGGTCGCCCGCCTTGACGTCGATCGCGGCGTGCTGGCCGTCTTCGAGCAGTTTGCCGCTTCCCACGGCGATCACTTCGGCTTGGTGCGGTTTTTCTTTCGCGCTGTCCGGGATGATAATGCTGCCTCGCATGGATTCCTGTTCATCCAGACGGCGAACGAGAACGCGGTCGTGCAGCGGACGAAGGTTCATGATCTAGCTCCTGTCGCTAACTTTAAAGAGGTTTGGGAATGGCGGACAAAACAATTAAGCGACTTACCTACAGGTCATTAATATATCACAAATCAGGTCTGGCCAATCCAGTCCGGCCGGCTCACCGCTTTCCATTTGGCACGGATAGCTTCCCATCGATCGTGCTCCAGCGGACCGGCTTTCAGAAGGTCCGCATTCTCCTTCCAACGGCCTGGCTTGGTTGTTCCCACGATGGCCGTGTGGACGCCCGGCGCCGAAAGGGTGAAACGCAGGGCGGCCGATACAGCTTGCTGGAAGTCCCCTTTCAGAAAATCGTAATCGAGTTGATGGAAACGCTCCCAATACGGTTGATAGTAGGCATCCGGCTTGGAATCGTGCGTCCAGATGGCATTGGCGATGGGGCGCTTGGCGATGACTCCCATTCCGCGCGCCTGGGCGGCCGGCAATGCCAGATCGATGGCTTCCTGGTCGGCGATGCTGACGGAAATCTGCAAAGTGTCGAAGGCCCCGGATTCCACGGCGTAGAGCGCGGCTTGACTGTCGCCGCTATAGCCGATGAAGCGAGTTTTGCCGGCGTCGCGAGCCCGGCGGACAACATCGATTACGTCGCCTTGCCGGAGTTGCTCTTCGGTGCAGGAATGCAGTTGCAGCAGATCCACGCGGTCCGTGCGGAGGCGCTTTAAGCTTCGGTCGATCGTTTCCGCCATTTTCTTGGGGTCCCAGTGGCCGCCTTCGATATCGTGGCCGCACTTGGTGAAAAGAAAATATTCGTTCCGGCGGTGAGCCACGGTCTGGCCGATCATCTCTTCGCTGTCGATGTAGCACTCCGCGGTGTCGATGACGTTTAACCCCGCGTCCAGCGCGCCGCCGATCAGTTGACCGACGGTTTCCACGGGAACTTTTCGAAAGCCGATTTCAGCGCCGCCGTACCCCAGGACGGTGACGTTCATGCCGGTCTTGCCGAGCGTGCGTTTTTCCATAAATTCCAGTGTACCGACGTGGCGCGCCTTCAAAATGAATCTGAGAATTGGGCCGCTACGAACGCGCGCGATAGGGGCCATTGGCCGAACACGCGCTCGTTTTCGCGGCGGAACGATCCGGCAACCAGGAGTCCGCTCCAATCGGCCGCATTCGGCTGCTGATGCTCGCGCTCGATCCATTTCCGAAGCGTCGCGGTTGTCTTTTCAAAACTCTCCAATAACGTCGACGCCGTTTGGGCGTCGCGGCACAGAACATTCAGCGACAAGGCCAGACGATCGCCATCCTGGCCGATGGTAAACACGATTTCATTCGTCCCTTCCAGTAGCGCCGACGCGAATGGCCTGGTGCCGGGCGGCAAAGAATCCAAATTGCGCAGCGCACTGGCGGGAACCAACATCCAGACTGGTTGACTAAAGGGCGGCACCGCCAACTTACCGGATTTGAGCATGATCTGGTAGGCCGCAAAGTCATCCTTGCTGACCGCCATCGCCATCAAGTCCGGGTGGATCGGATAGAAAGAAATCCGCCGGCCCGGCTGGCTGGCGGGCATGATGCAATAACTGTTGCGGCATGAACCGTCCTGATTCTTTGCGTACTCCATCAAGTTTTTCCAGTGAAAGCGCCCGCGCAGGGCCAAGAACACCTGGCCGTCTTTGAAGGTGGCTGCGATTGCGTCCAGATCCTGCCGGTAATCGAACCGTGTTTCTTCCACGAATTGCTGATACTCCAGTTCCTGGGCAGCCTTGGAACCGGCGATCATATTGAGCAGACCAGAGCGCCGAATCGCAGCCACATCCAGGTAGACGACAGTGGCGTTCGCGGTAGGCAAATACGCCATCATGCCGGCCGGGTTCGACCCGCCGCGAACACGATACTTGTATATTCCCGCGACTGCGGCGGCGCACAGGACCACCAGCACAACGGCTAGCTGCCAGGGTTGGAAACGAAAGCGCACAACGGAAGGTTACACCGCCGCGATGGCTTGTGTCACGCGCGATTCTTTCCAAAGATCCACGTAAGGCCGCAAATCCAGCATCATCTTCCGGAATTGCGGAATGTCCAGGGACTGTGCTCCGTCGCTCATGGCCTTTTCGGGCGCCGGATGCATCTCCACCAAAAGGCCATCGGCGCCAATGGCTACGGCGGCGCGCGACAGGGCCGGCACCAGGCTCCGCTTGCCGGTGGCGTGGCTGGGATCGAGAATTACCGGCAAATGGGTGAGCTCGTTCAGCGCCGCAACCGCCGCGATGTCGCAAGTATTGCGCGTCACGGTCTCAAAGGTCCGGATGCCGCGCTCACACAGAATAACGTTTGGATTTCCATGCGCCACCACGTATTCCGCCGACATCAACAGTTCCTTGACGGTGGAGCTCATGCCGCGTTTCAGCAAGACAGGCCGGCTACACTTGCCGAGGGTTTTCAGAAGCGCGAAATTTTGCATGTTCCGCGCGCCGATCTGCAGAATATCGGCGTACTCGGCGACGAGATCGACATCGCGGTCGCTCATGACTTCGGTGATAATTCCCAAACCGGTAGCCAGCTTGGCTTTGGCGAGAAGCTTCAGGCCCTCGGTCTCCATCCCCTGGAAATCGTACGGTGAAGTGCGCGGTTTGAAGGCCCCGCCCCGCAGCAGATGCGCGCCCGACTCGGCCACCGCTTCGGCCGCCTGCATGATCTGTTTCTCCGATTCGACGGAACATGGCCCGGCCATCACGATGAATTCATCGCCGCCGATCTCCCAGCCATTCACGCGGATGCGCGTTCGCTCGCTGTGAAACTCCTTGCTCACGAATTTGTACGGCGCCGATATGCGCACCGCCTTCTCCACTTGCGGCATGGCTTCCACAGATTCCAGGCAGGCAGTAGTGTCGCCAACGCCGACCGCGCCAATGACCACACGCTGTTCCCCCTCGATCGCGTGGATCTTATA
The DNA here is from genome assembly GCA_955652915.1 of uncultured Bryobacteraceae bacterium. Lineage (GTDB taxonomy): Bacteria > Acidobacteriota > Terriglobia > Bryobacterales > Bryobacteraceae > Palsa-89. The sequence goes on from CATPCJ010000161.1 coordinate 7,550, forward strand.
GCCGAAATCCCGTATCCGCTCGCACACTTGCTCAATCTCCTGCCTGGTCGAGTGGAGTTTCATCGAGATGATCATTTGCTCTCTCCTAAAAAAGAAAACCCACTCTTTCGAGTGGGTTGTTTTCGATCTCTATTCCCTATTCCAACCGCACCCGCTCGATTTAGGTGTGAAACCACCAGTAGCTAAATCGGAACGAGTGATAGGGCCGCATGAAGATTCAGTATAGAACGAGGTTGCGTTGAACGCAACCCTGGTTGTGGCTGGGCTGGGGGCCTGGAACGCGAGAATGGCCACCACCCTAGTCCCGAGCACCTAGTCCCCAGTCCCCAGTCCTCCCGTCCCCAGCCGAAACTTCTTCATCTTGTACCGGAGCGTATCGCGGGTGATGCCTAGTATGACGGCCGCCCGGGTCTGATTGCCCGCGGCTTTTGTGAGAGCCTGCGACAGGAGTTTTCGCTCGATCTGTTCCAAACTCAGGGTGAAATTTCCTTCTTCCGATTCGCCCGGCTGGACTGCCAGCAAAGGATTGCTGCCCGGGGAGGCGATGTGGAGACTAGGGCCCTGTATCCAATTCGAGTCTTCCAGCACCATGGCCCGCTCGATCACATTGCGCAACTCACGCACGTTGCCCGGCCAATCGTAGGCCAACAGCATTGCTCCAGCAGCGTTCGAGAGGCCCTGAATGTCGCGCTTGAATTTCCCGTTGTAGAGCCGCACGAAATTGTCCGCAAGCGGAAGCACATCCTCCTTCCGGTCCCTTAACGGGGGCAGGAAGACTTGGATAACGTTGAGACGGTAATAGAGGTCGCGCCGGAACTTGCCTTGCTCAATGGCTTCCGCCAGATTGGAATTGGTGGCCGCCAGAACCCGCACGTCCACCTCGATATCGCGGACTCCGCCGAGACGCCGGAAAGTTTGCTCTTCCAGCACCCGCAGCATCTTGGCCTGCAACAGCACCGGCATCTCGCCGATCTCGTCCAGAAAGATGGTCCCACCGGAAGCGACCTCCAGGAGGCCCGCTTTAGAAGCGCGCGCGTCGGTAAAGGCGCCTTTCTCGTAACCGAATAGTTCGCTCTCCAGCAAATTTTCGGGAATCGCCGCGCAGTTGATGGGGACGAACGGTCCCTGGTTGCGCCTTCCGAAATGGTGGATGAATTGAGCGACGATATCTTTCCCGGTGCCGCTCTCGCCCTCGATCAGAATGGTGGAAACTTCGCTTTCGGCGACGCGCCGGGCAAATCGCAAGACCTGCTTAATGGAGTTTGAAGCCGCCACCATTTTGAAGCCGCCCACGCCGAGGCTGGAGTCCACCTCGGGACCCGCTATGACCGGCACGATCCGGGATTCGCCCAGGGCACGCCCAAAAAAAACAACGGCGCCGGAGACCTGGCCGCGATGATCGCGGATGGGCGCGATGCTGCCGGCGACGGCGCGCCTGGTGCCGCCGCGATTCATCAGCAGAATACCTTCGCCCAAGTCATCCAGGCTGCCTTCGCCTAAAACGCGCCAGAGCGGAGTCTCCACGCCTTCGCCACTAGCGGCATCCAGCAGAGGAAATACTTCGCGGAGCTGCCGCCCGATGGCCTCGCGCGCGCTCCAACCGGTCCAGCCTTCCGCCGCTGGATTCAGAAACGCGATGGACTCGGAGCGATCCACGGAAATCACACCGTCGGAGATGGCGCGCAAGGTGGAGGCGAATAATTCCGACTTGCCGAGCGATTTCAGATCCACCGCATGTTTGTACAAAGCTATCTCGATGGCGGCACGCAATTCACCTTCCTGAAATGGCTTGACGATATAACCCAAGGGCTCCGAGGACTTCGCGCGCGAAACTGTTTCGGCGTCGGCGTGCGCGGTCAAGAAGATTACAGGGATGTTGAAGCGCTCCCGCAGAACGCGAGCGGCTTCGGTTCCGGGCATTGGACCCTTGATCTGAATGTCCATCAAAGCCAAGTCGGGCTGGGTCTCTTCCGCCAAAGCTACCGCATCCGCGCCGCTTGAAACCGAAGCCACCACGTTGTAACCCAGACCAGTAAGAATGTCCCTCAGGTCTTCGGCGGTGATCCGCTCATCTTCGACGATCAGAACACGTGCAGGCATACATTGTCTTCATTGGGAAACTAAGCCGCGGCGGCAAAAGTTAACTGTATCTGCGTTCCCGCATCGGATCGCACTTCAACCTCGGCTCCTAACTGGTCGGCAAGGCTGCGGACCAGGCGCAAGCCCAATGACTTGGCCGTGGCCCAGTCTACATGG